>JAULVA010000038.1:0-5788 GCA_032111275.1 Bdellovibrionota bacterium
GAAGATGAGGAGGATACGGATGCAGAGCACCGCGAATCCCGAGCGGCGGCTCACCGCGTTCCTAGAGCCCCAACATATCTCCCAATTCACTAAACGACGCCACGCTTGGCGAAGGAGCTCCGCCTTTCGGAGCATAGAGCACCGCGGAAAATCCGTTGCGCATCGCGGCCTCCACATCGAGCCCTCTATCATTACCTACATGGAGAATGTTCGCGGGTGGTACCGCGATATGAGCGGAGAGCGCGTCATAAAAATTCGGGGAGGGCTTCTTCCACCCCAGGTCTCCCGCGACAAGTACCCGTGAGAGGTACTCATCCAGCCCAAGCTCACGCACGGTCACCTTACTTCGTGAATCGTTATTGGAGGTGGCCACGAGGATGAGACCTCGAGCGCGAGCGCGCCGCAGAAAATCGATCGCTCCCGGCTCAACGCGCCGATACGCCCGCGAGGCGAACGCCTCATATATGAACTCAACAACAGCATCGTCCGTTCCGAGCGGGATCTGTGCTGCGGCGCATACACGGCGAACGAACTCAAGCCATACCTCTCGCTCTCGCGCGTGTGTTGTTCGATAATTGTCCTGTGTGTTCAGGTAGGTTTCCTGAAACCCTGACCACACCTGTCGAACCGCTTCTTCAAGCGTGGAGCTCTCACTGACAAGCCCCCGCTCTCTCAGGAGATTGTGGTAAATCATTCCCACGCCATGGGTCAGGGAACACAGGGTCCCGTCGATATCGAGCACAACCGCTCGAATCTCTGAATTCTCCCCCGATGTGGGGCCGTTTCTAATACCGACAGATCCCATCTCAAACACCTCAACCTAATCATATACATACGTCGCACCGCGCGGCGAGTGCTACACCTTCTCGAACCCTCGTTTGAATAAAATTATCGGACGATTTACCATGTCTGGCACGCTCGGAGTTATTAACCAGTCAGCCGATTACGATAACGGCAGTTTTGGTTTCACTCACGTGGGAGAACCACGGAAGGCTGCTTGCTAGGGTTTCACGGAAGTACATGACCAGGCATTCTCAACATCGCCGTTTCACCAATCGCTTTGCCAAGCGTTTCACCAAGCGACTGCCCGGTCATTCGTTCACACCCCGCGCACTCGCGGCGCTCCTCCTCGTCATCTTCGTCACACCGCTCCAGACAACACACGCGACACCGGATATCGAGGTAGCTGATACCATACGCATCACGGAGACAACGATAACTGAGGTCACGGCCACCGAGGAGAGCGACCGAGAGTCTCGTTTGCGATCGATCGAGGACGAACTCTTGAAGCAGTTAAGCGTTGGGAACGACAAAGCCCCGCAGGAGGCGAAAAAACCATCCCTCGCTGATGTTAAGCAGATATCGAACGAGACAAGCACCCCCAAAGGTACAACTGAGCGCTCGGTAAGAAACGTGGCCACTCCCACACCGAAATCGGAAACCAACCCGAAAGTGACACAGGAAGCACCCGCAACCGTTCCCGTTGTGACGTACGAAGAGGTGGATCCCCCTGCACCACGTGCGCCGCGCGGCGCTTCTCTCGTTCCCGTGTCAGCGAAATCAGCGAGTAAGCGCAAACAGATACAGTCAAAAGTGGAGAGCCCTTCGGCTAAGGATTTAGAACACCGCCTCGCGATAGCTGAAGCCCAAATAAACTTGCTCACTCAAGAGCTAGAGAGCACGAAGAGCAAACTGGCTCTATCAGAGGAACGCGCGCGTGAACTCACTCGTCAACTCGAGGATGGTACCGCGCCAGCCCAATCCCGCGCCGACGAGAGCGATGGAATACGGGCACGGGCGGCATCCGTAACGATCGCGACCCCGAACGCTCAACCGAGCGCTGACGCTGAGGTAGCGCGGGTGACCAAGGATAGATCACCACTTCGAATCGGGCCCGGACCTCGTGAATCGATCATCTCTCACCTCTCCCGAGACAACGTTGTGACGATCGAACACCGGACAAGCGGTTGGTATCGAATCATCACCAGTGATGGCTCACGTGGATGGATATCCGGGAATTACCTGGTGTTCGACACGGGTTCTGACCCTGACTCCACCGTCCATGTGCGGGCGTACGAACCGCAACTTGAGACTATGGACGTGCGGTACTAAAACCACATCTCTCAGCGGCTCAAACCCTAACTTTACCCCTCAAAAAAGGTGTGGCACAGTCAGTGCATGACGACTGATTCTGTCCGCACAAACATCCTTTCCCGTTCCCCTTTCGAGCCGCTTCGTGGTTATTCTCGAGCCGTCCACGTAGGTGACCACCTCTTTGTGTCCGGCACTACCGCCATGAACTACAAAGGTGAAGTGACCGCCCCAGGTGACGCGTACGAGCAAACCAAGACCGTACTAGCCGCTATAAAGACCATCCTGATCAGTCGTGGATTCACCATGCAGGACGTCGTTCGCACCCGCCTCTTCGTCACCAATATGAGCAAGTGGGAAGACTACGCGCGGGCTCATCGCGAGGTCTTTGAAACCGTGCGACCAGCGAGCAGCATGGTCCAGGTGGTAAAGCTCGTAGACCCCCGCCTCGTCGTCGAGCTTGAGATAGACGCGATTCGAGGCGCGAGCGTACAAGACGTGGCGACTATTGAGTACTAAAAGGGCGAGTAATAAGAGGACGCGTGGTGAAAGGACCTCTGTAGCGCGCGGCACGAGTTCATCGATCCTTTCGAAGAGCGATTATTAAGGTATCCGCGCCGAACACCTTTGCGGTGCCGAGCCGTTCGCGGTCCTCCTCTAAGACAGGCGGTACCTTTCTCATGTCGTAGCGCTCAGAGATCGGTGAGTTCATGAAATCGGTCATGAACACGTCGAGCCCTATAATCACCCCAGGCAGGCTCTCCTGAATCAATCGTGCGGGCACGCCACCATGAAAGCCCGTCGGTCGTTGCTCCGGAACCTTGAGGGGATGAAAGCGCAAGGAGCCGGGAGACGCCAAGCCCACCGTGTCATCGAGAGATCCTGGGAAGGCGAATCCCAACGCGCCGATCTCGGGTGCCGCGATCTTGTCACCGCCGTGCTCGAGCGCCAACCATTCACCGAGGTGCTTGAGCTTTCGAGCGCGCGCCCCGGACTCAAAAAATGGAAGATACGCGAAATTTTGGGAGCCGATCACAACGCACACCGTCGTGGCGAACCAGGGAATAAGAAGGGTGATCGCCAATAATCTCGCGCGTCCACTCAAACGAAAGGCATCTCTGAGGATAGCGAGATGGATGGGCACCAAAAAGAGAGCTGTGTACCAGGGAAAGACCAGTACGAGTTTCAAAGCGTAGACCGATAAGATCACGAGGGCGGGAAGAAGCACTACCATCAGCGGAAAGGAGCTGACCTCTCGGGTAATGGTCTCAGCGCTCATCTTCTTTTGGCTGAGAAGTATCACTACGAGCATAACGATAGCGGCGCACACCACTGGCGGGAGAACGAACTTCGAAACCAATCCCCCATAGCTTGCGATGAAAAGCAGCCGAACAAACTCGGCGCCGGTGAGACGATAGACGATCTCCTTCGCGGCCGCGGTGTGGGGATATAATCCATGAAAGAAATGAAGTTGGAACCAGGCGAGAGCGCCAATCGTTGCGGCGCCGGTCAGGACCTCTCGAACACTCCATGGACGTTTGTGCGCTATCTTCCACACGATACCGCTCGCCGCGAACACCGCGCATTCCGGTCGAATAAACGCGGATGCGCACAAGAGTGGCACACCAAAGGAGGAATCTCGTACCAGAGCAAGCAATCCGAGGCCCACAAATAAGAGCGCCATCGGTGTCTCCATCAAACCGATGCTTGATGGGACGAGGGTGAAGAAAACGACGAGTGCCGCGAGGGTAAGCTCACGGCCCGGACGTACGCGCGCTATGTGCCCATAGAGGAGCGCCCACGAGAGAGCCGCGGCTACCAGAACGAAGGCGTTGAAGACCGCCACCGCACGCGGTTGAAGTGATCCGAGGATCGCCGCGGGCGACGTGAGAATCACCCACAACGGTGAGGTCGAGGCCATCACCGGCTCCCCGATGTTGAAGTAGGGCAAACCCGCGTCCCACAAATGACGGGCAACGCGCATGTGGATGTACGCGTCGTCGTCCGCGTACGGCACGAGGCGGAGATGGAGATAGAGCGAGAAAGCTAGAAGCCCAAGACAGATGAGCGTGAGCGAAGGACCATGACTGCGGGATGTTTGACGGGATGCCACTGGGAAACTGTACTCAGGGAGCCGGCGCGGGGGCTATAGGGTATTTCGGCGACCACACCTCGGGACATCCGTCCAATCCATCCACCCCGGAGGGCCTGTCTCCTGACAGGCCGGAATGGCGATCGCCGTTTCAGGTCGCGACATAGGTCGCGATGCAATTTGACACATGGATACATACCCGGCCCGTAAGGATACGGGCACTCCGGAATTGCGGTTCGAGGGCGTTGCCCCTACCTCACATCATACACAAACGTAATCTCCGCCTTCACATCAGGATGAAGGGATTTGTGAACGGGACAGGCGAGCCCGGCGCGCTCAAGCTTGCGGCGGTCCTGTTCCGTGAGGGACTCAGGAAGATGAACCTCCAAGGGAATTTGACCAATTCTTCGCGGCTCACTCTGCATGTGCTTCTCAACTCGCATATGCATACCCTCAACGCTCAACGATGAACGCTCGGCGACGATGGCGATCGTTGTCATAACACACGACCCATAGGCAGCCGCCACAAGGTCAGTGGGAGAAAAGCTCTTCCCCTCCCCTCCATTATCCCTTGGCGCCTCGGTGATGAGTACTTCACCTGAAGGCCCATGGACGAGTTGAACTTTCTTAGCGCCTAGATACTTGCCGGTGACTTCAACTGACATAAGGATTCTTTAGTCATTCCATCCGTTAGCCTCAAGCCCCTTGAAGGTACCCTGCGGCAGTGGCGGCTGTTCGAATTGATCATCTTCGTCGTCATCCTTGCCATCGGTCAACATACCGTGACGGTACTGGTAGTAGGCACCTTGTACGAAGAGATAGTAGTCCACGGAACTTTCCTTCGCTGTCTCAATCGCTTGCAACAGTCCGGCTCGAGTTTGCACGGTGCGGATACTGAGGGCGCCAAGCGCGATAGCGATCTTCGTTCCATCATCGAGGGAGGAATACCCCACCCATCCGATCGGATTGATGAATCCATCAACGATCTCACCGATTCCATCGCGCACGTTCATTGGGCCAAAGAGCGGCACGACGAGATAGGGGCCCGAGGGAACGCCGTGATAGGCCAGCGCGATTCCGAAGTCCTCATCATGGAACGGGTATCCCCAATCGGTCGCGAAATCCATGAATCCGAGCACGCCCACCGTTGTATTAATGAAGAACCGCGCCGTGTGGTTCCACGCCTGCGTGAATTTTCCCTGGACGATATCGCTGACTAGAAAGTTTGGATATTCGAGGTTGGAGAAGAAATTTCCAACGCCAGTGTACACCGGTTCCGGAGCGTTCTCTTTGTAGAACCGAGCTACCGGCTCAAGGATATGTATATCGAGGTAGTCATTAAAATCGAAGATCCCACGGTTCATAGGCTCCCACGGATCGTACGGCTCCTCCGGCTCAGCGACAGCCTGTGTCACCCCCATGGGAAGATGCAACATGGCGAGACTAAGAAGAGAGAGGAACGTTTTTTTCATGAGAGAAGCTCCGCGTTACCTGCCACCAACACGTTGGGCATAGGCTGTAAGCCCTTCCGCCAGGACTCGTATCGCCTGGCGAGTATCCGACTCCTTGAGGACGAACGCAATTCTTATCGTACTCTGTCCCGCC
>JAULVA010000038.1:5798-7489 GCA_032111275.1 Bdellovibrionota bacterium
CGCTGCCGGAGCCACAAACGTGGTTGCGCCCTCGTGCGAGAAATCGGTGAGCATGAACTGGGCGAAGTCCTCAGCATCTGCGACAGGAAGCTTCGCCAGTAGATAGAAACCTCCCTCCGGAGCATGAGCCACGACACCTGTAATCTTCGACAAGGCGTCCACCGCCGCGGTCCTTCGAGCGAGGTACTCAGCATGGGCCTTCGCCACATAATCAGAGGAGACGCTTCGAATCATATGAGCCGCGGCATGCTGCTCAATCGTTGGCGCCGCGAGTCGGGCTTGTGCGATGTGGAACGCGGCCCTTCGCAGCTCCTCGTTCCACGTAATCATACATCCGATGCGCGCCCCACAGAGGCTGAAACGCTTCGATAAACTGTCGACAACCACGACCCGAGGATCATTCGGCGCGAGCTGAAAGATACACCGAGGCTCTCGTCCGTCGTAGACGAACTCCCGATAGGTCTCATCAACAATGAGATAGAGGTCCTTTTCCCGACACACCTCGAGTAATGTCCGCAATTCCTCATCGGTGGCCACGGTCCCCGTAGGATTATTCGGATTACACAGGAGGATCGCTCGAGTGTAGGGAGAGATAAAACGCTCTATATCCGCGCGGGTCGGAATTGGGAACTTCTCCTCAATCGAACACGGTAGAGGCACAAGCCGCACACCTGATATCGCCGAGAAACCGATGTAGTTCGCGTACGTCGGATCGAAGATAAGGATCTCATCCCCCGGATCGCAGCACACCATGAAGGTAAAGATAAGCGCCTCGCTCGCCCCCATAGTGATCAGCATCTGCGGCTCACCCACATCGATGCCGTAATCGGTATTGAGAGATTCACTCCACGCGTCGATCAGGGCCTTGTGTCCCTGAGAGGTCTCATACGCCACGACTTTTTCACTGTAGTGAGCGAGCCCCTCAAGAAACTCAGCGGGCGAGTGGATGTCGGGTTGGCCTATATTGAGGCGAAACACCTTCGTTCCTCTTTCCTCCGCTTGCTGCGCCAAACCAGCGAGGCGACGAATCGGCGAAGCGGGGGTTTTTTGAGCGCGATGAGAGAGTGAAGGAAGAGACATAGGTGAACGCGATAGAGGATACTCAAGCTATCCTACCACCATAGTGTACCGCCTACCGATTTGGAAACCCTCAGCGTAGCGTCACATCCACTTTTTCCGCTTGAAGATCGCTAAGAGCACGAACGACAACGCGATCATGAACAGCCACACCGCGGGATATCCCCATCGCCACGTAAGCTCCGGCATGTACTGAAAGTTCATGCCGTAGACACCCACGATAAAGGTGAGCGGGATGAAGATACTCGACATCACCGTGAGTACCTTCATGACCTCGTTAAGACGATTACTCACACTTGAGAGATAGACGTCTAACGTGCCGGTTATAATGTCCCGCAGCGTCTCTACTGAATCGATAACGTGCACCGTATGGTCGTAGAGGTCTCGAAGAAAGATCTTCACCCCTTTCGATACGAGGGGTGACTCGTCTCGAATCAACGCGTTGACGACCTCGCGCATCGGCCAAATGGATCGTCGCAAAGCGATAAGCTCCCGCTTTACATGATGGATCGTTCGAAGGGTGCGAGCCGTCGGGTTGCTGACCACCTCGTCCTCAAGGTGTTCGATCCGCTCACCGAGCTCTTCTAATACATGAAAATAATAGTCAACAACGG
>JAULVA010000038.1:7499-10611 GCA_032111275.1 Bdellovibrionota bacterium
AGGCGAGGTAATCAGAGCCGCTCTCACGAATCTTTCCTTTACCGGCCTCAAGACGATGTCGGATAGGCGCGAAAAGATCGCCAGGATCTTGAAGGAACAACAACACGAATCCCTGGCCAAAAACCAAACTAACGTGCTCGGATTTGAGCTTCGACGAGCGCGTGTCATACGTGATCATCTTGGTGGCCAAGAAGTAGTAACCGTCAAAACCCTCCAGTTTAGGGCGTTGTGTGGTGTTGCCGATATCCTCCACGACGAGAGGGTGCAAACCGAAGTTCTCTCCGATAGTTTTTAAGATCTCAACGTCATGAACGCCATCGACCGTATACCAAGTTACACCTGATGCTGATGGAACGGGACGACACTCCTTAGGAGAAACGATGCGCGGAGCCTCGTACCGGTCGGCGGAGTATTGAATACAGGACACCGTTACGGGGGTCGTTTTCTCCGCGCCAACGTACACGACGCTACCTGGCGAGGCTCCCGCGGGCTTCTTTCGGCGTTTAGAAACGGCAGTCATACAGGGGCACCCTCACAGCATCTACTAAGGAGACGCGAAGAGAATGCCACACCGCTAGACGGTGGAATACCGAAAAATTTCGCAGTGAGGTCGCGTACATTTCAGCCGCGGAGAAGCGCGACTCTCAGACCTTTAGACAACCGCGGTCTGGGATAGCACGGCCTCTCGCCCACCGTCTCGGCCCGACTCATCACCACCCTGCTCCTCAATTGCGATAAGCATAGCGTGAAGCTGGGCTACATCGGTGATAAGCCGGCCATCCCAGTAGATCCGAACCTGATCCCACGATACAGTATTTTTATTGACCGATATCGCTACGGGCCCCGGTCGCTTTCTATTCGGGTTAGAGACCTTCAAGATCCGCCGCGCGGTCTGATGCCCCTTAACGCCATTCCCGAACATCTCACCGAGCCACGCGGGCCCCTTACTCAACGCGTAGTCAAGCGAGGCGGCGAGACTCCCCTTACGACCGACTAAACAGCACTCAACGAGGTCGCTCATCTCTGAGATCATAAAGCGAAGAAAGACGGCGCACACACCTCGAACTCCCGAGGTCCATTGAAAACTACCACACGCGAGATAGGCGCCGGGGGTCTTTCCTCGAATACACGTTAAGGTGCGTGAGGTGCGAGCGATTCGCACATCCGTTTTCACCAGCTCAATGCGAGAGTTTCCTTCAAAGTGGAACGTGAGGCTGTTTTCATGCATACGGTAATTCTCCCAGGGACAAGTCCGGGGCTATCATGCCGTAGCCACGGCAAACCTCCCGACCGAAAAGACTTCCGATCCAAAATCGGAAATGAAGGGGGATAAGACGGGTGAAACGCCCTTATCGCGGGGAATCCCTCCCGAGAACATGCCGCGCCATGAGAGAGGTCAGGATCACCAATGTTCTGAGAGGGTCCAAGGAGCTCCTACCTCAGCGGAATCACAGGCGTATCACCCCCCTTCACGCGTGATAATTCCCCGCAGATAACTCCCCTGAACCTTTGATACCTTAGGCCTGATCGTGATAAGGTGATCACGCACGTAGATAGCTGAAATTAAACAAGGTCCCGGAGCGTCCCATGGCATCATTCTCCCTTGAGCAACACGGCATTACCGTTACAACCGTCCATCGGAATCTCGCTCCCTGTCGACTGTACGAAGAGGCCATTCTGAAGGAGCCGGGCACTCGCATCGCTGATTCTGGTGCGCTCGTAGCGTACTCAGGAGCCAAAACGGGACGATCCCCGAAAGACAAACGGATCGTGAGGGAAGACCCATCCCAGAAAGATATCTGGTGGGGAAATGTGAATGTCGCTCTTGAGCCGAACATCTTTGACATCAACCGGGAGCGCGCCGTTGATTACCTGAATACCCGCGACACCCTCTACTGCTTCGATGGATTCGCCGGATGGGACCCCTCCTCGCAGATCTCTGTGCGAGTTATCTGCTCGCGCCCCTACCACGCGCTCTTCATGCACACGATGCTCATTCGCCCAACCCCTGAGCAGCTCGAAAATTTCGGAACACCCGATTTCGTCATCTTCAACGCGGGAGAGTTCCCGGCGAATCGCCACACCCCTGGCATGACCTCCAAGACCAGCATCGACCTCAACTTCGAGAAAGGTGAGCTCGTGATCCTTGGCACCGAGTATGCGGGAGAGATGAAGAAGGGCGTGTTCACCGTGATGAACTACCTCATGCCGAAGCGCGACATCCTCTCGATGCACTGCTCGGCGACAGCGGATAAGAACAACGGACGCTCAAGCGTGCTCTTCGGACTCTCCGGTACCGGAAAGACAACCCTCTCAGCGGATCCTAAGCGGATGCTCATCGGAGATGATGAGCACTGCTGGTCGGACACAGGTATCTTCAACATCGAGGGTGGATGCTACGCGAAAGCGATCGACCTCACGCCAGAGAGCGAGCCGGATATCTTCCAGGCGCTTCGCTTCGGAGCGGTGCTTGAGAACGTGGTGCTTGACGCTGAGAAGCGCACCGTGCAGTTCCACGATAAATCAATTACAGAGAACACCCGTGGCGCGTATCCGATCGAGTTCATTAAGAACGCGAAGATTCCCTGCGTCGCTGGCCACCCAACCGACCTCATCTTCCTCACCTGCGACGCATTCGGCGTACTTCCACCGGTGAGCAAGCTTTCCCCAGATCACGCGATGTACCACTTCATCAGCGGCTACACCGCTAAGGTCGCGGGAACGGAGATGGGAGTAACTGAGCCAACAGCGACCTTCTCACCGTGCTTCGGTGGACCGTTCCTTGTATGGCATCCAGCGAAATACGCGGAGTTGCTCGCCGAGAAGATGAAGCAACATAAGGCGAACGTATGGCTCGTGAACACGGGCTGGACAGGTGGTGGATACGGCGTTGGCTCGCGCATGAAGCTGAGCCTTACCCGACACATCATCGACGCGATTCATAGCGGAGAGCTTGCCAAGGCTCCAACGCAGAAGGATGAAACCTTCGGATTCGAAGTGATCACCGCGTGCCCAGAGGTGCCCTCTGAGGTCCTCGTGCCTCGAAACACCTGGAAGGACAAGGCAGCGTACGACGCGGCAGCGAAGAAGCTCGCGCAGCTCTTCGTGAACA
>JAULVA010000039.1:0-17177 GCA_032111275.1 Bdellovibrionota bacterium
GAAACGCCCTTCCAGCGGCACTCCCATGCACTTCGCCGCCTCCTCAAAGAACTCACGTTCGCTAACACCGACCCACGCCGCGGCGAGCACGCCCCATTGGCGCCTATCATGAGAGGACGCGACCACCTCTCTCATAACTTTCCGAGGCACGAGATCGTCAAGCGCACGTACGAGAGATGGAAGCGCGCCCGCGCGCTTACTCATGGGACGTTTCCTGGCTAAGGCCACCAATGATTGGAGAACGCCCCTCATAACATCACCTCCTGTCGCGCGAATGAGATCGCGGCGGGTGAGACGTGATACCGACGCCCCGGCTCCAGCGGTCGCCACATATCAGCCCCCACGGCGACCCCTGTCACCACAACCCGATCCGCAAACCCCTTCCCATGCCCAAGCGAGACGCCCTGAGCGCCTACCCGCTCCACCTCAAGAGGAACGGTGAGCGACAGCTCTCCGGTCGTCGGTCCTCGCGTGTCACACTCACTCCATATCGGCGATTCGAGCCTCCCGGTGCTAGAATTAACCGAGAATATCCAAAAACAAGCCTTTGAGGCGACCGGACCCGCCTTGATCATACCCCGCTCAGCCTCAGCGAGAGCTCGCTCAGCGATACTTGTTATCTCGCGTCGAAGGGAGGTTATATCAGCCTCAAAGCGTCCGTTTTTTCCATCAGGCATCCAGCGCAGGCCCGATACGGAAAGCTCCCGTAACACATCGTGAGGAACCCGGGAGAGAACGTTGAGGTCATGCACACTCGCCATAGCCGAGAGCCCGGTAACCGCAATCGGAACCAGAGCGATGGTCCAGAGCGCTCCCTCTAGCAGTCCCATCCCCCTCTCAGTACGCGACCGATCGTTCATGCTACCTCGCTACTACCGTATGTCCCTGGATGTGGCGGAGAAGAGCGACCTCAAAGGAAGGAGACTGCAGCTCTTCATCCGAGATCCGAAGTAACGAGCTTCGACCACGTGAGCCAAAAGCGACGTTCGACACCTCATTCGGGGATTGATCCACGAGGATACCGACGCTCCGAACGCTCGTGCCCCGCATCTCAGCATCTCGCTCCACGAGCGCAGCGGTGGTCGAGAACACGTCGACGTTTGAATCGTAGGTTGAGGCGATCATTACTAACGATCTTCGCTCCGCACCGTTACCTTCCGATGCGTGAAGGAAGAGCCGCGCCGCGTGTTCCGCTAAGGTCAGAGGCTCCGGTACATAACGACGAGACACCCCTTGGATGCTCTCGACACGGCCGAGCGAGGTATCCGTAACGGGACACCTTGGAAGATCGTCCCCTTCATGGAGGCGATCGAGCTCCTGGGCTGTGCCGGGAAAAACAGCGATCTCGATCCGTGACATTCCCTCCTCTCGCAAACGTGCACCTAATCGCGATACGGCTTGAGTTCGAGCTTTCAATCCATCCTCGTCGCAGGGATTCGCCCCCGCCTCAATTGAACGGTCGAGGACGATAAGCGCTGCGGCGCGAGGTCGACGAACACGCGACGATACCGCCAACGGAATACCGTCCGGTGTCCCACCGGTCAGGCGCGCGGCCAACGAACCAATCGGAACCTGATAGACGCCACGTACAACTCCCTCCAGCATCGAACCCTGCCGCTCAATCCGCACATTGAGGTCCGCTAGTTGGAATTCCAGAGCGGTAACCCCCTCACGTAATCGCTCTTCAGCTTGTTCCCGCGTGTCATTGAGACGGAGGGATGTAGCCATCTCTCTATCAAGGAGCGCTAAAAGCGATTCGCGCGCCCCAAAATAACGGGAGGTCTCGACCCCCACGGTCAGCAATACGAAGAACAGTGGCATGAGAACCGCGCAAAGAAGTGATGCTGAGCCACGTTCATTTGGTGACATGCGAAAATCTCTCCAATGAGTCCCCGACCTGAACGATAGGAACGGTAAGAAAACAGATAATAAGTCCCGTAAAGGTGATGATGAGGGGCAGCACCGCTTTAACAGGTAATTTGGCGATCTCCTCCTCAACTCCCTCTTGGTAGTGAGTCTGCGTGGCGTCACTCAATTCCTTAAGGGGGCGAATCACCTCACCCCCTTGTTTATAGGCTAGTCCAAGATGCACGAGGGCGTGCTTGACCGACGACGACGGGCTACCGTCCGCCACGATCTGGAGAGCATGCTCCACCCGCATACCTCCCTCAGAGAGAGAAACGATCCTGCGGAAGAGTTCGGATACAGGATCGGTACTTTTGCGGGCGACCTCAGAAAGAGCGGGAAGGATATCGAGACCGGAACCGACAGCCATAACCACCCGCTCCATCGCCATAGGCAGAGCGAATTCCAACCTCCGAGCGAGCGTTTTTTCCTTTCGCTTATCCTGGCCCTTCGTAAGGAGGTCTCCGAGAACCGCGCCAAACATCGCATAGACAAAGACATGCGCCGGCGTAGTATCTTTCAAATAGAGTCCGAAGGCGGCGAAGAGGGACGCTCCTAGGAGCCGCGCGACCAACCGGGTATATCCTATCGATGAGGCTCTATCGGGGCTTTTGATAGATGGGCCCGGATCAGAGCGCGCCTGGTCAACAAGACTTCGCGCCACCCTGTTACCAACATCGCTCGCTCGAACCCATACAAAGCCACCCGCACCCAAACTCCCAAACGCAAAGAGCAACGACACAAGCGCCGTGGCCTCAAATCCGGTGGTATCCAGAGTGAAAAATCCGCCGCTCCTCATCACCTCGAGACCTCCCTCCCCATCATCATCATCCAGATGATACCAAGCGCCATGAGGGCGCCTCCAAAAACCAAGAGCTTACCTCCGACGGGATGGCTGACCGCGAGGTCAACCGATTGAGGATTCATAGTCAATTGAAGCGCTCCCATCGCCCCGGCACAGAGCGCGATCCCGATACCCGACATTCGATGCATCGCTAACGCCGCCCTGGTTTTACGGCGGAATGATTGGCGTTGCCGCGCGACCCTGGTAATCCGGTGTAAGGATTCGGCCAACGAACCCCCGTGTCGACGCGAGAGGATCAGGCACCGCTTAAAAAGCTCCCCTTCCTGATTTCGATAGACCGCCAAGAACTCCTCCAGCACTATCTCCTCATCACGCCCCTCTGAGAGCGCGTGTCCCACCTGATCAAGCTCTTTACTCAGGATACTCCCTCTCGGGAGATACTCGCGGGCCCCAATGACCGCGGCGAGGGGATCAATCCCAGCGCGCACCGAGGAAGCCACCGATGTCAACAGCGCGGGAAGATCTCGTTCGATATCTCGTTTGTGTGCCCTCGCTTTCAGCCAGACAGCGAGAAACACCCAGCTCCCGCCAAGCGCCCACGACACGGCGGCGGCTTTGCCACCGACCACCACCCAGACCACCAAACCCGCGGCCGTTGCCATCAGCATTCGGTGGCTAAGAACCTTCCGCGAAACATGGGCCTGCGTCAGAAGACGAGTCAATGCCGAGGACTCCGGCATGCAAGGATCACTCTCCGGAACGGTTGTCCGCTGGTAGGATGCTAACAGCTGCCGAAGAATTCGTTTTCCCTTTCGATCGCGACGATTGATCATTTAACGCATCAGCGACAACGCTGCCTCCCGATAGGAAACATCGATCGACAACTCAAGCCTCTCCGGTAATTGAGAGAAACTAAAATGATACGGTGCCTTTTCTAGACGTTCGCGGAAGGCACTGACACGTCCAGACACAACCCACGAAGGGACACCTTCGACGTGTCGATATGAGAAGATCTCTCGCTGCCGGAGCACACCATCCGCGACGGGCCCAAGCTCCCGCACATCCATAATTCGTCGAGTGCTCGTTACCTTACAGACATCAACAACGACCACCACCTGGACCGCGGTCGCTACTTGGGTTCCGAGAAGCGCTCGATCAGCCCCCCGTTGGGCTCGGGCGAGAAAGAGCTCGAGGCGCGTGACTGCGTCTATGGCGCTTCGCCCATGCAACGTTGACAGGCCCGGATGACCCGAGGCACACACATCGACAAACGCCTCAGCGGCCTCAGCATCACGAATCTCTCCGAAGATAACTCGATTCATCGCCATTCGCATGCCCGCGCGAATGCACTGAGCGGGAGAAACCTTCCCCTGCCCTTCGATATTCTCCTCGCGTGTCGTGATATACCGGACATGAGGATGATCAAGGCGGATCTCGGGAGTGTCCTCAATCACGAGCACCGACTCGTCGTGCGGCACCGTACTGGCTAAGGCACGGGCGAGTGTCGTCTTTCCCGTGCCGACCTCTCCGACAACTAAAAGGGTCTTTCCGACCCCAACGGCAGCCCGGAGATACTCAAGAACAGGCCGTGGCGCCATGCCAACGCGGACGAGATCGTCGATATCGACGGAGGTGAAACGATTGATCCGGACGGTTATGTAGGGCCCCTCATCGCACAACGATTTGTGCACAGCATGCACTCGCACGAACGAGCCTACCATTCCATCGGCGATCGGTTGCTTCGTTGAGTAGGAGGTACCGGCTCGATAAAGAAGCCGCTCCACAAACGCCTCGTATGACCGCTGATCAGCGAAACGGACCTGCGTTCGAACGCTCCGTCGACCCTGCTGAATCGAGACTTTGGAGAAACTGGATACGATGATATCGGAGATAGAGGGATCGTCGATAAGTGGTTGTAGTACACCGAAGTTCTGATCATCACTCTCAAGGTGAATCAGGATCTCGTCCCTCTCAAAGCTTGAGAGGGTCACACCCATACGGGAAGCGGCTTCCTGTACACTTGAGACCAGGTCACCTGCTCGACTACCGGTAGGAAGCTCGCAGGCGCGCCAACTGAGCGTTCGACGAACCTCATCGAGCACCTGCGCCAAAACCGGCGAGAGGGCTGGAGCATAGCGGGAGTGAGGGAAATGCTCTTTCAATCGCCCCCCCTGTCGTTAGTATCCTGATGAACAAAAAATCCGCTCGGCATCGTGTCCGCCGGTATCCAAGTGCCCTGAACCAATGCGTAGCGCCGTCGCTCAGAGCCACTCCCAACTGAAAAAACGCCCTCCACTTTTGCTTGCTTGGACTTGCTATCGCGGCCCGAGAGATCGCTCGCGGTAAAATCCCCGTCTCGCCACCCGTCGCTGTCCCGCCCACCGCGCAAGGCGAACGCTATCTTGCCCACTGCGACCGCCGTATTGATCGCGAGACACTGCTCCTGTGTGACGAGGAGGGTAACTGTGTTGGGTACGGCCGCGGCGTTGTCGAGACTCACCGGCGCCGAGAGCGAACGTTCAGTTGAAAGTATCTTTACCTGTTCGGCGACAACGGTAGTTCCGCTCTTATCGACCATGAGGACGTCAACGATAGAGCCACTGCCAGCCCATCCCTCAACCACCGCGGTGACGTCGACCCGAACCGTCATCGCGCGCATTCCTGGCGGAATACGCCCGACGAGCGGATTTGAAGCCTGGTCCGGCGGTCCGACGTTTACCTCGAGTATCGGCAATCCACCGGGAATCGCGACGAGCGTAACCGCGTCGCGAATTCGTCCAATATCCCTTACCACTCCACGGGGAAGTTGATGCTCCGGAAACTTCTCAAGGCGGACAGGCACATCGCGCATCATAACGCCCGCTCCCACCGGGCGGTCAGGCACCGGAACCTCAACAACATGGAACTCAGGAACATAGGCTCGGGATCTCTCGAGCGGCACCTCAGCGGTTCTTCGCAATCCGGCCACATACACCGCGCCACCAATTCCCAGTGCGATGAGAACCAGTCCAAGGACGCGGCTTGCATGTGTTTGCCGACGAGCTGAAGGCGTAGCTGCTCGAGAGACCACGAATCCCCCTAGTTAATCTTATTCTCTGGAGCGTGACTCACGGCCCAGGTGCCGATATTGCCCAAGAACTGGCTCAGTTGATCCCCCAGGCCATTGAGCGCTGTATACAACACGGTCACGATGATCGCCGCGCCGGCGCAATACTCAAGAAGTGTGTAGCCCCTCTCCTGCTTTCTTTGATTCGCTTTCATTTCATTCTCTCCTTGTCACAACTAAACGTTTGTTGGGTTGCCTGATCTACGAAAGGATAACCGGCTTTGACACCAGCTCGCCCTCTTCCAAAGCCCGTGCGGTATATCCAAGGGCCGGAAACAGATGCCGCTCCGAGGAATGCCGCGGAGCGGTATCGTCAGAAAGCGTTCCTCTCTTCCTCGGTCGAAGTGTGGCGAACATCCCACGTACCTTTCCGGCCACGATCGACAGATACCCACCAGGAGTATCCGTCCGTAACGAGCGCGAAGCACCGCTCTCTAACGACGAGCGATCAACAAGGCGATCAACGAATCGACCAAGGAACTGGTAGGGGGTGCACCCACCGCACGGCCATCGGCTCGCCTTCGGCATGCGGGGAATGACGACCTCTCGGACATCACGACCTGGCACCGAAAAGGCGTCCGCCCGAAGGACCGACAGGGAAGCGGTGGCTACACTGTTATCGTTTATAACGACCGAGACCCGCGCCTCCGGCCGAACACATCCCGCGAGCCAGAGTAGAGATTGTCGATGAGCGAACGCCCCACCAGGGTCACGATTCGCGACGAAGATAGCCTCATCGCAGCTCTGAAAGAGGGCGTGAGAGGTCATCGCCGGCAGCGAGGCGGTGTCGAGGATCACAACATCGTGTAGCGTCTTCAGGACCTCAAGCACCGCTACGAAACCTCGAGCTGCCTTGGAGGTGGCGAATATGGACTCATCCTGCCCGGCCGCTGGGGGCACGCACACGAAGTTGGGTTCATCACTCCATACCGGCACGCAACACTCCGCAACGGTCTCGGATGTGACCACTCGCTGTTGATCGAGTAGGAGCCTGAGTGGCTCACTCACAAAGGGCCTCGCCTGCAGGAACCTCGTCAGGTCCTGCGAGATAACATCGCAATCAACGACACAGACCCGCTTGCCACTTGCCAGGTATCCCTCTCCGATACTGGCGGCCATGAAGGTACAGCCGACTCCGCCCCGCGATGAGCCGACAACGATCAGCTTACCTTTCGTTTTTTGATCGAGTCTCCGTTGGAGAAGCACCAAACGCCGAAAAAACTCGTCAGCGGTCGCGGTGTCGAGGATAACATCATCGACACCAAGACGGCCCAGCTGTTCGACGAGCCCGAAAGAGTATATCTGCTGGGTCAGAACGCAGATAATTAATTTTCCCGGCAACTGCTGGCGAACGGTGTATATGAACGCCGCGTCGCAACTGATTAATTCGGGACCGATGACGCATACGTCGAGAGAGCCGTTAAAGCGAATCTCTTCGAGAGATAGTAAGGTGAGGGAGACACGGGGAACCGATACGTGAGAGTCAGGGGAGGTCCATGTCCATGTCTCGATGAGAGAAGCGATCCGTCGGCGTCCGTCCGCGCTTAGGTCGATAATTCCAAGCTCGATCATGCTCCTCCAACACGCCCTTGCTGGTTTGTGCTTCTCGGACCGTTTGTGGTCACGAAACGCAACAAGTGTCGTTGAAGCGAGTTCCCTATCACGGGTTAGCCCATTCTGTGCCTAAGTTTTTTCGGTGTTCGCTAGAATGAGCCTAGATTGGGGCAGGTTTTTACTTATAATGACACCTAACCCTCCGAGGCGAACGGGCGTATGGGTCACTCGTCTCGGCGAGAGAGTCTCGGTCGATGTCCCTAGGGAAGCGAGGTAAAACCTACTAGTAATCTGATTGTGGACCCTGGGACGTGAACGTGCTCGTAAACGTTCACGTGGGGGCACAGAGTGAGACTAGTAGTCAGTTTTGCCTCACTTCCCTGGGTCGATCTCTCCTCGGTAAAAGAAACACAGGCACCATGCCCAACCTCAAACTCTCAAAAAACTGGATTCTAGGTGGTCGTTCACTTGAGTTCGAAACCTCTCTCATCCTTCAGCAAGGGGAGCTCTCGGACATTATCGATGGGTGTCTTCGTTATGTTGAGCCGGTCCTCACACAGGGGCCTCACCAGAGGGAGCTCCTCGATAGTAAGGGTCGAGATCCGCACGAGACCCTCTTACCTGGCATCGCGCCCCCTCGTACCGATGAGCTTTTTCGGGTAGGTGGGGTAGCGGCAGTGGACAAGAAAGGGACGGACTTTGAGTGGGAGCCCTTCGAGGTTGTATGTTACTCACCCTTCAATCGTTTTGAGGGAACGCATCATATCATCCACTCTCTTGAGACCGAGCGAGCTGGCGGTTTGCCATCGTGGCTCCCGACCCGCCTCCTCGGTATGGCCGCGCCGATAAAGCCTCGGTTCTTTCGCTATGGCCTTGAGCACTTTAAGAGCATACTCACCTTCGCGAGCTTAGGCTACGCGCCGCAGGTAACGACCACCCTCCTGCTCGACTGCGTCGCGGATAAGCTCGCCTTTAAGATCACACACGAATGGAAGAAAGCCGGCGACGTAAATCCTTTCGATAGTATTCCGGCCTATCGGTCTGTCGCGAACGTCATCAAAGCCGCTACCGGATCGGATATTGAGGGGGAGTTTACGCGCGAGCTCGCCGCGAACGCGTAAGGGTCAGACGTTCTCCCTAAGACACCCGTCCTCAAAAAGATACTCCCTATCACACAGAGACGCGCGCGCGCCTTGATGGGAGACAATCACAAGCGTCACATCACGGGGGAGCCCTCGCAAACACCGAACCACAAGCTCCTCACTTCCCTTGTCGAGATGAGAGGTTGGCTCATCAAGGAGAATGATGGGGCGCTTCAGAAGCAACGCCCGGGCGATATTTACCCGTTGCTTTTGCCCCGAGGAGAGCCGCATCCCCTTCTCGCCAACCTTAGTGTCGAGTCCCTCTGGCATAGCGTGCATGAGATCACCCAACCCGAGGCTATGGAGGATAGCGAGGATCTCCTCATCTGACACGCTGGATCCCATCTTGAGGTTCTCCCGCAAAGAGAGGTTGAAAAGCTCCGCCTCTTGAGAGACGACGGCAAAGGAGTGGGTTAGGGATTCGTTGAAGTCGTCGTACGGCCTTCCGTTCCATAGACATCTGCCCTGTTGAGGGGCGCGATGATTCGCCAAGACGCTGCGGTTGGCGTGAGATCGCTGAAAGCGCGCTATCGAAGCGTCATTCACCTCTGACTCACGACGAAGCAGCTCATCAGCTCAAGAGATAACACCAAGCTTCTTGATCGTCGAGATGTTGGTCAACAGATCGATGAAACGCTCCATCACGGCAGCTTGGGTTCTATTCCTATCATCCGCGAGCGGCACTATCTTGCGCGCGAGCCCCACTCCAACGGAGACAAAGATAGCGAAGATGGTGATGTTTACCACCGCCATCTCTACCGATTCGCGGGCCGTAAAAAATATACAAAGCGAAAGGACCGTGACCAGATGACCGACCAGCCAGACGATAATTGAGGACAAGCTCCCAACGGAGCTCGCGACCTGGTTTATCAACGAGGCGAGATATCCCGAGTGGTAGGCAGAGAGGGCATCGATGCTCAAACGCTCCGAGCGTTCAAAGAGCCTTATGCGAAGTTCATTACCGAACCATCCCGTCAGGCTTTCCCCCCACGAACGCAAACACCACTGGAATACGATCGACAGGACAAGGCAGGTAGCGATGCCTGGAAGAAGTCGGTGAAGGAGGTCGACGATGATGGGAGGTTTTGTGCACTCCGCAAGCAGTATGGGCACGGCGAAGGTCGAGATGCCGTCGAGCGCGCCCACGAGGAGCAGCACCCAAAAGATGCGGCGAAATGTCGAGAGATGGGCGAGAAGGAAGCGGAGCGTTTGCACTGCCCCTTAGTCTATCAGGTCTTCGCCGGGGGTAACGAGTCGGAATCCCGTGATGAGGTCAGGGGATTGGTGGTACACGGTCGGGCCAATCGCCATAACCACTTGTTATCTATACAATTAGCATAGGCTTCGCAATCTAGGTGAAGCACCTAGCTCGAAACCTCGGATTAGATGATCAGGGACGGTGATATGGGGAGAGCCTCGCGGGGTGTCCACTCTTTACTCGTCACTGGTGGAGATGAAAGGTGCAAGGAAGCACAGGTGCATCGCATGAACGCATGGGCGCTACCACATTTAGCTGAATCACCCGTGAGCACGCTGTATAGCCAGTGCAAGACCGCGACAGGGCGGTACTCCTCGTGCCAAGCCTCACTCTCAACTGGCGCTCTTCGAATTCTTTCCCTCGATGACACCGCATTAGCAATAGAAGGGGTGAGCTCTCAAGGAACGCGACGATTTCTCATCTCCGTTACTCCGACGTCATGGAAACTCTCTTCAGATACCTTGGCTTCGCATTTTCACCACAAACTCGGAGAGGGTGACGCGGCGCTTGCTCCTATCTCGCAGGCCATTCACAACGCCTATCGCACAGGAAGGATTGAGAAGATCGCTCAACACTTTGCGGCTACGGTGCGTGACGAACTCTACCCCAAGCCAACAGCTGTTCGTAGACCAGTGGTCAACACGCCAGGCAAGGAGATAGACATCTTAGCGGCATGGAGCACGGTTGATTCGATCCTGCTGTCTCCGACAAGCACCCAGCACCTTGAGCGACCGATCCCGAACAACGAGGGCAAGGTCACCCACCATCTCCTCATCACCTATCAGGAGCCAAAGAAGCGTTTCATCATCGAAATGTGGCCCTTTCCACGTCCTTTCGATTCACGCCCACCGGAGTCAATTACCATTACCAAGGACACCATCTCGCACTTCGACCCAGATGGCTCCGAGCCCTTCAGCTCCAAAGAGCGCGCGATTGAGGTGTTTCATGCATGGATAGCTATGTGGGAGGGTCGGTAGCCGTGCGCCACATCTTGGACCAACGATGACCGCCCTTCTGGACTTACCGCGCGTTTCGATAGACACTACGCCCCTCATCCCATGCAATCAGTTGTTGTTACTAACCTCTGGAAGAAATTCGGCAAGACCCCCGCGGTTAAGGGTATCTCCTTTGCCGCGGAGCGCGGTGAGATCCTCGGTCTCCTCGGTCCAAATGGCGCCGGAAAGACGACCACTATTCACATGCTTCTCGGCCTCACCTCTCACGACGAGGGCACCATATCGATCCTCGGGCTCGATATGCCGAAAAATCGATACGAGATACTGCAGCGCGTTAATTTCGCCTCAGCCTACGTCTCGTTACCGGGCAACCTCACCATTGATGAGAGCCTCTACGTGTACGCCAAGCTCTACAACGTTGAGAACCCGAAGCAGCGAGCCCGAGAGGTCTTAAACGAGCTTGAAGTTGATCTCCCCGGAAAAAGCCTTATCGGCACCCTCTCAGCTGGGCAAAAAACACGCCTCAATATCTGCAAAGCGCTCCTCAATCGTCCAGAGGTGCTCTTTCTCGACGAGCCTACCGCGAGTCTTGATCCCGACATCGCCATGAAGGTTCGGGAGATATTGAAGAAGCTTCGTAAAAATTACGGGACGACTATCATTTACACCTCGCACTACATGCAGGAGGTCGAGGAGCTCTGCGACCGCGCGATATTCCTCGCCCGTGGGTCGATCGTCACCACGGGAACGCCCACCGAGATTCGCGAGCGCTCGAAGCTCAAGAGCCTTGAGGAGGTCTTTGTGACGATCGCCCGCGATGGTGAATTACGCGATAGCGACGTCAAGGAGGAGAGATGATATCGCGAGTTGTCGCCATGGTGCTGCGCTATATGTTTATCTACAAGCGCTCCACGATTCGCATCGCTGAGCTCATATTCTTCCCCCTCATGGACCTCCTAGTCTGGGGATTTGTGACCCTCTATCTTCAACAGGTGACGCAATCAAACGCCGTCCTCTTCATGCTCGGCGGTATCGTTCTGTGGGATATTTTTTTTAGAGCGCAACAGGCGGTGGGCATGTCTGTCCTGCAGGAGATGTGGGTTGGCAACACCCTCAATCTCTTCGTCTCGCCGATTCGACCTCGCGAGCTGATCCTCTCAACCGCCATCGTTGGCTTCATTCGAGCCACCATCACCGCGACGGGCCTCGGCATCTGTGCGTATGTCCTCTACGCCTTCAACATGATGGACCTTGGTATCGCGCTTGTACCTCTATTCGGACTACTCCTCTTTTTCGGATGGGCCGTGGGACTCTTCACCTCAGCGCTTATCCTCCGCTATGGTGAAGCAGCGGAATCCCTCGCGTGGATCGTTCCCTTTCTGATACAGCCCTTTGTCGCGGTCTTCTATCCGGTTTCAGCTCTGCCTCCGGCGCTCCAGGCCTTCGCACAGATATTTCCGTGCACTCATATCTTTGAGGGCATGCGAGCGGTGCTGAACTCGGGCGGCGTACCGTGGAGAGAGATGTGGGCCTCGTTTCTTCTGACGATTGTATGGCTCTGCTTTACGGGCACCTTCTTCGCTCGAACGCTCGTATACGTAAGATCGAAGGGGTATCTTACGACTGCGTCGCGAGGATAACCCGCCGAGCACGATGGGCCCTTGTACGTAGAGAGTATTTACAAGCGCAGTCGGATTTTAACAGCCAAGGATTGGCAGTCCGAAAAGTGAGGCAAGAGCTCGCGACAGATGGACCTTGTTTGCAGGGAGCGAATCAATTTCCTCTGGATAGTCACCCTCCGCTCTGCTAAAAAGCCCCCATGCGTACATTTTTGCAGTTAATCGTTGCGGCTCTCTCCATTATAGCCGTGTCTCCCCAGACCGATGCTCAGGATAGAGCCACCCAAGCTCTGACCACGGGGGTCATCCTACCGCTCACGGGCCCTATCGCCTCTATGGGACAGGCCACGCGTAATGGCATTACCCTGTTTACGGAGCGACAACCAAATGACGCGGCCCAGGTAAGGTTCCTCTACGAGGACTCCAAATACGATGGCAAGGAGGCTATCACCAGCGCGCGGAAGCTTGGTGAGGTAGACAAGGCACAGCTGCTGGTTGTGTGGGGTAACACACCCGCTAGCGCCGCCGCTCCCGTTATAAAATCGATGAAGGTGAGCGGCGCTTTTATCAGCCACGACGACCACTCGCGCGACAACCCTTTTGCTATTGATATCGGGCCATCATCCTCGGCCTGCATCGCCCTGCTAGCCGCCAAGGCACGGGAGGTGGGGCTAGAGAAGTTCGGTACGATCGGTATTGACGTGGGGAACGTTGTCCCAGCGCTTGATTCACTCGATAAAGAGATTGGAACCAAGCTCTTTCGTGAGATCGTTAGTAGCGATGCAACGCAATTCCAATCACAGCTGCTGAAAGGAAGAGCCCGAGGGATTTCTACCTATCTGCTCGCGATGATGCCAGAACAGGGGCTGCTGCTCGCCCGCCAAGCGAAACAATTGAATCTTGCCCCCTCTTTCTTGGGAATCGACGCGTTCGCGAACGACAAAATTCTGGCAGAGATGAAGGGAGTTCAACCCGATCTAGGACTGCTATACGGTGGCGTACAGCCGTGGTTCAAGGAGGCCTACCGCCAACGGTTCGGCGATGGGGCCTTCCTTCTCGAGGCAGCTTCGGGATACGTCTTGGGCCAACTCGCCTCCCAACTAGCTCGTGAACATTCGGCACATAAAACCTTTGCTGACGTTATCAAGGGCTTTGACATCGCGGCCACTCCGTATAAAGACGCCCAGATCTCTGGTCCGGGGGTGAGAATCTCAACGCCGTGTGAAATTGAGACGGCGGAGGCATACCTGGGAAGCACGTCGACACCGTAGTGCCACGTGTGCCCTTGGGCACCAACGTCAGTCACCCACGGAGCCGAGCTACGTAACCTACTCGGCCCCAACGATTCCAACAACAAAAGCAACCGCCCCTTGCGCCTGGGAGATTGCGCGTTCAGCGTCCTGCTTGGAATAGAATTCGCTTGGCGTGAGATCCTCAGTGCCGTAAAAGGCGAGTTCCCGATCTCGCCGTAGTTCTCGTGAAACAGCGATTAACTTCTCTAGTCCCTCGTGTTCCTCCGCGGGGATTCGAGCCTTCAGTTCGACTAACTGAACGCTCACATCATGGACACGAGCGGGCTCGCCGCCGAGATGTCGAATCAACGCCCTGCTCACAAGCTCAACGGTCTCTTGAGCTTCACGAACAACATCGGCATACCCCTCTCGGTTAAAGAGCACCTGGAGCGCTTCAAGGCGGATTCCGCCGCGCACAATATAGTCCCTGGTAAGCGATTTGTTTTTCATCGAGGCACCCAATATCCTTGTCCATGAGTCACGCGACGCACGATGGCTCCAGACGTAATAAAGTCTCGCACCGATGAGATCGTATTTTTAATCGCGCCGCTCGGGTCGAAAAGGATCCTCGCATCCAAAGCGCATTCTAGCCAGAGCGAGCCCGCGTCGCTGGGGCTTTGGGGGAGGTGCCCGATGTGGAGTGATATCCCCTCTGGGAAAAACTGGTCCCAGGCTCGGTACATACTTCGTTCAATACGCAGCTCTTCAGAGACAACAAGCAGGAGGTCGGTGTCGGAGGTGTCGTGTTGATCACCGCGAGCTTGCGAACCGAACAGGAGTAGTCCGGTGAAGTCCTTGCCGTACTCACGCCGCGCACGTTCAATGATACTCTCGGTGACGTTGTTCGCCAGTGGATTGGAGATGCCTTGCGAAACAAGTCTCTCAAGCAGCGAGTTAATCGAAAGACCCTCCTGCGCCGCTCGAGCCTTAACGGAATCGTGCAGTGGTTTGGCAAGTCGGAGGAGTATACGGCTCTCTTTGGCACTCATGCTATCATGATATCATGTAAGAGCTTGACCTCAAGAAAATAAAGTATCCCAGTCTGAAGCCGACAAAGCGCCAATAATATCAAAGGATTACGGTCTCAACGCCAGCTCCCAATAGTCTCTCAACCTGAACAGTCCTGCGCAGAGGCGCTGAGAACCGGAGGTGCCGAAAACAATGAAAGTGTGCCCACGAGCTACCTTGAGCCCGTCATTCGAGCGCCCAACGCTTTAGGGTACAACCCGAAGATGGTCGCCCGCACCCGACTCGCGCTTGTGCTCATGCTTATTCTGTCCTTCGGTCGAGAGGGACGGGCGACCCCCGAGGACTTTGAGGCCTGGGTTTCGGCCATGGCGTTCATACCGCTTGAGGATTCCAGAACCTACCAGCTGTACCTGGAGACGCAGCCGCGGCTCGGTGACGAATGGCAACGTATGGCCACCACGCTCATCCGTACCGCGCTCGTGTACAATCCGACACCGGCGCTCTCACTATTCGCTGGATATGGATGGCTGCCGACGTTTTATAACACCGAGTACCATCGAACCTATCGTGATGAGCATCGACTGTGGCAGCAACTCCTCTACAGGCATGGTCTATGGGATATCGCGTGGCAACACAGACTTCGCCAAGAGCAGCGATGGATCGAACATACCGAGGGCGTGTCGAACCGCACCCGCTATATGCTTCGGGGAATGCTTCCGCTGAACGTCGCGGAAGACTTTGGGATCGCCGCGTTCGATGAGGTGATGTTTACCTGGAACTCCGTCGAGGGAGGTCCGTGGAGTGGATATGACCGCAACCGGGTCTTCCTCGGCCCCTATTGGCAGATCGACAACGCTCACTATGAGATCGGCTACCTTGGTGAGCACGCCAAACGGTTCGGTGATGACGAACGGTGGGTGAACGCGATTGCCGTGCTTGCCATCTTTCATTTCTAACGCCATCAGCTACTTAGCAAATGCGAGCGTGCCGACCTCAACTCTTTTGTGGCACCGCCGATGACCCTGCCGTATCCTAGCTGAGGTCTACATCTTCAGGAGCTTCCCACCTATGAAACGCCTCCTCCCCACACTCGTTGCCTTAGTATTTTTCGCTGTGAGCGCCGAAGCGGCGCCAAGTTACCGAGCCACCTCATCCATGGCCAAGAATCTACGAAAGTCCGAGCTACGACTCGCGAAAGCCATCGCAACCCTCAGCCCCGCCGATCGGGAGAAACTTAAAACAGCCCTCTCCTCGCTCGGTCTCGATTCAGACGCCGATGGTGTGAGTGATATCTTTGAACGGGCTCGCGGCAGCAACGTCTGCGATACCGACTCGGATGACGATGGAGTCGATGACCGTGATGATGGGTATGAAGAAGATGAGGACAAGCGAGATGAAGTTGAAGCGAAGGGAAGAATCGCAAGCTTCGAAGACCCGATACTTGTCATCGGCGGAAAGTTCTTCACCGTAACCGACAGAACGCGTTTCCGCAAAGGTATCTCGTCAAAGGCGGATCTGACCGAAGGGGCGTGCGTTAAGGTCGAGGGGTACACCGATCCGTCGAACGTCTCGTTCGCGACCAAGATCGAGAGATCATCGAAATGTAGCAAACCTTCCGACGATGACGATCAGGATGACTAACAGCCTCCCGTCGTTCACGTGATCCCAAAAGGGCTGGCTCTCCGCCAGCCCTTTTTTTTCGCCACATTGCCCTCAAGCGACAACTTTTTTCTACTTACGCCCGCGATACAACTCACTCATAAATGCGCAAGAGAGAGAATTTTTTTCTCACGCGGTTTTGTCTCTCGACAGACGATCTCCCTTTTACTACCACATACCTTTGGTTCGTAGTTCGGAAGGTAACTGCTCAGCAGCTTTTAAACTTGTCATTCGAGCTTACCGAGTGAAAACGGCAATTTCGTCGATCATTCTTTCTTGTCATCCCCTGAGCGGGGATGCCCTATTTTTGCTGAGCAGTTAGTATTTCCACCCCGCTTTACTCCGCAAAGCCGCCCCTTAATAGGGGCTAACGTTATAGTTGTTGTATTTGCTGAGTAGTTACTTCGGAAGTTAGTTGTTCCATGAATGTCGCCCGCGCTGTTAAGGCTCAGCCCAATCAGCCATCTCCAGAGATCAAGCTCCGCCCCTGGCAACAGGAGGCGTTCGGTGTCTACCGAGACTGCGTCTTGCGCGGAGACAACTCGATTCTCATCGAAGCGACTCCCGGAGCGGGCAAAACCACCGCGGCGCTCGTCCTTGCGATGCATCAACTTCGAAAGCGTGGCGCGGGAAGGATAGGTATCGTTGTTCCCACAGCGCACCTGAAGGGGCAGTGGGCCCGCTCAGCGGCGAACATGGACCTCCATCTCGACAGCTCCTTCTCGAATGGAAAAGGGATATTGAGCGGCGACTACGATGGATTTGTGGTGACCTACCAACAGGTTGCTCAAAAACCTGGGCTCTTTCGCAAACTCACCAACAACGCCTGCATCATCCTCGACGAGGTGCACCACGCTGGCGATGGGCTCTCGTGGGGAGACGGTCTTCGAGCGGCCTTCCACGAGGCGCGAT
>JAULVA010000039.1:17187-19690 GCA_032111275.1 Bdellovibrionota bacterium
CTGTCTAAGCGGAACTCCCTTCCGAAGCGACAATTCGCCCATTCCGTTCGTTACCTACGATGAGTCAGGATTTGGACTCGCCGACTACTCGTATTCCTACAGTCGCGCTGTCGAAGAGGGGGTGTGCCGACCGACCGCTTTTTTCACCTACGGAGGAGAGGTGGCATGGCGCGATGTATCGGGAGACGCGAGCGCTCTCTTCTCAGACGAGCTCGACGCGATGGGCCAATCTCGACGCCTTCGCGCTGCCCTTGATACGGAGAGTGGGTGGATCGAGCCGATGCTGCGCGAAGCGCATGAGATGCTCATGAAAACCCGACGAGAGCACCCCGACGCGGGCGCGCTCCTCGTCGCCGCGGACCAGACCTCAGCCCGCAAACTCGCCAAACTTCTTACCTCTATAACCAAGATACCACCTGTTGTCGTACTCTCAGAGGAATCAGAGGCCGCCCGAAAGCTTAAGCGATTTAGGGACTCCTCGGAGCCGTGGCTTGTCGCGTGTAACATGGTGAGCGAGGGAGTTGATATTCCGCGGCTGCGCGTTGGCGTGTATGCGACTACGACCCGCACCAAGATGTACTTTCGTCAGTTTCTCGGCCGAATAGTACGACGGATTCCCACTCTCAATGTCCTTCAGGTCGCCTATTGCTACCTTCCAGCCGACCCAACACTCACCCGCCTCGCTGAAGAGATAGAGAATGAGATTCGGCACTGCATTCGCCCCAAAGGTGAAAACGACGATGAATTTGACCGGGATCGAGAACGGGAAAAGCCCAAAGAAGCTCCCTCGTGGGAGGCGCTTGCGTCAACAAATAGTGGCCTCAACTCCGTCATTGTTCACGGCAATCAATTAACCCTCTTTGGTTCCAGTCAGCAGGAAGAGTTGCATTCGGCTGTGACGGAAAAGGTAACCGCTCGTCTCGACGAGCGCCGCACTCGCGCCGAGGAGAAGGCGTACTTGAGCGCGGAGGTACGAAAGCTTGTAAACATGTACCACAAGCGAACAGCGCGCACGCACGCCCAAATTCACGCTCAACTTAACGCTCAGCAACGGGTTAAAAGCCAAACCGCTTGCACAGAGAGCCAGCTTCGAGAGCGGATTGTGCTCATCCGGAAATTGCTAAGTCAGTAGGGAGAGAATACGTCACGTGTTCGGGCCGATATCCCGAGAGACAATCACTGAATAGATGGAATTGTGCCCGTTATTCCTCGTAGCATGGTTAACAACTCGCTACCTGTAGAGACCCCCAGCGCTTCAAGTGATACGAGGCTGATGGTGACAACCAGGGCTCCGAGAAAAGCGTACTCAACGAGAGCGGCGCCCCTTTCTCGTGTTGTGCGAGCTTCAGTAATAATGCGGAATTCCATAGAACTCTCCGTACGGTCGAAAAAACCACCTCTACTGTTCGTTATGGTTATCAACCTGGGTCGCGTTGCCTAAGGAAGCGGCAAACCTCTCCTAAACGTGCTCGTGTTGAGGTCCCCAGTGAGGCTACTACCAGGTTGAGCCTCGCTTCCCTCCACATGGCTAACTATTTGTATCTTTTGATTGCCATGGCTCACTTCAGTGCCTAGTGCTCGTCATAAACGAGGCTGACCGGTGTTTTCCACTTGATTGCGACACCCCTGTATTCGGGGTACCGTAGAAGAATCCCGTTGAATCCGTTTCTCACGACGCCGCGAAAAACGTTGCCGATGGGGCATAACCCACATACTACATTACGTGTGACCGCATGAATCCCAGAGCCGCCCTTCCCGCGATCTCCTTGCACCATTCAGCGCATAAACTCGCGATCGCGATGATAGCGATGTCGGTCATCAACGGACTTCTCGGCGGAATACTCCTTCTCTTTGTCCCCGGATTAGTTTTATCGAGTCTTGAGGTGTGGCGCCCCTTCACCGGATTACTGGTGGCGGTACATCCGATGGAGATCATTTTTGGAGCGTTGATCATCTACAGCATCGGTGGCTCCCTTGAGGACAGTTGGGGGAAAAAGCGTTTTCTCACCGTGGCTCTCGGCATACCGTTTTTCGCGGAACTAGTGACACTCGCCCTCTGTGCGTTCTTACCCTCGGCATATCCACTCGCGTATCACGGCGCGTCGATGATTATCTCGACCATCTGGATCGCGTACGGACTGAGAGCCGCTTTCTCTCGGCAGCTCCTTAATTTCTGGGGCTCGCCCCTTCGAGGAGAGACATTCGCTCTTATCGGATTAGGGTTTGTCCTTCTGAACGCGGTATTTTCTGGAGTGCTCGTGGTTCTCCCGGACCTCATCGCCGCCGGCCTCACCTACCTGTACATGTACAAACGAGGGCTTTTCAATCTAGCAGAAGCTCGGCGACGACTAGAACTTTCCTACTATAATTGGAAGTTAAAACGGCTGAAGAGCAAAGCTGGACTTCGGGTCGTCAAGGGCTCCAAATTGGAGGATGACTCCGATACGCGGTATCATTAGGGAAGGGAGGCAAAACCACGCTGACGCGTGCTTTTGCTAGGTAG
>JAULVA010000040.1:0-7207 GCA_032111275.1 Bdellovibrionota bacterium
CGAGGTAAGCGGCTTCGAAACTATAGCTCCAGCAAAATGAGACGTACCGTGCTAAAGGTCATTATCCTGCCCCTTATAGCGTTAGGGGTTACTCTTGGAGCGTGCTGGCCATCCTTTCTGAGATACGCCGCGCTACGTGGGCTTCAACAGGCTCGGAGCGACGGCACCAACATGACCTGGAATGGGCTCTCAGCCGGATTTTCGTCCGTAGGATTGGACTCCTTCACAATCTGGATTCCTGGTCCACGGGTCAAGGGATCCTTCGCTCTTCCCGTTTCTCTAGAGATGCAACAACTCTCTCTGGCACTTAGACCGGGGTCGCTCCTTACACTCTCCCCGAAGGTAGCTTTTTCCACCAACCTCTACGGCGGTGCTCTCGAGGGTGAGGGAGAGACACAGGGACGGGGTGCCGAGGTTACCGCTACCCTTCGAGATATCGAGCTCGGCAAACATCCTCAACTCTCCGCCGTGGGGGTGCGCGGCGGCGTGGTGAATGGCGCCGTGCAGGGCCTTCACCTCATACCGAATGGCGTCGACGGCGGAACCTTCTCTCTCCAACTCCGGCAGCTTGAGCCACCATCCATCGAGGCTCTCACAACGCTCTTAAGAACTCGCGATCTTGGTACCATAGACGTCGACGCTGAGGGAGAGGTATCGGCGTTGGCCGCCCGATTTGCCACGCTCCGCCTCTCATCCCTGTTCGGGTCGGTGTTGGGTGAGCTAACGGTCACGAACCACCTTACACCACAGCCGTCGATCAAGGGCTCGTTTGAGGTCTCCCTCTCTGAGAAGGGGGTCTCAACACTTGGGCCATGGCTCCCTCTCATTCCCAACGCTGGCCTCGACGCGACCGCATCCGCGTTCGCGGTCTCGGTGACGAGCGTACCTTGCTCAGCTCAACATACCGGTGCTGCGGTGACGAGGCTTCAGTTCGGGTGCGTTAAACTAGGCTTCTTTAGGCGTTAGCTCTCTACCATAGCTCCCATAGGCAACCCTCGTACGTGAGATGGATGGCGCTCACAACTCCCCTATCCACCATCCATCGACCGATGGTATCATCCTCCCATGTCCGACCTGTTGCTCATTCCAGCGCTCTTGCTATCCGCCTCCCTGCCGTTGGTTGGGCTTGTGATGGGCAAACGTTTGAGCGGGGAGGAATCCGACGAGTACGTGGCGCGGTTACGCGAAGAGGCTCGTACCCTTGAGACTAAAATTATAGAGATCCTCGCCGGCGAGCAGGAGATGGTCTCTAAAGAGGAGCTCGCCGCTTTGCGCAAGAAGACACTGGAGTACCGAGCCGCCGTCGAAGCCCAACGTAAAGCTAGAATTGAGCTTGAGCAAAAACTCACGAGCGTGCATGCGGATGTCATAGCACGAGAGTCCGCGCACCAAGAGATGAAAGCGGAGAAGCAGGAAGACGAGGTCAATCTTCAGTCCGTCATGACCAACTACAGCTACATCTCATCGGAGTCCGTCTCACTTGAGCGAAGACTCGCCGAGTCGCTTCGCACAATCGATAAGATGTCAACCGAGGTGGCTATGACGGACGATCAAAAGGCCGTTTTCGACGCTCTCTCAAACGCCCTCACCAACGCGAGCGCCCAGCTACGGGATGTTATCGTCGCTCACCAAAATGTTTATGAACGATTAGAAGCTCTCCGGGCGCAGTACACCGATCTTGAGGCGGAGTACATCAAGCTGGTAGAGCTTCAACTCGAGGCGTAGCAACTATGCCTCATTAGGTAATCAAACAAGTTCCTCCGAGTCCGAATATCTTGGTTATGTATCGCGGAGTTCGCGGATGTCGACTGCTTAGATCCCGCGCTCTCCGCGTCTGCCGCGCCTCCGCGATAATTAACCAAAGAACGCGAAGATCCTATAACATATCATCAAGCACCTTCCCGAGGTGCTCAAGGGACGCTGTTCTCACTGACTCATCGACCAGGTTAAACACCTCCTGCATCAGGAAGGGATCCCGACAGTTCCACGCCAGACCGAAGCGCCCAACAGTCATGGAATAGGCGGTGCTGACATCGTTCTTCATGCACGCCACGGTAACGGTCAGTCCGTTTATCTCGGTGCGATACCCCTTAACCCCTACATCGCCCTCAACGACCTGCCAATCAGCCGCGGTTGTCTCGCCGATAGCCTCCTTAATGTTGGCTGTGAGGCGCGCAACCGAGTCGTTAAAATCTCTCCTCAGGGTTTCCCGATGTTGCTTCACGAGCATCTCAATTTCACGGTAGAGCTGCTCAGCGATGTCACCCTCGGCTAAAACCTGCGTCGCCTTCTCGATTCCCCCTGCGCCTCGAAACGCTGGGTCGAGAAGTGCCTTCGGAGACCACCCCCTTCCACGTAGCTCGATGAAAAAGCGAGTGTCTCCGCTTGGCGATAAGCTGTAACCGCCACTGAAATAGTTATTTAAGATCGGTGTGGAGGAGCGCAGTACAAGGGTTCCATTTTTGGTATCGGTGAAAAATACCTGCTCCCAAGTCTCTTGAGAGCGAGGAAACCGACGGGTAGTGTCCAGTGGCTCTCCCCCCTGCTCCCATCTCTCGGCAGCAGTGTTGGCCAACGTAGCGCGGATTTTATCGAGAAGCGAAACTACCCCCTTGGGTCCAGAGCGTTGCTCCGCCCCCATTTCATCACCATCTCGATCCTTCATATCGTCGTTCATGTGCAACCCTTTCCACCATTCTACCGAGACCATCGGTCGACTTCAACGAACACCCAATTTAGCGGTGTCATCCTAACCAGTTATGCTCCTAAGGGACTGCCTATGTGACCTTCCATGCGGCAAAAGACAAGAAAATCCTCTTTATACAGCGTCCCGGGCCGGGTGAGGAGCCAAAACCTCTCTCGGCTTCACTCCATCCATCTTACCCACTACTCCCTCTCGCTCCATCATCTCTATGATACGAGCCGCTCGATTATATCCGATGCGAAAGGTCCTTTGAATCATCGAGGTAGAGGCTTGACCCTTTTCAAGCACCAGCTCGACCGCTTTGTCGTAGAAAGGATCGAAATCATCCCCTTCGCCCCCCTCTCCTGAAGCGCCCTGGCCACCGGAGCTAGAATCCTCAGCTAACGCTTTCTCGCACGCCGCAATGATCGCATCATCGTATTGCGGAGGACATTGCGACTTAAGCGATGTCACCACTTTTTGCACCTCGTGATCCGAAACGAACGCTCCATGCACACGTTTAAGAGGCACTGCCCCCGGAAGCATAAAAAGCATATCTCCCTTACCAAGGAGCTTCTCAGCGCCCATAGAATCGAGGATCGTGCGGGAATCGATACGACTCGTAACACGGAACGAGAGTCGCGCCGGAAAATTCGCCTTAATCAATCCGGTAATCACATCTACCGATGGACGTTGAGTCGCAACGATCAGATGTATCCCAGCGGCTCGAGCTTTTTGCGCGAGTCGTGTGATCAACTCCTCAATCTCTCGCCCAACGGTGAGCATAAGGTCCGCCAGCTCATCGATAACTATTACCAGCTTCGGCATCGGGCGAAGCTGCTCTGGAGCGGTAGGCTCTATCGGCACAGCCTGTTCGCCATCGCCCTCCCCGGACGGCTCCTTTGCCTCCACCGGCTGTTGTTGAGAGAACATTTCGGTCTGAGCCATCGACGGGTGTTCGCCTGACACGATCTGGTTATACCCATCGATGTTTCGAACGCCGAACCTCTGCATGTAGCGATATCGTCGATCCATCTCCTTGACCGCCCATCCAAGAACGGCCTTGGCCTGCCGAGGGTCGGTAACCACTGGAACTCGCAAATGAGGAATACCATCATAGATACTCAACTCAAGAACCTTCGGATCGATAAGGATAAGCCCCAGCTCTGCCGGATGCGCTTTATACAGCAGACTAAGAAGGATTGCGTTAATCGAGACCGATTTACCAGTTCCCGTAGCTCCCGCCATAAGAAGATGCGGCATCGAGGCGATATCTACTACCACCGCCTCTCCGTAGGTATCCTTACCAAGAGGAACGCTGAGAATAGACTCGCTCGTTTGCAGGGCCTCGCTCTCAAGGCAGTCACGAAGCCTCACCACCGCGCGGTGCTTATTTGGCACCTCAATACCGACCGTTCCACGCTTTGGAATTGGCGCGATAATTCGGATACTACTAGCTCGCAGGCTCATCGCGAGATCATCTTGTAGCGCGGCGATTCGACCTACCTTGACTCCGGCGGCGGGCTCGAACTCGAATAGGGTAATAACGGGCCCTGGATGCACCTGTGTGACGCGCCCTGCGATGTTAAAATCACGCAGCTTAGATTCGATCTGCTCCGCCTTCTCACGGAGCTCCTCGTCGTCATCGCCAAGCTCCTGCTCCTCCTCCTGTACAAGAAGCTTTAGGTCAGGGGCGATATAATCATCGAAAGCCGGGGGAGGTTTATCACCTTCTCGCTCGACAATCTTCTTTTTTTTCTCGGGCCCCACGCGAAGGGGCTTAGGATGCGCTGATGGCTCCGCAGCCTTCGGCTTAACGATAATAGGGTCAGCCCGCTCATGTACAGGCTCATTCGGTACTGGTCTTTCCGTCACGCTTTGTTCATTGAGTTCCTCATCCGTAGGGTCGTCAAGCTCGTCCTCATCGCCAAGAGTCCATTCATCGTCTTCAGCTGGGACCTCTTCATCATCAGCGCCGTCCTCAGGGGGCATTTGATTCTTTCGCAGCTTAGGCTTCGGCAAGCGACCCTCATCCTCATTCTCTTGCTCATACGGTCCGGAGGCGAAGAAGAGCTTTCCAACCACAGGGACGGCCATCTTCAGCAACGCAGCGAACAAACCAAGCGAAACCAAACCAGCCTTGGCCGCGGCGATCGGAAGCTCCACAAAAAGCATCGCGAACCCAGAGCGAACGAGCCAACGGACGCCGGCCGCGATATCACCTAACGAACGTTGCAGCACAACGGCGCAACAGATTGAGCAGAGAAGCGCGGTCGCCACAAAGGTTCCACCGACTCCGAGATGACCTTGACCAAAGGTCGCGATAGAATTGCCGATAGACCCAGCCCACGACGGTTTGATAACCGCGGCGACCAGAGATGAAACCCCGAAAACGAGGGCTATACCCGAGCCGATTACGACCGGCGTTGAGTAGAGCCGAGGACGTTCGTCGCCGCTCTGTATGGTCCGAAAGAACGCGAGCCACATTAAGCCCGCGACCGGCAGAAGAGAAACCACTCCCAAGCTACCGACAAGGAGCGTGGCGACGATATGCCCGGCCGGTCCCATGATATTATGCAACGGATTATGGGGTTGGCCCTGCGCCGATATGTATACGTACGACAAGATGCTTGAGAGGAGAAATAGTCCACTTGCTAAGAGCAGAAGGGAGACGAAGTCGCGCACCCAGCCGCGAGGCCTCAAGGGAGCTTTGGCCACCGCCGCGGCCCCCTTCGCGGATTTTTGAGTTTTTGTCCGGCCAGTCGTTCGCCGCTTTTGTGGTGCTGTCATGATAACTGCTCTAGCATGAAGAATAAGCAAACACGGGAAGATCGTAGCACTAAGATGCCGCTCTACACAGAGGGAATCTGCACCAAACAAAACATGTTTTTACATCTTAGGGTGTGGAAACTACTTGCCAACCCGCTCCGCTTGAAATTGAGCGTCTCGCCGACTGTTAAAATCCTGTAGCGATAGAGTAACACCCCGTCGAAATATCTCTTGCGCGGTAATCCACCCAGCGCCGCTCCCTTCCGGGCCTAAACGATCGCCGAGCTTCAGCCAGTTCTCGGCCATAGCCTCCTGCTGGTAGGCGTAGTTCGCCTGCCACACGGGGTTCACATCTCGCCCCGTATACACTCCCATGCGAAACGCCACCCGAGCTGGAGTTCCGCCGACAGCCGACCCTTTGAGGTCTTCCATGGTAACTATCTCGGTCCTCAACACGCTCCCCCCTGGAGCCGCGGCGTTGGCACCTCCAAGCACCTTCATTGATAAGGTCTCTCCCGCGACCTCTCGCAGGATTGAAAGCAACCCCTCCTCAGAGACGTTAGAGTGCACGACCCCCGCAAAAACGGGCTTCTCAATTCCAATCGCGTTTACGGCAAGGAGACGTTTGGGATCTGACACCTGAGCCGCCAGAGGAGATACGACGATCCCCCTGCTGCCGCTTGAGGTACTTGCGCTCTGTCGGGCTCCTTTAGACACACACCCTGTGACTACCATGACGAGTCCGAGGATAGACGCGAAACAGAGGCCCAACCGACTTCCAACAGATTGTGCTGTCATACAAAAAAACTCCTGATGAACTGAACAATATCGCTCCACGATGCGAGCGTCCAGTGATGAGGACGATACCCCACCAGGGACTCCTTCGACACCTCAAAAGAGGGCTGGAAAGTCAAGCAACCAGAATAAAAAACCGAAGAATCCTTTTACCTCCTGAGGATATCCTAAGGCGCAGAGAATGCGTGAAAAAAGCGCTCTCGGCATGTGGATCCTCATACCCACCAAACGGTGAGTGCGGGCGATATACAACGTCCGATGTTCCCTCTTGATCTGACTGGGGAAAAGGCTTTAGGCTTCGACCCACAATAAGAAAAAAGGACACGGGCTCGCTCATTCAGGAGACAGCTCTTTACTTGGAAAGATGTACTATGACCACCAAAGCTACAGAAAAAATCATCGAAGCTCTCACGCAACTGGTTGAGGGATTCGCGGAGCTTCAGGAGAAGCTTGAAGAGGATTACGATCCCGCAGTGGAGACGGAGTCCGACGATGACGCGACTGATAGCGACGAGGAGGAGTCAGGTTCCGGTATCGAGGAAGCCATCGTCACCGAAATCAAGGCTGCGGTTGAGTCAGTTATTGAGAACGAAGATTGCGCTCCCGAGGATTTGGCATCGATCGTTTCAGCGTTAACGGACGCCCTCGAGGAGATCGATCCCGAGGTATTTAGCCACGGCGAAGCCGAGGAAGAAGAGGACGAGGACGAGGACGAAGAGGTTGACGACGACGACTTCGACGAAGACTACGATGAGGACAAAGACGAAGACGAAGACGAAGACGAAGACGAAGATGAGGATGAAGACGAGGAGGAAGAGGCAGACGAAGATGAGGACGAAGATGAGGGTGACTAGCCCCTAGGTAAGGGAGGCAAAACCACGCTGACGCGTGCTTTTGCTAGGTAGCGGTGCTACCGCACCGCTTTACAGAGGGATTTTAAAGAATTCACTACACCTAAAG
>JAULVA010000041.1:0-4320 GCA_032111275.1 Bdellovibrionota bacterium
TATCAGGCGAGTTGGGGAGCGGCGACCGTAAGCACGGTACAGAAGCCCGGTACAGTAGCTCTATACAGTAGTCCGCTATTCGTCTTTGCACCCGATCATCCGACCGCTATACTAGAAGGGTGAATCCCAGCCTCTACCAGATAAACACAAAGGTATTCCTCTCGACCCTTGGCGCTACCGCAACGCTCGACGATATCCCTCACACCTTCCTCGACGACCTGGCATCGAAGGGGTTCGATTGGGTATGGCTACTCGGCGTGTGGAGGATCGGCCCGACGGGTCGGCAGATATCACGGCAGCGAACCGAGTGGCATCACGAGTACGAAGAGGTACTACCCGATCTCAGAGAGGAGGATATCTGCGGCTCCCCCTTCGCGGTGTGTGAATACACAACCGATCCATCGATCGGAGGCGATGTGGAGCTCGCTCGCTTTCGGGAACGCTTGGAGCTTCGGGGCATCCAGCTCCTCCTCGACTTCGTTCCGAATCATGTAGGCTTCGATCATCGATGGGTGCGGGAGCGCCCGGACTTTTTCATCAGAGGAACTCCATCCGATCTCGCGATCGCCCCTGATCGGTGGGCAAAACTCTCAGATGGAACGATAGTCGCCTACGGAAAGGACCCGAACTTTCCAGGATGGCCCGACACCGTACAACTCAACTTCTTCAATCCGCACCTTCGATCGGCGATGATCGGAGAGCTGCGGAACATCGCGACACGCTGCTCCGGGGTACGCTGCGATATGGCGATGCTTCTGGAGCCGGAGGTATTTCACCGTACATGGGGAGATCGCCCTGAGAGTCGACAGACCCTCACCGTCCCCTTCTGGCCAGAGGCGATTCAAGCGGTACACCGCGATCATCCGACCTTTCTCTTTCTCGCCGAGGTGTACTGGAACTACGAAGCGAAGCTCCAGGAGCACGGATTCACCTACACGTATGACAAGACGCTCTACGACAGGCTCGTAAACCACGAGGCGAATAAGCTTGCTGAGCACCTGCGTGTTCCAGCGTCGTATGGGGCGCGAATGGCGCACTTCCTTGAAAACCACGATGAACCACGAATAGCCTCGAAGCTCGGTCCACCCGAGCATAAGGCCGCTGCGACCATCTCATACCTCGCGCCCGGCTTGCGCTTTTTTCACCACGGACAGCTCGAGGGGTATCGAACTCGCGTTCCCGTTCATCTTCGACGGGGACCGGACGAGGAGGCGGATTCCCGCGTCGCGGAGATCTACCGTCAACTCCTCCCCATCGTTAACTCCCCCGCGGGCAAATGTGGGGCGTGGCATCTCCTTCGCTGCGCGCCCGCCTGGGAGGGAAATCCCACCAACGCAAACTTCCTCGCCTACTACATCGCTCACGAGTCTGGGAACCTCCTTGTCGCGGTAAACTACGGAAGCTATCGGGGACAATGCTTCGTGCAAATCCCACAAGCCCTGCCACAAATGGGCACCGCCCACCTCACCGATCTTCTCACCAACGCCCGCTACGACCGCGATGCTCGCGATCTCTCAACTCGGGGGCTCTATCTCGACGTCGAAGGTTTCACCGCCCATGTGTTCTCTCTTCGCTGGGACTAACCCTCATGGCGTATCGCTGGATCACTCGTGTTGAAAAGCTTCCGATCGCCGAACACCTCGGGCCGATATGTCGTGGGATAACCGAACATTCGATTACCCTCCTTGAGGCTCCCCCCGGCACGGGCAAGACAACGGTCCTTCCGCTCGCGCTCCTCGAAGAGCCCTCCCTCGCCGGAAAAACTATCCTTATCCTGCAACCCCGCCGCATCGCCGCGAAGAGCGTTGCCGCGCGAATGGCGGATCTCCTCGATGAACCGGTTGGTAGCACCGTGGGCTACTCGGTGCGACTCGAATCGAAGCGATCCAAGAACACCCGGGTTGAGGTGATTACGGAGGGATTGCTGACGCGTCGCCTTATCACCGACCCTGAACTTTCCGGGGTGGGCGCGGTCATCTTTGACGAATTTCATGAACGAAGCGTTCACGCTGATGTGGGGTTAGCGCTTACCCTTGAAACGTGCTCGGTGCTGCGCCCCGACCTCAAGGTTGTGATCATGTCAGCAACCCTCGGGGAGTCCCTTCCCGCGCACTACCTTCAGGACGCGTGGCGGTACGGATTTGAGGGGCGCACCTTTCCGGTCACGATCCACTACGAGCCCGGTGACGCGCGTCAGTCTGTCTGGGGACGTGTCGCCTCGGCTATCAAGAACGCGGCCGCGCGACATGAGGGCGATATCCTCGCCTTTCTCCCCGGTTCATACGAAATCCAACGAACGCAAGAGATCCTTGAGCGTTCCCGCGTAGACGCTCGCGTTATGCCGCTCTTCGGGGACCTCCCCTTTCACGAACAGGCCGCGGCGATTCAGCCCGATCCGAATGGCCGTCGAAAGATAGTACTCGCGACCACCATCGCTGAGACGAGTCTTACGATTGAAGGGGTACGGATCGTTGTGGATTCCGGCACGCACAAGGTTTCACGGGCTGACCCGAGCGGCGTCGCCTCCCTCTCGACCGAGCCGATCTCGCGCGATGCCGCCGATCAACGAGCGGGGCGCGCTGGAAGAACCGCTCCCGGTGTGTGTATCCGGTTATGGAGTCCCCAGGACCATCAAGCTCGTCGCCCCTTTCGCGAGCCGGAGGTGCTTCGCTCCGATCTATGCCCCTCGCTCCTCGACCTCGCGGCGTGGGGCGTTCACGATATCGTCGCGTTTCCCTGGATTACACCACCACCCGCGCCAGCACTCATGGCCGCTGGGGGGACATTACGGCTTCTCGGAGCGGTACGGGAGGACGGAACTATAACGACTCACGGCAAAACGATCGCATCGTTAGGAGCCCACCCCCGTCTTGGCACCCTGGCGGTCGCCGCGAAGGAATGGGGACTTGAAGCGGTCGCGGCGCACCTCATCACGCTGCTAGAGGAGCGCGATATCTTAGGACCGCAGAGCGACACGGCAAACATTCACACTCGACTTGAGCTGCTCACAAACTTCCGCCGATCGCATGGTGGGGCACAGAGACTCTCGGCACAGAGACTCTCGGCACAGAGACTCGCGGCACAGAGACTCGCGGACCTGAGCGCTCGATGGGCGAATCGGATTGCCGCTCTTCCGGCGCCCCGCGTCACCAAGAGCCTTCGACGAGAGACCGACGATGCGGTGCCCTTCCTTCTTGCTACCGCCTATCCTGAGCAGCTGGGGCGACGTCGAGAGGATGGGTCCCACCGGTACCTTCTTGCGTCAGGAAAAGGCGCAACCTTACGAACGGGAGATCCGCTACGACAATCTGAGTACGTCGTCGCGTGCTCCGTTCAGGATACCGGGGGGGATCTGGCGATACGGTTAGCGGCCCCGTTTTCACCAACGCTCCTCGATCAGGAACTCTCACGTCTCGTAACCTCCTCTCGCGAGGTGCGAGTCAATCCAGAGACCGGCGCCCTCACCTCATCTCAGGTAACGAAAGCGGGCGCCCTCACTATATCTTCCCGCGTTGAGCCCAAGGCATCAGACGACGATATCGCTCAGGCCTTCGCCACATGGCTTCAAACCGATGAGGGGTGGTCAAAGATACGCTTGAGCGACGCCAGCCTCGCCTTCATCTCGCGCGTGCGGTGGGCCCGTGAACGACAGGGTGACGCGCCAACGCTCCCGGACCTCTCGGAGGAGGCGCTTCGCCGTTCGATTACCGATTGGCTCCTGCCATTCCTCCCACAACCACCCTCGATCAAATCGCTCACCGAACATGTCGTTCATCAGGCGCTTGAGTCGAGCGTATCGTGGTCGCTCAAAAAGGAATTAGACGAGATCGCGCCCGCCACGATCACGATCCCTACCGGTCGCGCGCGCCCACTCGACTACAGCGCAGGATCAACTCCTCGCTTCGAGGCCCGCATTCAGGACCTCTTTGGCATGGTCGATACCCCCCGGATCGGTCGATACCGAGTTCCCGCCACCATTCACCTTCTCTCCCCCGCTCACCGGCCCGTCCAGGTCACCCAGGACCTCGCGAACTTTTGGCGGGTCGGATATCCGGAAGTTCGCAAGGAACTCCGCGGCCGATACCCTAAGCACAAGTGGCCGGAGGATCCCTTGAGGGGCTCGATTTGGTAAGGGGAGCGCGGCAAAGATCGCTGACGACGACGTTTACCGTATTACGTAAACCGATAGCCGTAGACGGTTTTCGTCTCACGTATCACGTCATACGTAGGCGTCATCGTCCGGGATTGTCGCCCCGGAATATTCCTGCCCGGAGACTTATTCGGAGCCCCCGTAATTATCGGTTGGAGACTGTGTGATTG
>JAULVA010000042.1:0-715 GCA_032111275.1 Bdellovibrionota bacterium
CGTCACCGCGCTGACCACTCCGTCCAGCGGACCACCGAGTTCGGGGATCCCCGTCACTTACCATCTTCAAGAACGTGGCATTCTCGCCCAGCGGAGAGGTAATCGAAGCGTTGAAAGTGGCGAGGGACTCAAACGTTGGGGTGTATCCGTCAAGCAATGGACGCTTAAGATCGGCTATCGAAGTCGCCGAGAGGGCCTTCGCGAGGTGTCGTACCACGGCCGTTGACGGGGAGATTTCGCCAAGCGCCGCGCTCAGCGTTTTTTCCGGAGACATCGTACGAGACACCGGAGAGATGCCGAGTGCGGTAACGATAAGCGCGCCCAGGAGGGGAATAGAGATAATCCACCTTACTGAAGTGACGACAACGAGCGCGGTGAGCCACATAGCGGCTGCCACGACGTATGGTGTGTAGGCGACCGTGGGTCCCCACGGAATCAGCCGACTGAGAGCCGCAATCGGAGCGATCTGCGCGATGGATTCAGGGAGCAGGGTATCGCACGCCGCGAGAAGAGACAGAACAAAGGCGACGGGAGCTAATCCGCCGCTACCAAGCGCGACCGCCGCGAGGCTTAGCATGGTGAGAGCGAGACTCACGGATCCGTAGGAGGTTCTCACAACGCCTCGATCGATTACCTGAATCGGATAATCAACGCCGATAAGTGGTCGCATGATACCCACAAGGCCATCGTCCGGGACAACGTGTGCGAGTGGTGG
>JAULVA010000042.1:725-1742 GCA_032111275.1 Bdellovibrionota bacterium
TCAGCGTGGGAAAGTGCCCGCGCGATCGCCGCTCGCGGGACAGAAACTGGCGGTCTGGCGCACTGCCGCGGTGTTTGCAGAATCTCGAGCCAGGTTGCATTCTGCGGCGCTAACGCGACAGCGAGGCCTCCAAGAGCGCGTGAATCCCTGAGGCTAAAGGCGGTCTCGCCGTGGAGCCTCCTCGCCACGAAGACGGCGGTAATGGCGGCGAGCGCCGCGAAGTGATTAGCGCTGCGCGCGCACACCGTAGAGACGAGCGCTGTGATAAGGACCAGGGGGAGAGCCTTGCGTAGGAGTCCTGCCTTACTTACGAGAAAGGTAGCGGAGAGGCATAAAGCGAGGAGAGGTATCCACGCGAGGGCTCCTAGGACCGCCGTATCCCCACCGGTGATTGAAAGTGTGGCGAGCGCTGGAAGCAGAGCGAGCCCCCATCCCCATACTGGAGTCGCTCCACCTGAGAGGAGGAGCACGCGAGCCACCAACGCGGTACCTAAGAATAATATTAGGGCGCTCATCACTGTTGGTCGCGCGAGCGGTGGTACGGGCATGAAGGAAGGTAGGAGTGAGGAGTACGCGGAGTCCCTCCACATGAGGTACTGGTTGGTCTCGAGATTGACCGTCGGTCTCCATCCAAACACCGCAGACGCGTTCGAGAGTTCGGTAGAAGGCATACTGCCGACAACACCGCAGATGAGGATCCCTGAGGTAACAAACAGAGCGAGTGATAAAGCGCGTTTTTTCGCCATAGGTGCTAACTCAACAGTCGCTCCAGAGGGTTGATACTTTCGAGGGTCACTGGCTCGCCGACTTTACACCCAGAGAGCTCTATAAGGTTCAGCTCGGGTGAGGCGGGGAAGGGAGCCACAACGCATTGAGAACTACGAACGAAAGGATAGTATTTAAATGAGAGGACGACCCTCTCAGTTCCCGGAATGAGGCTCACAGAGTTTGTGGTTTGCCGCACATCGGACGCGCTGCCCTGAATCACATACGACGGTTTCGCGTCGAGGCGAGAGT
>JAULVA010000043.1:0-4419 GCA_032111275.1 Bdellovibrionota bacterium
ATAATTCAGCGCCAGAGGTTATCTTTGAAGAGTTAGCAGCAGGTGACCCCGGACTATATTCTTTGCGACTCGCTTTGGTTGGATCGATGCAAGCTTTATTACGCAATGCAATCCAAGCTTGTGGTACAGGTGGTAAAGTAGTGTGTAGCGCCAAAATTAGCGCGGATCGGTTTGAATTTGTAGTTCGTGACAACGGCTCGGGTATGACCGATAGCGTCAGGGCCAGGGTCGGAGAACCGTTTTTTACGTCGAAGACTCCAGGAGAAGGGATGGGATTAGGGCTCTATTTAACAAAGCTTTTTGCCATGCAGGTTGGTGGTGCGTTTGTATTGGAGTCGGAGGTCGGGCGTGGTACCACGGCCGCTTTGAGAATTCCGCGGATATTTAAGGTGTGACCCCTCTTATGGATACTAATACTGTTCTCGTATGTGATGATGATGCTCCATTTAGAAGGAAGTTGTCGCGTGGACTAAGAGATTTAGGTTTCGAGGTATATGAAGCCGAAACCGCCGGTAATGGGTTGGAGGTTTATAAAGTCTACCGGCCAGGGCGGGTAATTGTTGATCTGCGAATGCCAGGAGAGGGCGGATTGTGGTTGGTGCGAGAAATTGCGGCGTTGGATTCACTCTGCGACATCGTGGTTTTAACCGGGTTTGGTAGTATTACAACCGCACTCGATGCTGTTCGGCGCGGAGCGCGGAATTACATTACAAAACCAGCTTCAATAAAAGAGATTCTGGCAGCATTCTCTCCTGATGTATCGCGTGAGGCATCTTCCGATCAGCTGCCCTCTTTGGCCGAAATTGAAAGTGAATATGTGCAGAGAGTTTTAGATCATTGCGGTGGTAATGTGTCCCAAAGCGCCAAAGTTCTAGGCCTTCATCGACGCAGCCTTCAACGCAAATTAAGACAAGGCTCAACGTGAATAGCGCAAGGCACAAGTAGTTAGCGCCGCTGTTCTAGAGCTACCATTATGCCGGTACGTCCTTCATTGAGAAGAACCACAAGCCAGTACTTACGATGTAGAAGACTACAACTGTTAAAAGAGCATAGTACCACCCAGTCATGTGTTCCGGTGTTGGGTTAAAAGCTGACATTGAATATGCCAACATAAACGGTAAGAGGACTGCTCCTCCGTAGAGCTGAGATAGGCCGCTGGCATACATAGGTCCTAGCTCTTGAGAGTAACGACGTGCCGGAAAATAGAGAGCAGCATTTGCGGTGACACAGATAAAAATTAATAAGTCGCCTAGAGTGTCGACCGATAAAGCAAAAGAGCCACCAGTAGAGAGCATAACAGCGCCGAACATGTGAATAGCTAGCAGAGCTAGGTGTCCCATAGTGGTGCGGTGTCCTAGCCATATAATCTGAATCAGTAAAACCATGTACGGTTCAATTTTTGTCAGAAACATGGTCTTAGTACTACTTGTAAGTGTTAAGCAGTAGCCAAATAGGAGAGAGACGATAGCGGATCTGATAATTGAAAACGCGATGAAGCGCGATGAATACGCAGCGGGATTAGAAAATGGAGAGGCTCTTTTACTGAGGTATCCTAGCCCAAGAAGCGATAATCCTCCGAGCCACAGCGATGTGCAGACAACTGGAAGGGGTGAGAGTCGATTTATCGCCTCTCCTTCGAATATCCAGCCGATGCTCGATAACGCGGAGGCGATGATAATCGCTAGGATAGCGGGTATAAAGCGATCTCCCCCCGTCAACATCTCGGCTCATTAATCCATTATAGTGAGTAATAAAATTTAGCAGCCAAACCTCTTGGTATAATGACCACGGCATCATCACACACCATAAATTATTGGTCGCTAAAGGTCTAGAAGGATAGCTGCGATCCACGGGAAAGCTACCGTTACATCGCTCTGGATGATCTGATAGTAGCTCTGGGTGGAGAGCTTATCCCATGTAATCTTCTCCTTTCCTCCGGCGCCCGAGTAGGAGCCGTACGACATCGGCGAAGAGCCGATCTCGATGAATCCGGCCCAGTCACGCACCTTGTGCATCTTGAGGTCATGCTTGATCGAGGGACCCGCGCAGATCGGGAAGTCGGCGGCGATACCACCACCAAGCTGAAGGAACGCGATCGGGCTCTTCTTGCTGGCGTCAAGGTACCAGTCGTACATCATCGTGAAATACTCAAGACCGCTCTTCATGATGTTCTGATCGAGAACAACATCGGCGTCCTTGCGGTACTTCCCGTTGTAGGTGTAGCTCGCGAAGATATTACCCATCGTCGAGTCCTCAAAACCTGGGATAACGATTGGAATATCTTTTTCATACGCAGCGTAGGTCCAACAATCAGCTGGATTAGCGGCGGCGTCCGGTTTGATCAACTTCTCAGCGTACAATCGGCGGAAGTACTCGTGTGGGAAGTATCGCTTTCCTTCCTTTTGAGCCTTCTTCCACATCTTAAGGAGATGAGGTTCCATGATTCGAACGCTCTCATCCTCAGGAAGGAAGGTGTCGGTGATTCGACGGAGACCCGCGTCACGCAGCTCCGCCTCTTGCTGTGGGGTAAGCTCGGTGTAGCGAGGGATGTACGCGTAATGAGAGTGCGCCACATATCGGTAGAACGACTCCTCGTGGTTTGCCGCTGTAGCGGAAACGAGGTGAACTTTATCCTGTCGGATAAGCTCTGAGAGCATCACACCAACTTGGAATGAACTCAAAGCACCGGAGATGGTGACAACGAGCTTTCCGCCGTTATCCAAATGCTCCTTGAGCCAGTGCGCCGCCTGAAGCGTAGCGCCGCCGTTACAATGCTTGAGGGTGAGCTCAGCGTAGCGAGATACTGGAGAACGCCCCGACTTCATCGCTTTCGAAAGGGGAACCCTTTTCGCGGCGCCGGCCTCCGGAACGACGAAATTTTGGAGGTTCTTGGACAGAGAATTAAATTTCTTTTTCATGTGCGTGCGCCCAGTCAGACGTTGTGAGGACTACTTTACGCACGTGGGTGAAAAAATCAAATATTTCCGATTATCAAGTGTCTAGCCCTCCAATATCTCCTCTTGCACGGTCGGTCACGCACCCCTTGCCCGCTACGCCGCCGCCCCGCTCGCCTTTGCCGTCTCCGCGCTCATCTGGAGGGCGATCTTTTTAGGGAGAAGCCAGATGAACTCTCGTCGTGCACTCTCCCAGTTCGCGAGGATCGACGTGGCGGACGAGCTCTCGGTCGACTCAAGGTAATCCTCAAGGATATCACGTAGCCGATCCTCGGCAGCGTTGTTCAAGGAAACCGGTGTCACATACTCGGCGTTAATGAAGCGCTGATTGCCTTGAAGGGTAAACACCTCTCCCCCGGTCATACCGGCACCGATGTTAAACGATGTGTCTCCCAGTATCACCACCGTACCGTTGGTCATGTACTCACACGCGTGCAATCCCGCGCCCTCGACAACGGTTACGGCCCCACTGTTTCGCACCGCGAAGCGATCACCGGCGCGACCGTGCACATAGAGTCGGCCACCGGTCGCTCCATAGAGCGCGCAGTTCCCGATGATAGCATTTTTTTCCGGAGCGAATCGCGCCGCCGGAGCCGGCGTGATAACCACGCGCCCACCTGACATCGATTTGCATACCGAATCGTTCGCCTCTCCGAAGAGTCGAACGTTGATTCCCTCCCACAGAAACACACCGAATCCTTGTCCGGCGCTTCCGGAGAAGGAGAGGTTCATCTGCCCACCGATCTTGATTACATCGGAGTAGGTATCGCGTTTATTGTCCGATGCGGCGATCAGCGCCAGCCGCTCAGCGCGCACTCGCTGGGAGATAACTCCCGAGAGCGACGCGAGGGTCGCTTTGTCGTTGGTCGATATCTGGTATGAACGAACCACGACCTCTCCCCTCTCAATCGCTGGCGCGCAATCGTCGATCAGCTCCTGATTGAGCTGGCTGATTCCGGGATCAAAGAGCGCGGGTAGCTTCCCCTCCAGCGCTTGAGTCCCCTCCAATAATGCAGAGAGATCGATACCGCGAGCCTCCACCATCGACGAATGCATAGGATCGACCTCGAGGAGTTCAGTTCGTCCCGGCAGTTCACGAAGATTCGTGACTCCCAGCGCCCCCAGGTTGAGCCGGACATCATCGGCGATGTAGGACAACACCCGAACGATATCTTCGGCGGTGCCTTTATACTTAGCCTTAAACTTCGGATCGTGTGTGGCGATGCCCGTTGGACAGGTGTTCTTTTCACAGATACGAGCCATGATGCAGCCCTGCGCCACGAGGAGCAGCTTTCCGAAATCAAACTCCTCCGCCCCGAGAATGGCCGCCGTGACGATATCTCGACCGGTCTGCAGCGCTCCATCAACCCGCAGCGTGATGTGCTGACGCAATCCGTTTCTCACCAGCGCCTTATGCACCTCAGTGAGCCCAACCTCCCACGGAAGCCCAGCGTGCTTCATGGAG
>JAULVA010000043.1:4429-11257 GCA_032111275.1 Bdellovibrionota bacterium
TCCCGTTCCACCATCACTTCCAGCGACGTGAATAATATCAGCGCCCGCTTTAGCGACACCTACCGCTATCGTGCCGATGTTGGAACCCGACACGAGCTTCACACTCACCTTGGCTGATGGCTTACATTGCTTCAGTTCGTAAATGAGCTCTTTGAGGTCCTCGATACTGTAAATATCGTGAAGGGGTGGCGGCGAGATAAGATCCACATTCATATTGGAGTGCCGCGCGCGCGCGATCTCCAAGCTCACCTTGACCCCCATCAGCTGACCACCCTCTCCCGGCTTCGCGCCTTGGGCGACCTTTATCTGAAACTCTTCAGCGCTACTGAGATACTCTCCCGTCACACCAAACCGTCCAGAAGCGATCTGTTTTGTGGACGCGGTACTCCCATCGATATAGTAAAATGGATTCTCTCCCCCCTCTCCACTGTTACTTCGTCCACCGATCATCTTCATGGCGGCGATGATGTCTCGCTGTGATTCGGCGCTAATGGCGCCGAAAGACATCGCGCCCGATCCGAAGAGTCTCAAGATCTCCTCACGAGGCTGCACGCTCTCAAGCGCAACCGGCGAGGGGGCGTTTTTAAGCGATATGAGTTGTCGGATAGTCACCGGCGCGTCGGCGTCGTTCGACTTTAAGTACCCCTCGTACACCTCCCACGCCCCCTGTTCTCGCGCGAGTTTGTGGAGATATCGCGAACGCGCGCTCGTCATCGAGTGCTTTTCTCCCACTACTCCCTTCACGTGTTCCTTGAACACATAGGTCGAGCGGAACTTCCCACTCTCAGCCAACTCCCTCGCCTGCGCGGTCTCAGTGAGGATCTTCTCGACAAGCTGATCAATACCAATCCCACCGATAGGGCTTGCGACGCCGCTAAAGTATTCCTTCACGATCTCTTTACCCAAGCCGACCGCCGTAAAGAGCCGAGCCCCGTGATAGCTTCGAACCACCGATATTCCGATCTTCGCCATCACCTTGAGGAGCCCCGCGTCGAAGGTCTTCAGGAGATTCTTCTCCTTCTGCTCCGGTGAAAGCTTCTGCAAACTAGCGTCCGGATCGAAACACGCGATCTGGAGCGCGAGACGGGGACAAACCGCCGCCGCGCCAAACCCGACCAGAGCGGCCACATGGTGCGTACTGCGAACCTCGCCCGTATCGACCACAAGCGAGGCGCTCAGCAGCTCTCCAGCTTGGTTGAGAGCTTTGCTTACAGCACGCAGTACCAGGAGACTTGGGATCGGTGGATGCTCATAGGTAGCTAGCCTATCGGTTAAGATCAGGATGCTGCATCCACTTTGAACAGCGGTCACCGCGTCAGCGGCGAGCTTACGGAGCTGCGCGCGAAATCCGACTGCGCCGTGATCTCGCCTGAAGGTCATGTGGAGCTCACGTGTCTTCAAGTGTCCCTGCGTCCCGCCACTCTGGGCGAGCTTCTCCAGGTACTCCATCTGACTAAGGCTGAGCACGGGGCTCTGCAATTCGATCGCCCGAGCGGGTGGGATGAGCTCCTTCGGCGCGAAGATATTAGGACGACGCCCCACATAGGTCGTGAGGTCCGTAACCATACTCTCACGGAGGTAGTCGAGGGGCGGGTTCGTGACCTGCGCGAACTCCTGGTAGAAATAATCGAAGAAGCTGCGAGGCTCTTGAGAGAGCACCGCCAGCCGGGCCGTATCCCCCATCGAGCCGATAGGCTCCTTACCCTCAAGGATCATCGGAAAGAGCAATCGCTCCCGGTCCTCATCGGTGTAACAAAAGAGGTGCTGACGCGAGAGGTCGGGCGCCTCAAGAGAGCGGCTTCCAAACTCAATCTTGAGAAGATGGGGATCGAAGCGAGCATCGTGATTATCAAGCGAGCGACTCGGATCCTCGAAGTGCACGAGGCCGCTATCCAGCTCAACGCTTACCCCCGAACCGGCGCGCAACGTTCCCTTAGACTCGACACTCGCTTCATCAACCGGAAAGGCTCCGGCCTCGGAGCAGAGGTAGAACCGATCCTCTGTCATCGTCCACCGGCATGGACGGAATCCGTTTCGATCTAATCGAGCGCCGATTTTTTCGCCATCACTGAAGGTGATAAACGCCGGACCGTCCCACGGCTCCATCGCTCGGCTCCAGAACTTATAGAAGGAGCTGCTCTGATCAGCTGGAGGGATCATGATGGCGAGGATATCCTCAACGTTCGGGATACTACTTCGATACTTGAGCGCCTCAACCATCTCATTTAGGCTGCCTGAGTCACTAATACCGGTATGGGTAAGAAGCTCATCAAAGGGTAATCCAAGCGCATGCTCTCGCGCGAACGCCCAGGAACGGTTTCCGGCGATGGTATTGATCTCACCGTTATGAGCTATGAGACGAAAGGGCTGCGCCTTATCCCACGACGTTTTGGTATTGGTGCTAAACCGACGGTGAACAAGCGCGAACCGCGAGGTGAACCGAGGGTCCTGAAGATCGAGGTAGAGCTTGTCGAGGTGCTCCGCTTTGGTCAGCGCCTTGTACACGATCGTTGTCGTGGAGAGCGAGGTAAAGAAGAACTCGGAGCTAAACCCATTCTCGCGGTGCTTTGTTCGGGTCGCCTGCTTCGCCGCGTAGAGGGCTTTGTTGAAGGACTCATCCGTGCGACAGTGCGCTGGCCGCTCGATGATAACGTGTTGGATATGAGGTAAACTCTCACGCGCTTCCTGTCCGAGCACCGAGGTATCCATCGGCACATCACGGTAATCGAGTACCTTCATCCCCATAAAGGCGAAGGTGTCCTCAAAGATCGTGAGCGACCGACGGAGACGCTGCGGCTCGTTCGGCATGAAGAGGGTCGCTACCGCGATGGAACCCTTCGGATACCCGAACAGCTCAAAGGGGATATCCGTCATGATCCCCGCGCCATCACCCGTTACCTGGTCAGCTCCACACGCTCCGCGATGCTCAACACACCGCAGCGCAGAGAGCGCCGCCTGGACTATCTCGTGGCTCGCCCGTCCCTTACGGTCAGCGACGAAGCCAACGCCACATGCGCCACGCTCTTCGTTGGCAAACGGCGTAGCGCCGTGAATATCAGTGGAGACCGAGGATACCGGAGGAAACGAAGGGGGTGTGTTCATGAAGTACACGCGCCTATGTAAGAAGCAAAATAAGTACTGCCTCGACAGAATAGTGGAAAGGGCCGGGGGAAACTAGGGAAATCGAGTTTGGCGGCGGGGAAAACGGCCCTCCTTTTTAGGGGCCTGCTGAGGGGGCTACCCCTCGGGAACGTGCCCGGAAAAACCATCGTTTCGGGTACGTTCACGAGCACGAGCACGTGGGGAGTTTTAAAGTGAGGCGACCAGTAAGTTTGGCCTCGCTTGGCTGGCGACGCAGCGCCTCCCGGGCCTACCGCTCCAAGAAATCTAGGTCTCGGGAGAAGGACTCCTCAAGGGTGAAGAGACACAACGTTGAGATAATGCACACCCCTGTCCCCACCATCATCGCCGCATCGAGGAGTCCCTGGGTGGGGCGTAACGCGAGGAACATGGCACTTACCGGAACGATAGCTCCTCGAATGAAGTTTGGAATTGAGGTGGTTACCGTCGCTCGCACGTTGGTGCCGAACTGTTCAGCCGCGAGGGTTACCACCAAAACCCAATACCCACCGGAGCATCCGACCAGGAAGAGATTGGTATAAAAGCCCGCTAACGAGAGCTGCTCACGGGTCAAAAACCAGAGGGGCGCAACGGCGCAGAGGCTCAGGTAGATGGCGATCGGCCGTTTGCGGCTTTTGAGGTACTGGCTGAGGAGCCAGCCAAGCACATCGCAAACGAACAACCCAAAGTAGCAGACCGCGATGCACAGCCCAGCCTTCGGAACTTCAACCACCCCAAGGGAGCGCGCGAGATCCTTCGAATTTGCGAGAAGGATCCCCACGATGAACCAAATCGGAACCCCGATAAGGATACATTGAAAGAAACGAGCTAGCCGACGGGGCCTCGCCATGAGACGAAGCACCTCTCGCATCGAGCTCCCCTGAGCGTGTACCGCTTTAAAAAGTTCGGACTCGGCTACCGAGACCCGTAAGAAGAGGAGCGCCAATCCGAGGCCGCCACCCAAGAGGTAGCTGTGTCGCCACGACAAAAGGTCTCCCACCAAACCAGCCGCGATAGCGCCGAATACTCCGACACACGCGATGATGGTTGTCCCATACCCACGAAGACGTTGCGGCATCAGCTCCGCAACGAGGGTGACCCCCGCGCCGAGCTCTCCCGCTAAACCGACCCCAGCGATGAACCGCAACACCGCGTATATGTCGAGCGACCCGACAAACGCGTTCCCGATATTCGCGACTGAGTACATGACGATGGAGCCAAAGAGCACCTTGGTGCGACCTATCTTATCGCCCAACAGCCCCCACAGGAGCCCGCCAACGAGCATCCCTCCGTTCTGACAATTTAAGAGATAGACCCCGGCCTCAAGCATCCCATCGGGTTGAACACCAAGGTCCATGAGCGAGGCATTCTTCACCACTAAAAAGAGGACGAGGTCGTACACATCCACAAAATAGCCCAAGGCTGCGACGATGACGGCGGCTGAGAGGAGGTGTTGTTTCGCGGACATAGAGCTGTTTGTAGCACCGTGCACGAAACGGAGCTAGAGATACCCCATGATTCCGCCCGTTGGGCGCCAATGGCGTGGTCAACACTCGTGGATGCCGCTCACCCCCGCCCTGTTCGCGCTCGTAATGCGTCCGGAACTCCGCTGTTGCGACGCGCACGACTGAGTTACTATATTCGGCGCATGGAGCTCCTACGAACAATTCACGATGCCGCCACGAGAGAGCATAAGCCATTCCTCCTCATCGGTGGGCATGCGCTCAATATTCATGGCATCTCTCGATCTACAAGCGATGTCGACCTTATGGTGGACCTCGAGGACGGCGCATTTTGGAGGGAGCTCTTAGGCCGACTTGGGTACGACGTATTCAACGAGACCTCAAGCTTCCTGCAATCGAAGCCGACATCGCTCACCGCGTGGCCCGTGGACCTTATGCTCGTGAATAAGGGAACCATGACAAAAGCGCTCCAGGACGCGACCACTACTACCGTATTTGGCCCCCCTCTCGCTGTGGCGTCAGTTGGCAGCCTCATCGCCATGAAGCTGCACGCCCTCAAATATGTAGACGCTGTGCGAGCGCTGAAAGACACAGCGGACCTGTTCGCGCTTCTGGATCTAGCGGGAATCGCTGTGAATTCTGAGGGGTTTCGACAACTTTGCGCCCAGTATGGTACCCTTGAAATCTATGAGCGACTCCGCGAAATCAAAAAGTGAGGAGAAGGTAGACACCATATCCGAGAAGCATTTGGAACTTCCGGATGGCGCAGCCTTTACCTCCAGATCACCAAAAGTGGGTATCCTTGAGATGATCGCCTTGAGTGAGCGATACCTTCCGATCATCAATGGGCAGCCTGATTTTGTGGAGAGAAAGATCAGAGAGGCAATACCCGTACCCTTTTCGCTACGCTGACCCTTCGGGCCGTACCCAGCCCGCTCCTCGATGCGTACCGACCGGTTAAAAAACAGACGCTATTCAAGTCAGCGCAAGAACCATGAAACCAGGACCCTACAGATCAGCCGTGGCCTCATCCAGCGATGCTTTGCAGAGCGAAAGCGCACGTCCTCTTCTTATGCGACCCGTCCAGGCGCTCACCGCCGCGTCCTTCACCCCGATGCCTGGACTCCACGACAAGCTCTGCATCGACATGTACGGCGATCTCCCATTCGGCATGTTCGAAATTCCGAACGCGACCCTACGGGGCGACGAGGCGTATATCTTTACCAGCGAGCGATCTCCGATCGTCGAACAGAACGCCGACTTCCTTCGAAAACAGAGGTTCCTCAAGCCGAGACTCCGTGAGGAACACCGCCACCTCCGCTCCCTTCGCGAAGTTCAGCAACTCGTCTCGCTTACCTCTCGTTGCCATACCGGTTTCTTTCACTGGATGATGGATTCCTTGCCCAAAGTCATCATAGCTGAGGCATGTGGCTTTACCGGGAACTACCTCGTACCCTCTCCCACCACCGCGCCTTGGGCCGATGAATCGCTCACCCTCCTTGGCATCTCCCTAGATCGGATCGTGCATCACACCGATCACGATATTCATGCCCACCGCCTCTTCATCCCTACCTACTTCAGTGGCTACAACGCGCATCACAACTCCGAGTTCATAAAGATCTATCGAGATTCGATCCGACAAGCGATTAAGAGCGATCCATCCACCACGAAGAAACGAATCCTTATCGCCCGAAAGCCAGGAACAAAGGTTCGCCGAATCATCAATCACGACGAGGTGGTTGAGATGACCATGGCGCTCGGTTTTGAAACCGTATACTTCGAAGACCTCTGCCTCCGCGAACAGCTCCAACTAGCGATCTCAGCGGAAACAATGATCGGAGCGCACGGCTCTGGTCTCTCTCACTCCCTTTTCATGGATGAGCGTTCAACTCTGGTCGAGCTCTTCCCCTTCGAACGGAGACAAGCGTGCGATTGTTACGAGATGCTCGCGACCATACCGCAACACCGGTATCACTCGATCGGCTGTAGCGAGGAGTGCGAGGGGGATATAGTGGTAGCGGTGCGTGAGCTCCGAGACATGTTGCGGGGAGCGCTCGGTATATAGCGCCTAACTTTTTCCTAGCTTTTTCTCCCAGAAACCGCGCGCAGCAGACGCGTAGATTGGTACGCGTAGATTGGTACGGGGTCACGGCCATTAAGTTAAGGAGTATCTAACCGAGAAGTTTTGCGATATCGTAGGGTTGTCGGTGTCGAGGAGAGGATAAAGACACGCAGCAAATAAAAA
>JAULVA010000044.1:0-4577 GCA_032111275.1 Bdellovibrionota bacterium
CGGAGCGAGTCAAAGAGAAAGAACGATTGTCGTTAAAATCAAACGCAAGGAGTTTGCACTTCCAAAAATTCGCGAGAAAGGTCGTGTTTTAGGTGGTTTGCGGCTTAACTTAATGGCCGTGAGAATGTACCAAGGAAACAGGAGCCATTTCGGTTGAACTGCGAAAACCAACAACGAGAAGCTCCTCCAACGCTTCTTCTGGCTTCCGCTGAACAACCTCGCTCACATCGCACGCCTACAATACCGTATCCACCGAAGCAAAAATCCCATCAAGCATCCGCCGAACGAAATGATCCACCACATCCTTCACGGATACGATGCCGATAGGCACATCATCCTGATCGACGATCGGCACATGTCGGAATCCCCCGTGCGACATCACGCTTAACGCGAACGCGAGAGAGGCCTCGGGCTTCTCTCTAACGGGATCCTTGGTCATATAGTCCGCGACCTTCGCGCTCGAGAGGTCCGTTATCTTTCCCATAACCTTGAGGAGAAAATCACGCTCGGTAAATATCCCCACCAACTTCGCGTTCGCGTCGGTAACTAAGAGACTACCGACCCGTATGCGTTGCATCACCTCAAGGCACTCCTGCAAGGTTGCTGTCGGCGGCATGGTGAGTGGGTCCTTCAGCCCGATCGAACCGATACTCTCACTGAGGATGTTCGGCGGAATAAGCTGAATGCCCCTCGCCGTAGCTGAATGTAATGTAGACATAAGTGTCTTCTGGTCCATACCTATCCCCTTTGCAGCGGTTCATACGTCACGAATGCCCACTCACCTTCCGCCACGGGTGGCTTAAGGCTAAGGGGTCCCTTCTTATCTTCGAAAAACTCAAACTTCGCGGAGGTCGTGTTCACGACGACACCGGCGTACACCATACCGAGAACATTGATGCGGGAGCCCTCATCCATCGGCTTCGCTTCCCTCATCTGCTTCATCGACTCCTGCAACTTCGCCAGCGATGCCTGCACGCCATCGTACTTGTTCAGAAGTTCAGTTATCTTCATCTTAAATTTCGCGGCGAGGAGAGGTACCCGTTTTCGATTCTGGAGGTACGGCCCGATATGAAGCTCCAGCGCGGCAAGAGCTACCTCATGTTTCTTAATGCTCTCCTCTACCCTACGGTACTCAGCGGTAACTTCGAGCTCGTTTCTCAACTCAACGATGGTTCGGACACCCGCGACATTTCCGAGAATCTTTCCTTCGAAGCCCTTTACGCACCAGATCGTGCCCCCCATGATCGTCGCCTGCGATGCGATTACATCGACCGAAGCCCGGAACGAGCAGTCACGCGCCTCTTTAAGAACGGTGATGCTACCGCCAACCTCCGCCGTGATATTTTGCGCGATATTCACTGAGTAGTTATTTCGAGCTCGAAGGATAGACCCCTCTCCCCCTTGGTGAAACCCACGGATGGTTATCGTTCCTTCACTCGTAATTTGATTCTCACCTAAAACCGATCCAACGATCTCGATGTCTCCACGAGCTTTGATGTGAAAGCCTTTCTGCACATCGCCCCCCACCCTCACGTTGCCGATAAAGTCGATGTGTCCCATCTCATAATCGAGGTTGCCGGTGATAATCAGGGTATTTCGAATGGAGACCCTACCGCTCTCCTCATGCGCGTACCCACTGATCGTCGCGAGTAGTGTTTGATAATCCTCACGCTGTTCATCCGGTTTGAATTCAAGGCTCCTATCAAACTTCGCCGCGAACGCCTTACCAGGTTTCGGTTGGATGACCGCGCCCAATACATCGACACCCGCACTACCCTCAGTCGGCTTGTAAATCCGCGCTACTTCCCTTCCAGCCTCGATATTTTCGAAGAGGCCTAAATTGTAGAAATCGGCGAGCTCTCTACTTGAGTCCACTGAGGCGCCTTGACGAAATCGACGAACGAGCCAGACGATCTTTCCATCGCGACCCATGACTGGAGGCTCACCTTTCGCGACCCGACGTCCCTCGCATCCCTTTCCCTCTCGAAGTTGCAGGATGATATCTTGAACGACATCCCCCTCCATTCGTTCATCCTGACTTACCTTCAGAAGCTCCGCGATAAAGAGCTCCTCGCTCGCCTCCGAGTGCTTCGGTTGAGGCACCACTTTCGCGAACAGCTTGAGCTTGTCGTCAGAGATCGACAACTCCAGGTTCATATGTTCGCTTTGATATCGATGGACTACTCTCATCTGTGGTGAGGCCCTCCATGGTTGGAGATCGGCCGAATCCTTGATAAAAATAAGGACTTACCGAGCTCCATGGAACATCTAGCGTAGCCCCCGCCTGACTGTCGCAATAAATCCAACAAGTTGGAAATAATCACTCCCGCCTCGCCTCCCGGTTTTGAGATAAAACAGCTATACTCTGCTATAAAACCGGTCCGTTATGCCTGAACTTCCAGAGGTGCAAGCCACCGTTGATTACTTACGAGAGCGAGTTGAGGGCGCGACCATTATACGCGGTCATGTGTCATGGGCGCGCACGGTTTCACCCGCCGATCCAACCACCTTTGTTCAGGAACTCTCGGGCGCCACGATCTCCTCCCTTTTTCGGAGGGGCAAGTATGTCGGCATGCAACTCCAATCGAGCAAGCCGCTCTACCTCTTTACCCACCTCCGCATGAGTGGCTCTCTCGACGTTATTCCCACCGAATTCGAGGTCGCCCGCCATGACAGGGTGTGTCTTGATCTCGATTCGGGTAAAAGCATTCGGTTTAACGACACTCGGAAATTTGGCCGCATGACGTTGTGCGAGGATCCCGCTGACGTCGTCGGACACTTAGGACTGGAACCGCTCGATGCATCATGCACCCCAGATGCTCTTGCCCGAGTACTCTCCACCAAGAAGGGAAAGATCAAGCCGGTGTTGCTCGATCAAACGGTCATCGCTGGACTCGGAAACATCTACGTCGATGAGGTATTGTGGAAGATAAGGGTGCATCCCCTCACAGCCGCTTCATCTCTCTCATCTGAACACATTCAGAAACTTCACAAAGCGATACAGGAGACCCTTCTTGAGGCTATAGAGAAACTTGGGTGCGACTTCGGCGATGGAGTTGTCGACGGCGGAATGTATAAGCCGCGGGTGTATGGACGCGAAGAAAAGAAATGCTCACGGTGTCGAGACACTATTGTGCGTATCGTGGTCAATCAGCGAGGAACCCATATCTGTCCCTCGTGCCAACCGAAACCACGAGTTCGGAGATCGTACTTACGACACAAGCGGTAACATAAAAAGATACATCGCCCACCCCAAAACCGGCCGCACGAGATGGGGAAAGACTTGGTACGCGATGATGATACCGAGAATTGAAAACCCAGAGCTTCGGGCGAAATTAAGGAGATTGAGGTAGGTTTGTTCAGGCACAAAAAGGCCCAAAACCGAGTATCCATCGAGCGGCGGTATCGGCAACAGATTAAAGACGCCGAGAATGATGTTAAGGATAAAGAGCACGCTTAGAAACATAGCGGCGCCCTCAAGAAAGCCACCGTGCGTTGATGTGATTACTGGCGAGAAGTTGAGGGTGAAGATGCCATATGCGATACCGATGTGCATGACGATAGCGGCCACCAAGGCGATCAGGAAATTACTGATGGGACCAGCGAGCGCCATGACCGCCGCTCGTTTCGGATAGCGAATCTGCCAGTACGGATCAAATGGAGCGCTTCCCCAGCCGAACAAGCTCGTTCCCTGCGACGCTATTAAACAAAGCCACGGGATAACAACCAATCCGAACGGTTCACGCTTGATGTGTGGAAGTGGATCCAAGGTGACGTGCCCTCCCGCGTAGGCGGTGAGATCCCCACCCCACTTCGCGACTAGCGCGTGCGCGGCTTCATGGCAAACGGTGCTAAATAAAAAGGCCACGTACCAGATGAGAGCGATAGCGAAAAATTCGGCATCCATACCACGAACCGTTTCAAAAACTGTACGCTCCTACGATGCCTGAGATGGGCGATTTCTGCCATCCTTGGTGAACGGCGCGTGGGAGCGCGAATCCCCTATCCGATTATCACGCGATCCGGAGGGCCCGTATCCTTACGGGCCGGGTATCTGCAGACCTATCGAATTGAATCGCGATGGATATCGCGTACCGCAACGGCAGTCGCGACGCCGGCCCGTCGGGAGACGGGCCCTCCGGATCGGACATCCCACACCCGGAGGGCCTGTCTCCTGACAGGCCGGGTATGCGTAGACTTATCGAATTGAATCGCGATTGATGTCGAGGTCCAGACCCTGCAAATGAATGTACAGATAAAAAAAGAGGAGCCGATCGATCCATGTAAGGATAAATGGCTCCCCGGGAGGGACTCGAACCCCCGACAAGGCGGTTAACAGCCGCCTGCTCTACCAACTGAGCTACCGGGGAAAATTGACCGGACTATAATCGCTCAAAGGGCGTGAAAGTCAAGATACCCAGGCCCATCTTTTGCGAGAAATATCGCCAAAACCAGCTGAAAAAACTCACTAAAACTGTAGCGTATTTCGCGCCGCGAAGGCACGAGAAAGGGTAACGTCATCAGCGTACTCCAGCTCTCCCCCCTTCGGTATGCCCTGGGCGGGGCGGGTCGTTTTT
>JAULVA010000045.1:0-10215 GCA_032111275.1 Bdellovibrionota bacterium
ACCGGCCTCTCAGGAGAGAGGCCCTCCGGATCGATATTTGTCGTCGATGATGGGGATGCATGGGATGCGATGAACCCGGAGGGCCCGTATCCTTACGGGCCGGGATCGCGGCCGTCGTTTTGGGTCGCGGCATCCTTCGCGATCCAATTTGAAAAATGGGGGCATCACCGGCCTCTCAGGAGAGAGGCCCTCCGGGGTGGCACATCTACATTACCCAGCCTAGACCCGCACCGCCCGCTCAACGGGCGTGAACTCTTTATGCAACGCGTCCGCCGTCGGACGATTCGTGAGAAGTCCGTTGAAGCAGGTGAGCGCGCTCTGCATGGCGGCGCTCGATGCTAACGTTTTCGCTAATCCGTTCTTCGCGATCTCTTTGATGTAGGGGAGGGTCGCTGTTGTCAGCGCGAAGGTAGATGTTCTCGGTGTCTGCGCCGGCATATTGCACACGCCGTAGTGAATTACACCCTCAGCCTCATACACCGGATTATCGAGCGAGGTTGGCTTACTCGTTTCAGCGCACCCTCCTTGGTCGATACTGATATCGACGAACACCCCTTGTCGTCCCATCGACCGGATCATCTCGCGTGTGATGATCCGCGGCGTCGCCGCCCCCGGCACCAGCACGGCGCCGATGAGAAGGTCCGCGCCGTTGCAGCTCGCCGCTAACGACTCAGGGGTCGACACAACGGTATGGAATGCATCCCCATACCTCTTCGTGAGCGTGGCTAGTTTCTCTTTGCTGATATCGACTACCGTGACGTGAGCCCCCATGCCGATCGCTGTTGAGCACGCGGCCTGTCCAGCGATGCCGGCCCCGATAATGACGACCTTAGCAGCTGGGCTTCCCGTCGCGCCGCCGAGTAACACCCCCCGTCCACCGTTCTGAGAGAGGAGGTAGTATGAGCCGTTGAGAACCGAGAGCTTTCCGGCGACCTCGCTCATCGGTTCAAGGAGGGGCAGCCTCCTCTCAGACGTTTCAAGGTTCTCATACGCAAACGCCGTTATGCGTGAGCTAAGAAGCGCGTCCGCAACCTTCGGTAAGCTTGCTAAGTGCAAGAAATCAAACAGAATGAGGTCAGGACGAAAGTACTGGAACTCGATCTCTTCCGGTTCTTTAACCTTCACCAAGAGCTCTGACTTGTTCCAGACATCGGCGAGGGTCGGCACTATCTGACAACCGACCTGTTGGTACGCGGAGTCCTCGAATGAGGAGCCAACGCCGGCACCGGTCTCTATGAGCACAGAGTGTCCGAGTTCGATCAGCTCTCGCGCGCCGTGGGGCGTGATTGCGACTCGCTTCTCTAGGGTCTTTCGCTCTCTCGGGACACCAATTCGCATAGCCCTCTCCGGCAACGTAGCTTTGTCCCTTCTATGGTACGGCATAGAGCAGGGAACGCGCATTGGTAAAGATCATTTTGTGGTTCGCGTCTCTCCCAATTCAGAAGTTGCTTCGTATGGGTAACAGTTGAAAATTTATTCGTAAAACAGAGACTTGGGTTTACTTCACGCCCCCCCTTTACTATAAAAATGGGGCTCCTACGTCCACCTATTGTAAGGGGTTACCCATGTCCGATTCAGGGCTCCCACGCGCGAAGTTCTCTCCCGATCTCTCTTCGGCCGGTGGGGTGTCTCATCCTCCAAAAATTCTCGACGGAAAGACGTTGTCTCGCGCGGTCGGGCGCACCGTCGCCGCTGAGGCCGCTGTAGTCACAAAAAAAGTAGGACGTGCGCCAGGCTTGGCGGTTATTTTGGTTGGCGAGAATCCCGCCTCGAAGACCTACGTAGCCTCAAAACACAAGTTCGCCAAGGAGTGCGGACTCGTTACCTTCGACACACACCTTCCGGCCTCAACAACGAAAGAGGAGCTCGCCGCGGTTATTGAAGGCTACAACAGGAATGAACTTGTTGATGGTATCCTTCTTCAACTCCCACTTCCCGCTCCCCTCGATGGCGCTGAGTTCGTTCGTATGATCGCTCCGGAGAAGGACGCTGATGGCTTGCACCCGATGAATCAGGGTCTTCTCTTGCAAGGCGCTCCAGCGCCCCGTCCATGCACCCCGCTCGGTGTTATGACGATGCTCGACCTCGCGCTCTCGAACCTCACCCTGACCGATACAACAACGCTCTCAGATCTTCCGACGGCATCGCTCGCTGGTAAGAAAGCTGTGGTGATCGGGCGCTCGCAACTCGTCGGTAAGCCGATGGGCTTCCTGCTGCTTGAGAGAAACGCGACCGTCACCTTCGCGCACTCGAAGACCCCAGACCTCCCCGCGGTGTGCCGAGAGGCCGATGTGCTCGTCGCCGCCGTCGGTGTCCCACGACTCGTGAAGAGGAACTTCATCAAACCGGGGGCGATCGTACTCGATGTCGGTATCAATCGATTGCCCGACGGTAAGCTGTGTGGTGATGTCGATTACGACGATGTCGCTCCGTTGAGCTCCGCTATTACTCCGGTTCCAGGAGGTGTCGGACCGATGACCGTCGCGATGCTTATCTCGAACACCCTTCAAAACTTCAAACGTACTCACGGATTACTCGCATGAAGAAGACACCGCTCTACGATGAACACCTCCGTCTGAATGGGAAGATCGTTGAGTTCGCTGGATGGCAGATGCCGGTGCAATATTCCGGCGTCGTAGCGGAGCACGTCGCGGTGCGTGAGCGGGTCGGGCTCTTCGATGTCAGCCACATGGGAGAGATCTGGGTTACCGGTCCAAACGCTGAAAAAGCGTTGGAATACATGACCTGCAACAAGGTCAGCTCGCTCTATGATGGAAAGGCGCACTACAGCGCCATTTTGAATGAGCGTGGTGGAGTTGTTGATGACATCATCGTCTACCGGTGCAGTCAGGAGCGTTTCCTCATCTGTGTGAACGCCTCAAACGCCGACAAAGACTTTGAGTGGCTGACGAAGCACAATCCAACTGACGCGACGATCGTGAACGCGAGTGCGGAGTATGGGCAGATCGCCGTGCAGGGACCAAAGGCCATCGAACTTGTGACCCCACTCGTAACCGGAGCTGATCTCTCGACGCTCAAATACTTCCACTTCGTTGAGTGCGAGATCCTTAACTCCCCTGTGATCGTCGCGCGAACTGGGTACACCGGTGAGGATGGCGTTGAGATCTTCGTGAAAGCGGAGAAGACCGTTGAGGTATGGCGTCTTTTTCTGGATCACGGTGCTGTTCAGGGCGTTCTTCCGTGCGGATTAGGCGCGCGCGATTCGCTCAGACTGGAGGCGGCGCTTCCCCTCCATGGGCACGAGCTCGCCGAGGATATCACCGCGCTCGAGAGCGGACTCGGATGGATCGTGAAGTTCGACAAAGGTGATTTCATCGGCAAAGAGGCGCTTCTCACGCAGCGAGACGCGGGACTTCCCAAGAAGCTCGTTGGATTTTTTCTCGACGAAGCTGGGATCGCTCGACAGGGTGATGCGGTAGCAACGCTCGACGGTACCCCGATCGGTGTAGTCGCGAGCGGCACCAAGACACCAACGGTCAACAAAGCGCTCGGTATGGCGTTCGTCGAAACGCCCTACACTGCGCTCGATACAAAACTTACCTTCGTCGTTCGGGGTCGTTCGATCAGTGGTCACGTAGTGCCCTTACCATTTTACAAACGTTCTAAGTGAAGGAGAAACAACCATGGAATTTCCAAATGAGTACAAATACACCAAGGACCACGAGTGGGTACGAGTTGAAGGGGATCTCGCGGTAGTCGGCATTACCGAGTTCGCCCAATCGGAGCTTGGCGACCTCGTGTTCGTCGATCTTCCTCAGGTCGGAAAATCTGTAGCGACCCACCAAACCTTGTGTGTGGTTGAGTCCACCAAAGCGGCATCGGATGTCTATTCGCCGCTCGCCGGCACGGTCGCAGCGCGTAACGACGCGCTCGCTGATGATCCAGGATTGATCAATCGAACTCCCTACTCAGATGGCTGGATCGTGAAGCTCTCAGGAGTTTCTCAAGCTGAGATCGCTGGCCTCATGTCAGCGGAGGAGTATAAGAACCTCGTAACGAAGTAGTTAATCGAGTAACCGAGTCTACCTCGCAGGGGACTATGTTGGCAGAGAAGATGAATCAGGACGTTGAAAAGATCGCAGTAGCACCAAGAACAGGTTTCGGGCCCTCGGAGTTCCCGCAACGCCACATCGGCCCGAACGCCGATGAGGTACGAGCGATGATCTCGACACTCGGAAAGCGGACTCTCGATGAGGTGATTAACGATGTGGTGCCGGTCTCCGTGCGGCGCGCGAAACCCCTCACCCTCTCTCTCTTTCCGGTAGCGCTCTCAGAGTACGAGGCGCTTGAGCGTCTCAGAGCTGTCGCTTGCAAGAATACGGTCGCGACGTCCTTTATCGGCATGGGGTACTACGATTGCGTTACACCGCCGGTCATTAAGCGCAACATCCTTGAGAACCCCGGTTGGTACACGCAGTACACGCCCTACCAAGCCGAGATAGCGCAGGGACGACTCGAGGCTCTCTTAAACTTCCAGACGATGGTGATGGACCTTACGGGGATGCAGATCGCGAACGCCTCCCTTCTCGATGAGGGCACCGCCGCCGCTGAAGCGATGGCGATGTCGATCTCCGTAACCACGAAGGCGAAGGGCGAGAGCGCCGTGCACGAGTACCTCGTCTCCGATTCTGTGCATCCTCAAACCCTCGCCGTGGTAACGACCCGCGCCGAGGCTCTCGGTGTGAAGATTACGGTCGCCGCTCCGAGCGCGTTCACCTTCTCCGCCGATACGGTTGGTTGTCTCGTTCAATACCCTGATACGCGCGGCGATATCTCGGATCTCTCCGGATTGTGCGCCAAGGCACACGAAGCGGGAGTCCTGGTTTGTGTCGCGACGGATCTCTTGGCCCTCACAGTTCTTACTCCCCCAGGAAAGCAGGGCGCCGATATCGTTGTTGGCTCGGCGCAACGGTTCGGTGTTCCGATGGGATTCGGAGGCCCACACGCGGCTTTCTTTGCCACAAAGGATGAGTACAAGCGAAGCATGCCCGGTCGTCTGGTCGGAGTTTCAAAGGACTCATCAGGAAAGCCTGCCCTTCGTCTCTCCCTGCAAACCCGCGAGCAACATATCCGCCGAGAGAAAGCGACGAGCAATATCTGTACGGCGCAAGTTCTTCTCGCGGTCATGGCGAGTATGTACGCCGTGTATAACGGACCGAAGGGGATCCGAAAGATCGCCGAGCGGGTTCACTCCCTCACATCAGCGTTCGTCGCTCTCTGCAAGAAGGGCGGATTAACTGTCACGAACTCCTCATTCTTTGACACCATCGTGCTTGATGTGGGTGCGAAGAAGGTACAAGCTCTCGCGGATAACGCTGAGTCGAAAGGCCTTCTCGTTCGAGTGCTCTCCGATTCACAGATAGGGGTGAGCTTCGATGAGGGGAAGGGGATCGATGATCTCCTCGCCATAGCGGCAGCGCTTGGTCTTACCGTAACGCGAGCGGAGTGCCAAGCCGCTGTGTCGAACGCGCAATCACACCTTCCAGCAGGACTTGCGCGAGAGGTGGATTACCTCAAGCACCCGGTCTTCAATAGCTACCACTCTGAGACCGAATTCCTTCGCTATGTGCGAAAGCTTGAGTCTCGTGACCTGTCGCTTGGTTTCTCGATGATCCCGCTCGGCTCGTGCACGATGAAGCTCAACGCGACCTCAGAGATGCTTCCCGTTACGTGGCCCGAATTCGGCGCGCTGCATCCCTTCGCGCCAGCAAGTCACCGCGCTGGATACGCCGAGATGTTTACCGACCTTGAGCGTTCGTTGTGCGAGATTACCGGATTTGATGGGTGCTCGTTGCAGCCGAACGCGGGCTCTCAGGGTGAGTACGCGGGGCTCGTGGTAATCCGGGCGTATCACGCCAGTCGAAACGACTCCAAGCGAACCATATGCCTGATCCCGAAATCCGCGCACGGCACAAATCCAGCCAGCGCCTCGATGGCGGGTATGGAGGTTGTAACCGTCGCGTGTGACGCGCATGGCAACGTCGACCTTGTGGATCTTGAGGCGAAAGCTGAGGCTCATAAAGAGAAGCTCTCGGCGCTCATGGTGACCTATCCCTCGACGCACGGTGTGTTCGAGGAGGGGATCAAGAAAGCGTGTGAGATCGTTCACTCACGTGGTGGGCAGGTATACATGGACGGCGCTAACCTGAACGCGCTCGTGGGGCTCTCAGCTCCAGGGGAGTTTGGGGCCGATGTGTGTCACATCAATCTACATAAGACCTTCTGCATTCCACACGGCGGTGGTGGACCGGGTATGGGACCTATCTGCTGCGCCAATCACCTCACCCCGTTCCTTCCGAATCACCCAGTGGTCGAGCTTGGCCACCAACACGGTGTCGGCGCGATATCAGCCGCTCCATGGGGCTCAGCGAGCATTCTACCTATCTCGTGGATGTACATGGCGATGATGGGAGGAGAGGGGCTCACCGAGGCGACGAAGATCGCGATTCTCTCTGCGAACTACATCGCGCATGAGTTGGAGAGGGATTACCCGGTTCTCTATCGAGGTTCCGCCGGTCTCGTCGCGCATGAGTGTATTTTGAATTTGAACGCGCTCAAAGCAGAGGCGGGTATCGAGGTTGAGGATGTCGCGAAACGTTTGATGGATTACGGATTCCACGCGCCGACCGTGTCGTGGCCAGTTCCTGGAACCCTCATGGTTGAGCCGACCGAGAGTGAATCGAAAGCGGAGCTTGATAGATTCATCACCGCGCTCAAGATGATCAGAGAGGAAGTTCGAAAGATCGCGAAGGGTGAGTTCGATAAGACGAATAATCCCCTCAAGCAATCGCCCCACACCGCGACAGTTGTCGTCAATGACACCTGGGATCGGCCTTACTCTCGCGAGCTCGCCGCCTTCCCAGCGCCGTGGACACGAGAGAATAAGTTCTGGCCAGCCGTCGGCAGGATCGACGGTGTGTATGGCGACAGGAATTTGTTCTGTTCGTGTGATGCGTTGTCCGGAGGGCCCGTCTCCTGACGGGCCGGACCTTGCGGTGAAACGTTCGTGCATTATTGGTCCGCGCCGTTCCCCGATATTTTGGGAACCATGCGAATGTTCCCCCGGAGGGCCCGTCTCCCGACGGGCCGGAACCCGCGATGGAATGTTCGTGCATAACCGGCCCGTAAGGATACGGGCCCTCCGGTTCGCCGCGTTTATCGATATGTTGGTTTCGATTCGAATGTCCCCCCGATGGGCCAGAAACCGCGGGAATATTCGTGCATACCCGGCCCGTAAGGATACGGGCCCTCCGGATCTAATTGGATTCCTCAGATGGAATGAATAATACCCTGAAATCTCCATTCCGAAATCGTATCAACCAAACCGCTTCGAACGGGATTCCGCCTCATGTAATCAATCTTTTCCGCCATGTGTCGCTCGTTTCGTAATCGCGTGTCCCAAAATCCTTTCTGCCATCCGATCCTCGGGTCATCGAAATACCGCGATGACATTCTTTTCCACCATGCAATCCAATGCACGAACGATGATGTTTGTGATGATGCTGGTGCCACGATGAGGTGTGTGTGATCGGGCATGAGGATATAGGGACCAACAATCCAATGCGATCCATCACTCCAAAGGTCGCGCAGTATTTGATGAGCTATCTCACTTTCGAGCCAGGGGATTCGGTTCTTTGTGCAAACCGTCAGGAATATGAGATTGTTTTCGTGAAGGGGATTAACCGGCGCATGATGGGGATATTTTCGAGCCGGCGCCGGTTTGATGATGGAGGGTTGGTTTTTGATGGTCATGCCGTACGTTCGGGCGATCGGTTGGATTGTTGCGTACAGACCAATTATTTCCGGAGGGCCCGTATCCTTAAGGGCCGGGTATGCACGAACAGTACGGCCGCGGGTTCCGGCCTGTCAGGAGACAGGCCCTCCGGGGAATGATTGATCCTGTGCGATCCGGAGGGCCCGTATCCTTACGGGCCGGGTATGCGCGAACATTCCGACCGCGGGTTCCGGCCTGTCAGGAGACAGGCCCTCCGGGGAATGATGAATCCTGTGCGATCCGGAGGGCCCGTATCCTTACGGGCCGGGTATGCACCAACATCCCGGCTGCCACCCCGTCCCCAAACCGACAATTCCGAACACCTCCAAACACCTCAAAGATCTAACGAAATTGTAAAAAATACGAACAAAGTTCGACAGGTTAGGTATCGCGGGCGCATGATCTATCCATAACTAAAATAGACCGTATCTGGGGAAAGGGTCGGGTCTTTTTTTGGTTTGAAGGTATGCGTTTGTTTCGCGCTCTCATCATCACTGGTTTTGTCGCCGCGCTTCCCGCCGTGTCGTCGGCGCAGGCTGTGAGCGAGGAACAGAAGCCGGTCGTGAGCGAAGAGCAAAAAGCCTTCGGTGATCAGAAAGGCTTCTGGCAAAAGGGCGCCGCGACCGATTGGAAGACCTCCGTTCAAAGCAACTCCTCGAACGAGATCGTCTATCGTGATTACCCACTCACCACCGATGAGGTAAAGCTCCGCATTCAAAAAGAGGCTGAAGAGGCCGTAAAATCGGCTCAAAACGCGCTCGACGCTACCAAAGCGGAAAATGCCGAGACGCCAGAGAGCGCCTCCAAGACCCCACTCACCCGCGAGCAGATCATCGCCAAGTACGGTTCCCCAAGTGAGCCCCTTCCGATTCGCGCCAAGAAGGATTCCGAACCCGAAATGAAGGCTCTCTTTGAGGCGCTTCAGAGCGGCGATAAGGAGCTCGCGTGGCAGTACTCGGTAGCCCTCGCTGAGCGCAACAACCGCATCAAGTCCGTGGTCTCCAAAGCCACCGAATATCAGCTCCTCGCTCTCGAGGCGACCGGACAGCGCCCCTCGATGGAGGTGAAGCCCGAGGCCGGCGAGATGGGCTCCACCCGCCTTGAGCTCCGCGACCTCATCGATAAGACGAAAGCAGAGCGTATGCGGCAGAATGTTAATTTAGATCAGCAGCTTATGGCTGCTGGTGCCACCGCCGACGGTGATAACTGGTCGACAACAGCTGCAGCTACCCCTCAAAAGCTCGCCCCCCAGATCCCCGTAGATCCCGCAGGTAAGGTTAAGGTGTTGATATTCTTCGATGAACGCGACCTTAACGTTAAAAAGTTCGCTAAGTCACTGAAACCACTGCAAGAAAAATTTAAAGGTGACCCGAACGTCTCCTTCTTTGGGCTAACTATGCGAAGTTACGCGGTTCCTGGGCTCAAACGGGTAGGGGAGATCACCTCGTTTCCATTTCCTCTCGTTAATGGAGAAGCACTCGCCCCCGAACTGCGGATACAGAGGTATCCCACCGTTGTGTTTCTAGCGGTTACCTCGAAGGAGACCTACTACCTCGAGGGAGCACAAGGGCCGGGTGAGATTGAGCGAATTGTGAACGTTGTGAAGGGAGTTACGAGGTAAAGATGTTGAACGGCGCACACTTCAACATGCGAATACGGTTCTTCACGGTTCTCGCCGCGATCTGCGCGGCCTCCATCACCAATACGCACGCGCAAACAAACGAATACAAGCAAGCAACGCAGCAGTCGGTCGTTCGCAAAATCATGCGCGCTGAATCGGAGCGAACGTACAACATGTCCGGTCGCTACGGAACCGATGCTGGTATCGCTCAGAAGTTCTCGCTTCCCCCTCTTCCGGGAGATCAGGGATTCGCTGATTCAAATAAGGACCCAAAAAAGTTCCTTGAGGAGAGTGGAGCGATCCCGGATTTCGGCGCCAATAACTCTAAGAATGTGAACATCGTGCTTCCCCCTCTCAAGGGGCTTCAACAGATCATGGACTCTTCGGTGACAAAGACTCTCCTCAAGGATCTCACCGCGTCCGAGTCTGCGGTTTTGATGCAGACCTACATGATGGTCGAGAACGGCGCCGCTACCGGCTTCATGGGGAGCATGAACATCGGATCTAACTTAATGAGCAACTTGCTCGATACTCAGAGCTACCAGTTGAAGCTCCTCGAAGCCTCTGATGACACCGGGAAGATGAAGAAGGCGTACGTCGCGCGTGTCGCGCAAGAGATGCAGGGCGGCGCGAATAAAGACGTATGGCCAGCTGCTCTCTATGTCGCCTCGGGTGAGGATGGTCAGAAAGCTCAGGAGAAGATGCAGGACCTCTCCGCGGGCCAAAAAGCGTACGACCTTGGAAGCTTAACCGCGACGAACGCCGGTAGCCCTCTTGCCAGTGGCACAAGCTCGAAGGA
>JAULVA010000046.1:0-2274 GCA_032111275.1 Bdellovibrionota bacterium
GAGTTATCCTTCAAAATGAGAAAGACACAGAGCGGTTCGCGCGCGTTATCGCGTCGTGGATTCAGGGTGGTGTTGTGATCGGTCTTCAAGGTGATCTAGGAGCGGGAAAGACTACCTTTGTTCGCTATCTTGTGGAGGCTCTCGGCGGCGATGTCCGAGCCGTAGCGTCTCCGACCTACACACTTCAGCACGAGTATCCGGCGCGCGATTCTCTTACCATCGAGCATTGGGACCTTTACCGACTTAAGACTCTTCCACTCGAGTTAGAGGAGGACGCTCCGAGTTCATCCGTGAGGGTGATCGAATGGCCCGAGCGGTGCCCTGAGTTGACGGACACGTTCTCTCTGCGGCTCGTCTTTACCTTCGGTGCCGTCGAGGGCGCGTCGGCGGAGAGCCGGTCTGTCGAGCTTCGAGGCCGTAAAGCGGCTGAGCTGGCGTCACTCCTGCCAAAGGAGTTGCTTTCCTAATGAACACCGCTCGCCAACCGATCGTGGTGATGAAGTTTGGGGGAACCTCTGTAGGTGATGTATCCCGGATTAAGCGGGTGGCTCAGATCGTACGGAGCTATCGCCAAGAGAAACCGGAGGTGGCGATCGTCGTTGTAGTCTCCGCGATGGCGGGAGAGACGAACAAGCTTGTGTCTCTCGCGAGGGGGTGTGTTGATACCCCAGATCCTCGTGAGATGGATGTCCTGCTCGCGAGTGGAGAGCAGGTTACTGTGGCGTTGTTGGCGATGCGTCTGATCGAGGAGGGGCTTCCAGCCAAGAGTCTCCTTGCCGCGCAGGCGAGAATTGAGACGACCTCTGATCACATGAACGCGCTGATCGAAGGGGTGAACACCGATTGTCTTCGTGCTGTCATAAGTGACAGTGCAATCGCGGTGGTCGCGGGATTCCAGGGGATTGATGAACGAGGCGATATCACAACCTTGGGACGAGGAGGTTCAGATATCACGGCTGTCGCTATCGCCGCGGCGCTCGACGCGTCAGCGTGCCTCATCTACACCGATGTTACGGGCGTATTCTCGACTGATCCACGCATGGTCCCAGGCGCCAAGCTTCTACCGCGAGTCTCTCATGAGGAGATGCTGGAGATGGCTAGTCTGGGAGCGAAAGTGTTGCACACTCGCTCTGTCTATTTCGCGATGCGATACCGGATCCCGCTCGCTGTTTTATCAACTTTTGAGGGGCCGCTTCGGCCTGGCGTTAACGGCACGTGGATAGTGCCTGAGGAGGAGCTTATGGAGAAACCTGTCGTGAGTGGAATTACGCACCGACTTGATGAGGCTCGTATTACGATTCAAGGAATGTCACCTGAGATCACGCTCATGTCGATGTTATTTGACGCGCTCGCCCAGAAGGGCGTGTACATTGACATGATATCCCAAGAGCGGGTTGATGATAGTTCCGTTAATGTGAGTATCACCGTTCCAGACGAGAGTAGCCTTATCGCTCTTGAGGCCGTGCGCGCCATGATCCCGAGTCTTGGTGGCCGTGGAGTGTCGCTCGATCGAGATATCGCCAAGGTGTCGGTTGTCGGGATTGGCATGCGGTATCACACCGGTGTAGCCGCGTGGCTTTTTACGGCGCTCGCGCGAGAGCGCGTTGATATCGGCATGATCAACACCTCCGAGATAAAAATATCGGTGGTCATTCCCCGCAAGTACTGTGAGGTCGCGGTTCGCGCGTTGCACGACGAGTTCGCGGATTTTACACCTGCGCCCGCTCAGAGCGCCGCATAAGGCTTTCCAGGGTGGTGTAGGTATTCTGAATAGTTGAGTCGATGTTGAAAACCTCTTGGATCCTTTTCTGTCCGAGGATGCCAAGCTCTTGTGCCCGGGAACGGTCGTTATAGAGGTCCCTGATGGCGTCAGCGAGCGCTCCCACGTTGTTCGGGGGGATCATGATGCCAGCGCTTCCTAGCCCGACCAGCTCCGGCATGCCGCCTACCTGCGTGACGATCGCGGGCACTCCTTGCGACATCGCCTCGATGATAGATTTCGGGAAACCCTCACGGGTTTTAGACGCCATGACGACGGCGTCTGAAACCCGTGCTAGACGTGTCGCGTCATTGCGATAACCGGTTAGGTGAAGTCGTGATGTATCAGGAAAGTCAGCGACTAGTTTTTCGATGGCCGGATCCTTAATTGATCCCACCAAGAGCAGGTGAAGCTTAGGGAGTTCCGAAAGAAGGGACGTAACCGCCCCAAGGAGCACATCAACTCCCTTTACCGGACGCATCACGGCGGTGCATGCGCACGGCGAGACGGTCACC
>JAULVA010000047.1:0-6000 GCA_032111275.1 Bdellovibrionota bacterium
CAACAAGCTCCGCTATCCGTCGTCTTTCGCATGAAACAGATCCGCCGAAGGAGGGATGGATCCTCTTTTCGAGCGAGGATGGCCGGGGATTTGGGCTCCGGCCCGAGTATGAATCCGCGTCTTACTCATCTCTTCAACGAGCCCTTGAGATCGTGCGTAGTGCCCAAACGGTGGTGAAGGGGTTTGGAGGAGTAAGCGCCTTTCCTTTCACCTTCTCCCTGAGCACCTCGCCCCCCGATTCATGGCGTGTGTGTAAAGTTGAGGGTGTGGTGGGTACCGTGTGGTGTGGGGCATCGCTGCCGATCCTAGATCTCCCCAAGCAAAGGGGGCGAGACGTCGATCGGGACCCCACCATACGCCTTCGTCTCTTCGGAGCATTATCAGCCGCTGAGGTGAACGGGGTTGGGGGGGCGCATGTGATGAACGAGCTCTCGGTTCAAATGCCAGAGATCGGGATACTCGGACGACTGGTGGTCAGTGAGGGAGGGATAGAGATGCAAGTAGATGAGCAACATGATGATGGAGCGGAGCAAACGGTCCCCGGTGTGCGGTTAGACCTCGGCGAGATCGAGATGCGGCTATCCGACCTGGTCGGATTGAAGCCGGGAGCGGTGCTTGACCTTGGGCAGGCAACGCTTGAGCGTTGCTATCTTCGACTTGGCGCAACGGTGCTTGCTGAGGGGCGATTCTCTACAGATGGAGGACGACTCATCTTAACGATCGAAACTGTGGATTAGACGCAACTCTCGGTTTGGTTCGGCGATAGCTACGAGGTAATCGTTTTTGGGAGATAGATATGTCAACACTACACGCCATTCGCGCCACATCAGATGGTTCATGGGGAGTCTCAGTGGGGGACTCCCCGTTAATTCGCTCAGCGCCGGAACCGCGGCACTCTCTGGGCTCCTGGGTCACGACGGCGGGTTCCGCGGTAGCCTCCACCGCATCCGCCCTCACCGGAGTTGGTGCGTCGGTTATTGATGGCGCGAGTATCACCAACTTGCTCAATCAGCAGATCCAGGTTCAGCAGATCATGCAGACCGTGTCGATGGCGTCGAACGTGGCACGTTCTCAGCATGAGACCGAGATGGCGCCGATTCGAAATATGCGAGTTGGATAACTGAACCGCAAGGGGAGCGAGATGGGGCGTCCGATGACCATTGTCACTCAAGAGGCGATCGTACCGATTGGGTTGCTTTTAGTCCTCGGATGCATGCTCGTTCCCCTCCCGCCGTTGGTGCTCGATCTATTTCTCTGCGCCAATTTACTCTTCGCTCTTCTCCTCGTGATAGGAGCGCTTCACATTCGAGATCCGCTCAGGCTCGCGACCCTTCCGTCCTTGTTGTTAATGGCGACGTTGGTGCGGCTGTCTTTGAATCTCGCGACGACCCGGACGGTCTTAACCACCGGTCACGCTGGGCAAGCCGTTGAGGCGTTCGGCTCCGTCGTTATTCAGGGAAGTTTGGTGGTGGGGTTCGTACTCTTTCTTCTCATCACCCTGATTCAGTTTATCGTCGTGGCGAAAGGCGCTGAGCGAGTCGCCGAGGTATCGGCGCGATTTACCCTCGATGCCTTACCTGGGAAACAGATGGCGATCGACGCCGATATTCGGGGAGGGCTTCTCGATCCAGAGGCCGCTCGAAAGAAACGGGGCGAGGTGCAGAGTGAGTCACGCTTTTACGGAGCGCTCGATGGGGCGATGAAGTTCGTTAAGGGTGACGCCATCGCGGGGCTTGTGATTACCTTTGTTAATATCACGGGAGGTCTCCTCGTTGGATTGCTCATGCACAACCTCGAGCTTGAGGTAGCGCTTCGACGATACACGTTGCTGACAATCGGAGATGGCCTTCTCTCGCAGATCCCCTCTTTGTTGAATTCTATAGCAGCGGGGCTCGTAGTCACTCGGGTTCAGGTACGTGAGTCCTCTTCCCTCTCCGGCGATCTCATCTCCCAGCTCGCTGAATTTCGCGTCGCTCGTGGATTTGTCGCGCTCTCGGCATTCGCGCTCGGGTGTGTTCCAGGGATGCCCACCTTGCCGCTCTTCGGTGTGGCGCTCTTCCTTGGAGTCACTTTACTGAAGCCCGTCTCCGCGAGACCGGAGGACGATGATGCTGGGCAGAGCTTGCCGGTGTTTGAGCCCACGCTCTCGCCCACGTTGCAGATCGAGATACACAAGGAGTGGCTGAGCAAGATGCCCGGTTTAGAGCGTATCGCAGAAGAGTTAGAGGCGTTACGAAGTTACGCCTTTCAGCGGTGGGGGCTTGTGTTGCAACGGCCGGGGATCTGTTTGTGGGAATCTCCCCGGGGGGCGTACCGGATCCTTGTGCGGGGGATGGAGGTCGTGAGCGATAGCGAGGGGTGCGCCTCGCGCGAGTGGCACCATCTGGTTTCCGAGGGGCGGTCGGTTATCGATACTTATCGCGACCACCTTATCGATGATGGCATGACTCGGCGAGCGCTCGATTATCTGGAGAAAAATATCCCTGACCTCGTCATGGGGGTAGTGCCGGCGATAATCCCGTTGACCCAGTTGACCACCCTCTTGCGCTCGTTGCTCCGTGAGCGAATCACAATTCGGCATATAGATATGATCTTACAGACGATTGCGGAGTGTGGTGGAAGGTTTACGGAGCGCTCCCTCTTGGCCGAGGTGCGAGCGGCTCTCGCTCCGGTCGTTAGCTCGACGGTCGCGCGGGATCGAACCATCAGAGGGATCGCCCTTGAACCCCTTCTCGATCTCGTGTTGTCGCGAGCGGAGGAGAGTGGTTCCCTCATTCCGGGCGAACTTATCGACGCGATCTGCGCCCGTGTGGCGGAGGTCAGTGAGCCCGGTTCCGTGCTCATCTCCTCGAAACGGGCGCGAGCCTATCTGAGAGACCTGGTGCGGGTTAGGGGGGACGAGATCCCGGTCATCGCCCATGAAGAGGTCGCTCCTCGGTTCGAGGTGCTGTCGGTAGGGGCCATAGAGCTTCCTGAGGAGGTTCATCGAACGGCCCTGCTGAATCAGGCTATGGGGGAGGAGTATGCGAAAAAAGTTTTGTAGGCACGCAACTTTTAGCCGGCATATCTCGATAGTAGTGTGTATCGCCCAGTTGAGCGCCTGTTTTGCTCCTCAAGGTGTTCCTGAGGCCCGTTTCCGGCGAGCACATGAATTGGTGGACGTTGGAACCCGGTTTTTGCGGGAACGGAACTTTTCCGAGGCTCGTCAGGCGTTCGAACTGGCCTCCGAATTGGCACCCACGGCCGCCGCGGTAGATGGTCTGGGGTGCGTTGCGCTCCTTGAGGGAAGCTATGAGGTGGCGGAGCGATACTTTTGGGAGGCTTACGAGATGGATCGGAGCTACGATGAGGCCTTGGTCAATATCGGGCTTGTGAAGGAACTTCGTGGACAGCGAGGGGAGGCTCGGGCTATCTACCTGAAATATTTGGGGAAGAACCCTCTATCGGCGGTCGCGCGGAACAACGTAGCGGCGCTTGAGTACGATACGGGGATGGGTAGAATGTGGACGGTCGATGCGTTGGAGAAGGCGATAGTTTTGTCAGATCAGGTTGTTATCCGTGATAATCTCGCGGTGCTGGCGACTAAGTAAGGGGAGATTCCGATGACGAAAAAGTCCACAAAAGAGAGAGCATGTGAGACCTCCTCACCTCGACGCGTGCGGCGCCGCATTCCCAAAAACCCAAACGGTGTCCCCGTTTCGTCGCACAAGGTGCAGGTTGACCCCGTAGAGGCCTGCGGCTCCGAGGAAAAGGCCCTCAACGTCCTTCTCGGTCGTATTACCGATAAACTAGGCCACCGGGGAAGCGAGCAGGCCCAAATGCATGAATTCCTTACCCTCATTCTCGATACGGACCCCTCGCTGAAAGAGGAGCTTCTGCGGGAAATCGTCATTAGAAAGTGATGCTTATTCCCTCTCCGCGCAATCTAACCTTGCATGGAGATCGATAATCCGGAACCAGCCGTCGAGCGGCGAATTCTCATCGCCGATGATGACGCGGACTCGCGCATCGTTGTCGCGAGCGTGATCTCCATCCTTGGACATGCTCCGGTTGTCGTTCACGGAGGCGGGGAAGCCCTTGAGGAGTGCGAGCGCCAATTACCCGATCTCGCGATTATCGACTACACCATGCCCGCGGTGAACGGCATCGAGATGTGTCACCGCTTGAAGACCATTCCTGGCGGCGAGCTCGTTCCGATCCTGATGCTGACCGCGCGTGACAGCATGCAGGATAAGATATCGGCGCTGGAGGAGGGGGTTGATGACTACCTCACCAAACCTTTCAATTACCAGGAGTTGCGCGCGCGAGTGACAGCTCTGTTGCGGGTGCGGGATCTTAACTTGAAGCTTGTCGCGAAGAGCGAAGAGCTCAAGAGGATGCAGGAGCGGTTGATCGCCACTGAGCGTCAGGTCGCGGTAGGACAGCTCGCCGGAACCGCCGCGCATCAGCTTGGTCAACCCCTCTCCGCGATCATGCTTAACTGTTTTCTGATCGAGAAGCTGCCCAAAGAGGACTCGAAGTTTATGGGGGCAGTGGTGGCGATCAAGAATGATGTGCGCCGTATGGTCGAGATGATCGATAGACTGCGTAACATCAAGGCCTCGGCCCGTGAGGAGTACTTCGATGGCACGGAGATCCTTAAATTAAAGGACGACGAATAGAGCGGACTCCACGGAGTCTTCGTTGACAAGGGAGGCAAAACCACGCTGACGCGTGCTTTTGCTAGGTAGCGGTGCTACCGCACCGCTTTACTAGATGCGGCAGTGGATGGTTAAGGAGCCAGACATTACCATGCTTCCATCGTTTAGCCTCGCTTCCCTTGAGGGCACTCCAGACTCAAAAGACGAAACGCGAATGTGATGAGTTTGCTCTACGAAGGGGCAGTAAATCCGCTTTATTGTTCGACCGACAACCTCTATACTCATCGGGCAAGGCGAACCTCTTCTCGGAACCGATCTCATGTACGCGCAACCAACTCTTGATTTTGAATGGGTCACCACACCAGCTGAGGTTGAGCGTGTGGCCGCGAGTATCGCCAACGAGCCGATCCTCTCTGTAGATACAGAGACGAGTGGATGGCAGGTTGGAAATGAACAGCTGTGCCTTATTCAGATCGGGGTGCCTAGTCAGCAGCGCGTCATCTTGGTCGATGTGATTAAGGCAGGGGCACCCCTTGCGTTGGCTCCCGTTTTAGCCGCCCCGAATCCTCTCATTGTGGCCCACAACGCCTCGTTCGAGGAGCGTCAGTTCGCTCGATACGATATGAAGCTCAAGGGGATTAAAGATACGCTTACAATGGCGCGTCAGCTTCGCCCGGACCTCCCGAATCATACGCTCCGCACTTGCTGCAAACTCCTGCTCGGGATCGACATGAGCAAGCAGGAGCAGACGAGCGACTGGTCGATTCGTCCGTTAACCGACTCGCAAATAGCGTACGCGCGACTCGATGCCGAGGTCGCGATCTCCCTCTACGACTATTTGGCCGGTCTTGAGGCCCAAGCTTCGCGCGAGTTAGATCTTCCAGTGGCTGATCTCGTGAAGGAGTACGGCGCGGTATTAAAGCATCGATATGAGATCAGCGCAGGGATATCGCACGAGCTCGCTTTTTTGCAGGCGCGCGAAGCCAAGATCAAAGAGGTAATTCGACAGAAGCTTATTGATGGCGAGCCCTCCTATGATGGTCCGTATGGGCGATGCGCGATCCAAAAGGTGCGACGCACTGAGGTCAATCCCATTCGTGTACGCGAGGTGTTTCCTGAGTTCGCCGATGAGGTGATTCAAGAGTTTGTGGATCGTAAGCGCTTTGACGCCGTAACGAAGGAGCGAGGGCTACCCAAGAGCGCCATCGAGTCCGTACTCGATACGGTGGGATTTAATGATCGGTTGCAGCTTACGCTCAAAGATGACAGTGGTGTTTCGGAGTAGGGTTTCACGGAGTAGGGTGTTAGGGAGTAGCACTTCCACTCTGATTTAGAATTCCCCAATAGTAGCGATATGAGG
>JAULVA010000048.1:0-3805 GCA_032111275.1 Bdellovibrionota bacterium
CTCCCTGGGCGGTTATCGCGCCACCATCTCCTTGAACCTGCATGCCATCTTGAGTCACGATAGTGCCGTTCGCATCAAGCGTGAAATTTCCAGCTCTGCTATACATGCGCCCCTGGGGCGTGTTTACTACGAAGAAGTCGTTGGGATTTCGAAGAGCGACATCCAACGGATTGCCCGTACTCTTAATTGCCCCCATCGTGAAGTCGGTGTGCGTCGCGACCTCATTCACCGTCGAGACACGATCTTGGTCACCGCTGGCGTACGGGTCCTTTCCCTCAAGTTGTTTGGCAAAGGTTTCGTCGAAGTTTTCTGGCGAAGTCACCAATATTTGGCGTTTGAAGCCAACGGTGTTGACGTTCGCCAAGTTGTTATTTTGAATCTCCAACTTTCTCAGCTGGACGATTCCAAGTGACGCTGCCGCGTACGTTCCGATATCCATCTAGAATCTCCTAGAGTACAGACGTTTGACGACGAATAGCTCCTAACGCGCCAAGGCGTGAGTCGCTGGCGGCTCGCGCCTCCGCAACCTGCTTGCCGCGGGATTCCTCTTCACGTTCGATCTCGATCATCTCGGCGAGGAGACGGACCCCTTCGATCGGAATCTTCATGTGAGACGCCACATGTTCCATGGTCTCTCCCTCCTTCAGCATCTGCTCCGCGGCCTTATAGATCTTTTGCAAATCCGTCGCGTTCATTGAGGTGATCCCCTCAGCGCGGGCGGTCTTGGTTGCGGCGATGGATCCTTGACGGGTCGTCGAGCCCTGCTCGGGGGTAGTAATCACCTCGACACTTCGTTGCAGCGGAGTTCGCGAATAGGTCTGCTCCACGAACGCCGACGGCTGAGCCGCGACGTGAGAGGTCGGTGTTTGCTGCGGCGTTGGCGCTGGCTCTGATGGTACCACCTGAGGAGTTGCCACATGAGGTGCGGCGGATTGCTCCTCGAATCGCGCTCGCTCGGTTTGAACCCCTCGCTCAAATCCGCTCTTAAGGTCCTGAATCACCCGAACGGTCTCCGTGCGGGTGGTTTGGAGCTTCTCCTGGAAAGCCTCCGCCTCGGCGACCGCATTGGCGATACGCGCCTCGGATTGCTGGATCTCCATGAGCGCTCGTTGAATGTTCTGCTCTCGACGAAGGAGCTGATCATTCAGCTGAAGTCCCGCGGTTTCAGCCTCTCCAATGAGGGACCGTAGGCTCGCCTCAAGCTCCCGGGTCTTGGGCAACATGCTTGGCAGTCGCGAGGACTTAAAGGCCCGTATTGTCATAGTCAAGACGGACGTGATCAGCCCGATGTCCACGATCAGTTGCCACATTTGGATTTGGTTCATCATGATTCCTCACTTACCCGGCCATCCACGGCGCGATGTCAAAAGCCTGGTTTTTGACACGCACCCCGTCAGGTGATTGACTCAGCACTCTTCCTTGCCCCCGCTAACCAGTTGAATTAGCATGGGGTTGCTCAGTTATTGTTAGCCACCTGAGGCTTGTATGAGATACAAAGGCAAGACCCTTGCCAGCTCGGGTGAGCGGAGGACAAACACATACCGATCTCAGGCTTAGTCATGTTCAAAGAGCGTCTCTTAACCCCCGGTCCAACCATCATTCCGCAACAGGTCCTCCAAGCGATGGATGTACCGATGCTCCACCACCGGAGCGATGTATTTAAGAAGCACCTGCTGAAAGCGGCCGAGGGGATGCGCTGGCTCCTCAGTTGGGATAGCGATCCACTCTTCTTAGCCTGCTCGGGAACGGGGGCGATGGAGGCGAGTCTGCTCAATGTGTGCAGACCGGGAGACACCATCATCACAGTGAACGGTGGAGCCTTCGGTGGACGATGGGCGAAGATCGCTGAGCGACTTCAACTCTCCGTGCATGAGATTGGTGTTGAATGGGGTTCCCCCGTTACCGAGGAGCAGGTACGCGAAGCGGTATCACAAAATCCAACCGCTCGCGCGTTCTGCATCCAACACAGCGAAACCTCCACAACGGTGCTCCATCCGGTGGAGAAGGCTCTCTCTGTTGTGAAGAGTATCACTCCAAAGATGATCACCATTGTCGATGGGATCTCCGCGTGCGCTACAGTCGCAGTGCCAGGAGCGCCGGGCGTCATCGACATCTTTATAGCCGGCTCCCAAAAAGCGCTCATGCTACCACCGGGACTCTCTGTCGTGGCGCTCTCGCTACTGGCCTGGAAAGCGGTTGATGAGACACCTCGTCGCTCCCTCTACTTCGATTTCGCGCTGGAGAGAAAGGCCCTTGTCTCTGGAGAGACATCGTGGACCCCTGCCTCGACGCTCATTGTAGGTCTCAACGCGGCTATCGAGATGTTTCGAAACGAAGGACTGGAAGCGATGTATGAACGTCATCGACGTCTATCTCAGATGAGTCACTCGGCGCTGCGCGCTTTGGGATGCACCCTTCTTGCCTCAGATGCTCCCTGCCCGAGCGTTACCGGCTTCTTCCCTCCATCTGGTGTCGACGCTGATGCTCTCCGTTCTGAGGTACGCAAGAGCTACGGTATCCGACTCGCTGGCGGTCAGGGCAAATTCACGGGTAAAATAGTTCGTATCGGCCATATGGGGTTCGTGGATCCGTTTGATGTCGTCGCCGGCATCACAGCTATCGGACTCGCGATACAAAAACTCGGAGGGAGCGCGAACACAGCGGCAGCGCTCTCCTCTATCATTTCGGAGATATAAGAATGACCCGCAGTGTTCACAAACTTTCGCGTCAGGCATCCGAGCTCTATCAGAGCGTGCAGACTCACATCTGCGCGGCGCTTGAGACTATGGATGGTGGGGCGCGCTTCAGATCGGACGAATGGAAGCGAACCGATGTGAATGGCGGCGCGGGTGGTGGCGGTCTTACCCGAATCCTCTCGGGAGGTAAGGTATTTGAGAAAGCGGGGGTTAACTTCAGTACGGTGCACGGCTTTATGGCCAAAGAGTTCGCCGCGAAGCTGGGAGTCTCCCAAACAGAGGACGTCCCCTTCTTCGCGACGGGAGTATCGCTCGTCATTCACCCCTTTTCGCCGATGGTGCCAACCACCCACGCGAATTGGCGTTACCTTGAACTCGGAGATAAGGCGTGGTTCGGTGGAGGTTCAGATATGACCCCCTACTATCTGTTCGAGGAGGACGCGGTACACTTTCACTCGGTCCTTAAAAAGAACTGCGACAAGTACAATCCAACCTACTATCCGAGGTTTAAAAAGGGGTGCGATGAGTACTTCTATCTTCCGCACCGCAAGGAGACTCGAGGAATCGGTGGTATCTTCTACGACTACCTTGGCAGAGACGAAAAGGTTGACCTCGATGAGACCCTCGCGTTCAGCAAGGATCTTGGGTTCGACTTCACTGAGCAGTACCTCTCTATCGTCGAGCGTCGAAAGGCGCTTCCCTTCACTGAGCAGGAGAAGAACTTTCAGCTCATGCGACGTGGACGATACGTCGAATTCAATCTCCTCTACGATCGCGGGACCCATTTCGGCCTGCAAACCGGCGGACGGGTCGAGTCGATCCTTATGTCCCTGCCGGCGGTGGTGCATTGGGAATACTGTCCGGTGATTCCGGCAGGGTCTCGGGAGGCGAGGTTGCTCGATGTGCTGACGCAGCCGCGGGAGTGGGTGTAGGGGGTGGTTTGAAGATGAATTGATTTTAATTCATCCGGAGGGCCCGTCTCCTGACGGGCCGGGTATGCACGATAATTTCATGGCGAGTTCCGGCCCGTCGGGAGACGGGCCCTCCAGGGGAACATTCGAATTGAAATCAACATATCGATACACGCGGCGAACCGGAGGGCCCGTATC
>JAULVA010000049.1:0-5363 GCA_032111275.1 Bdellovibrionota bacterium
CTCAGATGCAGCTTTCATCATGCGACCTACGCCGCACCCTATCTCGAGAGCAACAGACGTTGGACCTGCACGAACGCCCTCTGCGAGATCGAAGAAGTCCTTCGATCCTGTCTCCCACATCCGACCATCATCAAGGTGCCCCTCGCCCATCCAGAAGCGGTAGTCGTGTCCAACACGACGATCCCAATCGCTCTTCATCTGTTCGGCAAGTTTCTCTAACGGGGTCATGATTCGCTTCCTGCTCATCGTTCGGTGAAAAGCCACGACCATCGCTGTGGATGGAGGTGCTTGTGGTGGCGTATCCGTCGCCACGGATCCCCCGCTATCTGGCTATGGGAACCCATGGGTTTTGATGCTGGTGGGGCCTTGGAAGCTGCGTAAATTGAGGGGGTGGGAGCGACCGGGAAATACTACAGAATATCAGGTGCCTAGCGCACGAACGGGTGCCGTATTCGTGAGAGAACAACGAACTGAGGCGACAGAGCCCCTTCGTTTTCGATGACGATGACGGACGACGATTAGGTTACAAACGTAAACCGATAGCCGTGGACGGTTCTCGTCTTCCGTCACACGGTAAGGGTCATCGTCATCGTCGGCGATGATTCAAGGGATACATATTCGGCGCTTCCTTACAGCGATATCTGCACTCGTCGAAGCGCCTCGCTAACCTTTTCAGCCTCCTCTCGGCCCCCTCCATCGGTAAGGTGCTTATTCCCCTCGATGATCTCCCGGTACGCCGAGTGTACGGTGTCGAGCAGCTGAATGGTCTTCGTAATGCGCCGTGGGTCTCTATAAAGGTTCGCTTCGCTGAGGTAGAACAACATGAAATCGTAGAGACGATCGAGGTCTTGGGCGATGGTCCCTCCCTTCTCGAAATCAAGGGTATTCATTAACTCCGCGATGATCGCTTGGCCTTTGCTGAGGTAGCGGCAGAACATGGCCATATCCTTTTGTTCAAGCCCTGTGAGCGATTGCCTGAGGAATTTTATCGCTCCCTCATACATCATCAAAAGGAGTCTACCACGGTCTGTCGTGGTGATCTGGACGGCTTGGTAGGTCGAATGAGGGTTGTTTCCGTACATAAGTATCTCTTCGTAGACCGATACAATCTCACGTTCGTGACGCTCACTCGGAATATCCCGTGATACTGCTTTATGGTTTATTCCGTTGAGAACTCTTCAACGATACGACTTGAGCGACGTTCCTGGTCTGTACTGAGAATGCTTCCCTGCATTCGGTAAGGTGTTCCGCGAACTGCGCCGCGGAATCAATCATTGCCGATAGAGTGGGTATCGGAGGCCCCTGCCCGTTCCTTGAGGGCAAAAATAAAGTCGGTAAAAATCTCGTCTTACCAACGACTTATCGAAAACCCAGAGAGCATTCGAGTGCCCATGAAGGCTGCCACGCCGTCCGGAGTCAAACCTTCACGCCCGGGCTAGCCCTGCTACAAACGCATCTACCTAAAATGGCTAAACATAGTAATTCGTGGAACAGGCCCTCGCAGAAGCGGCTTTCTGGTCTCCTAACTGGAAACATTCGCGTGATTCGTAGTAAGTGTCAGGAGTGTGACGTCCTTTCACGGAGAATATATGAAGTTACTTAACACCTTGTGCGCTATAGCCCTCGGCGTGACTATCACCGGGGCAACCGTTGCTTCCGCTCAAACCAAGACAACCCAGAAGGTTTGGACCATCAGCGAGATCCTCGGGGCGCGCCAGGAGGAGGTAAAGAATGACAACCCTTCCATGTGCATGGGAAATCGATTTAAGCCTTGTGTATGCGCTAACGAGGTAACCAAGTTAGTTCAGTACCGTCCCTCAATCGCGCAGTGCGGAAAAAAAGCCGGTATTGTCATGTCTGGCAGATACACGAAAGCATTCAGCGTCGTTGTGCGCGACCGTGATAATCGAGATCGTTGGCCGATCGAGTTTCCTCAGACTGGGACAGGATACGGCGGATGCACACGAGCTCAAGCAAAGGCTGGTCTCGGTCGATGCAGCGCATTTAAAGTGCAGAGGATTATCAAAGTGAAGAATGATAACGGTGATGCAGAGGTGCACTGCCTCGGGCAGAGTGGTTACCACCCACTCATGAGGGGAATCTCCCGCATGACGATTAAGTTGAAGGATGTTCCGGGCTCTAACTCGGATCCCCTTGAGCGCCTCTGCCTCAAAGGACCGACAACTCCACTTAACTAAAAACACAAACCGAGAGTGTTCAGGGCTCATCTCCTAACGGAGGTGGGCCCTTTTTCTTTGGTGCGTTGTGATTGATGTGGCATCTGGTAGTGCCCGCGTCCTCGCGGGCCGTATCGCATCACCTATCGACGAAGCATCGATACCTAACGACCAAATCCGGCACCCGGAGGGCCTGTGTCCTCACAGGCCGGTGTCGCGATCCAATTCAACGCATGGCAGATACCCGGCCCGTCGGGAGACGGGCCCTCCGGGTTGATTGCATTCCACTCATCGCAATTAATTGCCGCCCTACCGGGGTGTTGATGCGGTGGGTGGTAGGGCCCGCGTCCTCGCGGGCCGTATGGCATCGCCTATCGAGGCCTCTTTACATTGAATTATGACCCCAGCTCTCGGGCCCGTTTACAAGCGGCGCTGACCGCGTCCCGAACCACAACGTCACCACCACGCTCGTTGAGAAGTGAAAGTGCGGCATCGGTTGTGCCTTGAGGGGAGGTAACTCGACGCCGTAGCTCGCTGAAGGTCTGACCTGATTGCTCAAGGTAGAGAGCCGTGCCCCGAAATGTCTGCAGTACAAGCGCGTGCGCGTCCTCTTGAGATATTCCAAACTCAATTGCGACACGCTCAATCTGCTCCCCCAACCAACAAAGATAGGCGGGGCCGCTTCCCGCCACGGCTGTGATAGCGTCAATAAGTTCTTCCCGCTCGACACGCCACCTTTTGCCTAAATGGGAGATAAGGGATTCAACGTGCTCAACGTCTGATGGGGTCAGCGTGGCGCCACAGTAGTAATATCCGGTCGCGCTTTCCTCAATTGAGGCCCCTAGATTAGGCATAGCCCGCACTATTCGTTTGTTTTGAAAGATAGCGGCGAGCGTGTCGATGCGCACGCCGGCCATAACAGAGAGGATAATAGCGTCAGGAGAAACGAAGGGAGCGAGGCTCGAACATGCGAGCACCGCATCCTGGGGTTTAACGGAGAGGATCAGGAGATCTCCAGCCCCCACACGAAGCCGCTCTGAAAGCTCCGGAACAACGTGACATCCGTGCTGCGCGGTCAGCGCTTGCCTATCATCTGAGGCGCGCTCAACGAGCACGATGTCCTTAGGGGCGTAGGAACGCATAAGGCTCCGCACGATAGCGGAGCCCAAGTTCCCTACCCCAACGACAACGATCCTCATTGTCGGCGGCCTCGCTCAGCGTTCTCTACCTCAGCGACAGCGCCCTCTTCAAGGCCAAGGTAACGCTTCATCTGGTCGACAAGCACCTGGTAGTCTCGGGGATCGGCCATATTGAGACGGTACTCATTAAGCACCTTAATCTGTACGTCCGTGCTCCATTCATTCCAAGCCTGAGCGGACACCCTCTCGAAAATGAGTTTCCCCATCTCACCCCCGAATGGCGGTTTCTCAAGACCTGGGAGCTCTTTCTGATATTTTGAACAAACAACCGTTCTCGACATACGTCCTCACTTCAAATCGCGTTCCTCCCGAAGGCATTTCGAGAGGTGTAGAATCCACGGTGGCCGTGATAATCTCATGTATCTGGGTCGCTGTCATGCCCAGTCACACCGACTTTAGGTACAAAATTCAGCATGTTTATCCCCATCGGTGACGATAATCGAGGCCGCCGACTCACTCCGTTCATTAATTACGGCCTCATCGGGCTCAACGCCTACGTATGGTACCTACAATTAACCCTCGGAGAGGCTTTTACCGCCTCATACGCGGCAATCCCCGTTGAGCTCACGCAGCACATGGATGTGACCGCTACGCAGTACATCACGGTCGAAGGGGAGCGCATTCCGATCCCACAGGGTCCGGGTCCTCAACCACTGTGGCTCACCGTTTTCACAGCGATGTTTATGCACGGATCCTGGATGCATCTGATAGGCAACATGGTCTACCTCGGGATCTTTGGCGATCAAGTAGAGGATAAGCTGGGCCACCTTCGCTTTCTTGTGTTCTACGTCTTTGCCGGCGTTGTGGCGACGATCACGCAGGTCTATGCTGATCCGACTAGTATCATTCCGACCATCGGCGCCTCTGGCGCGATAGCGGGCGTACTCGGCGCTTATTTGGTGTTGTATCCTCACAATCGCGTAAAGGTGCTCCTCTTTCGAGATATAGTCATCGTTCCCGCGTCACTCGTGCTCGGTATGTGGGTAGTCTTTCAATTTCTCGGACAGGCATCAGCGCCAGAGGGTCAAGGTGGAGTCGCGTACATGGCACATATCGGTGGGTTCGTAGTTGGATTCGCGACCGGCGCGCTTTTACGAATTGTTCGTCCTTCACGACCTCAGAATAGATTTCGCGCGTGAGAGATGAAGATTGGGACAAGGACTATCGGCTTGTAGAGTGCTCGTACAAAAGATACCAACAGGGTCGAAGGGACGGTGGCTCTACCCCCACCTACTACCCGTTGTACCAAGCATAAGACTGCGCTCAACCAGCAGCTCAAATCCGAAATTACAGACCATTATCAGCTAGTTAGGCGACCTCAAGAATCGACCGAAGCAGCCCCTTCTTTTTACAAATCCGTGACAACTCGGATGAATCCGTATGGCAGTGTGAGGACCATCAGGTAACGTTTCTTTGGAGGGAACAATGGCCACCGAGAGAACTGACACGGAACTTGTTAAAGGAATAGCTCTCAAAGATGAGAGCGCTTTCGAGGAGATCGTAACTCGCTACGGCTCGAAGGTTTTAAACCTCGCACTTCGAATTACGAGGAACCAAGAGGACGCTGAGGAGATCCTTCAGGATGTGTTCATCACCGTCTTCACCAAAGTGAACAGTTTTGAGCACAAGTCTCAGTTCTCGAGCTGGCTCTACCGGGTAACGATGAATTCTAGTTTTATGAAGATCCGCTCGCGCAACAGACGTCGCGCTGTGTATCTTGAGGATATTGAGCAATCGACCCAACAGAACTGGGTGGGCAACCGAACAGAGATGTTCGATATCGATTTCATGTCCTCACGGCATGAGCTGAGAGAAGCGATTGAGGTCGCCATCAAGGAGCTCCCCGAGGATTACCGGGCGATCTTTATCCTTCGGGATATCGATGGACTCTCTAATGAAGCGGTTGGAAAGGTGCTTCACCTATCCGTCCCCGCGGTCAAGAGTCGCCTTCACCGCTCTCGTCTGTTGATGCGTCAACAGCTGAAGA
>JAULVA010000050.1:0-2514 GCA_032111275.1 Bdellovibrionota bacterium
GGATTGCAGAACCCAAAGGCTGAGTACAGACTTCTTAGTAACTCGTAGTCATGTTTCATCTCGCCATTCTCATGCCTCAATCTTGTAAGTTCTCCCCTTAGTTTTATCTCCTCGGCTCGGTTCTCTCGCTGCGCAGTGCGGAGGCGGCTCACATACAAGTGCAGCCTCTGTAGCCGCGCATAACCAACATCGCAGCCCATAGGAAGGCTTGCTCACTTGTTGTGACAGACATAACCACCACCTTCGACGACGATTGCCCTAAGTCGATAGCGCTTGTCGGCAATCCGAACTGCGGCAAAACCACGCTCTTCAACGGACTCACGGGTTCTCGATACAAAGTAGCCAACTATCCCGGTGTAACGGTTGAGCGCAAGGAAGGTTCGCTTTCACTTCCGCACGGTTTCTGCGCTCGCATCGTCGACCTCCCAGGAACATACGCCCTCGTGGGTTCCTCAGTGGATGAAAAGATCGTTACTGAATTTTTACGAGGCGAACTCGCGGATAATTCAAAACCAGATCTCATCGTCGCAGTCGTAGACGCGACAAATCTTGAGCGAAACCTTTTTCTCATCTCCGAGCTGATCGATACCGGCTATCCGATCGTGCTAGCGATTAACATGATGGATGCTGCCGAGCGAGCCGGTATTAAGATATACGCCGAGCTACTCTCCCGGGCGCTCGACCTTCCTGTTGTTCCCATCACCGCTCGTACCAAGTCTGGATTCCCTTCACTCTTACAAGAGATTACGAAAGCGCTTGAGACACCCTCCCCTTCCTCAAAGAGACTCGGGTGGATTGCGCACGAACACCCTCTTCGGCGAGCGATTGAGGAGCAGAGCCCCCTCGGCCCCGCAAGTTCCGATCCACATCTCATCACAACCATAGGATCGCTTCGCTACGCATGGATTCGATCGGTCGTTCGTAAAACGACCTCGCAGAGCTCTAATGATGATATCCCCGTGGTGTCCCCTCTCGATCGACTCTTAACCAGCAGAATTTGGGGAATCCCCATCATGCTGGGGATATTCGGGCTCATCTTCCAGGCCATCTTTCTCTGGGCCCAACTTCCGATGGAACTCATATCCGGCGCTGTCGATAGCTTGAGCGCCTGGGCAACCTCCGCGCTACCACCTGGCATACTTACGAGCCTCCTCTCCGAGGGTATTATTCCTGGCGTTGGAAATGTGATCATCTTCGTGCCACAGATAGCGATCCTCTTCTTCTGCATCGGCTTTCTTGAGGATTCCGGGTATCTCTCTCGAGCCGCGTTCCTTCTCGATAATTTCATGCGCAAAGTGGGGCTCCAGGGCAGGGCCTTCATCCCACTCTTAAGCTCCTTCGCGTGCGCCGTCCCTGGCATCCTCTCGACTCGCTCGATCCCAACTCGTTCAGATCGGCTCGCTACGATCATGATCGCTCCCCTGATGAGCTGCAGCGCTCGGCTTCCGGTCTACGCGGTACTCATCGCGGCGTTTATTCCGCCGACCCTCGTTGGGGGCTTCGTATCGTTGCAGGGCCTCGTTCTGCTCGGCATGTACATCCTCGGTGTCCTAGGCGCGTGCGTCGTGGCCTGGGCTCTCAAGAGGTGCCTCCTGTGGAAGGAATCGTGCTTCTACGTCATGGAGATGCCACCCCTTCGAAAGCCTATCCTGCGCATCATCCTTCGCGGGGTGTATGACAGCGTAGCCTCGTTCCTTAAGAACGCGACCACGATAATCCTCGCGTGTTCTATCATCGTGTGGTTCCTCGCGTCGTACCCTAAGCCTGAAGCTGGCTATCAAGGCAATCCGGTTCAAGCGAGCTACGCCGGACAACTGGGTACCGCTATTGAGCCCGCGATCAAGCCGCTCGGTTTTAATTGGGAGATAGGCATCGCAATACTCTCCTCATTTCCCGCTCGTGAGGTATTCGTCACCACGCTCAGTACCATCTACAACATCAGCGACGATGATGATGAGCACACTGGGCTTGTTAAAACGCTTCAAGAGAGAAATCAGTCGGGCCTCTTTTCAACCCTCACCGCGCTCTCGCTCATGGTCTTCTACGTTTTCGCCTGTATGTGCATGTCGACACTCGCGGTATGCAAACGGGAGACGGGCTCGTGGGGATGGACCCTCGGGATGTTTGGATACATGACGGCGCTCGCGTACGTGGCGTCGTTTGCAGTCTTCCAAGTTGGTAGCTTATTTTTCAAGTAAGGAGCGCACGCACATGACTCAGACCGTTATCGCAATCCTTATCCTCGCTGTCGCGGTGCTGTACGTTGTTCGCAAAACCATGAACGCCATCGCCCCCAAAAAGAAGCCGTGTGGATGTAGTGGATGTGGTTGCGGGGGGAAGAATAAGGCGGAGGTGGCGTAGAATCGTTTATTCCTAAGATTGTTGATATGGCGTTAATCCGATAGGGGTAAGAAAGGCGCGTTTCCGCGCCTCCCTTCCCTCCGAACCGGACTGGCGGTTCTCCCGCATCCGGCTCTCCGGTCGATGGTTCACCGTCAAGCGGGATAGACGGCT
>JAULVA010000051.1:0-5898 GCA_032111275.1 Bdellovibrionota bacterium
GTGCGGCGACTCTGTAAGTCTATAACCCTAACACCCGCGGGAATGAGCCGAAGAAGCTGCCCCTCCAGCCGAACCGTAAGCAGGTCGACCGACAACCCCAATTCCACTAGCTCGCGACAGAACACGAGCATCGCCCGTTCTGCCCCCCCACCATGCACACTAGGGATAAATACAGCTATTCGACGACGCGGTTCGGTCATAAACCGCTCCTCTTCACAATAGGAAGCAGGGAGAGGCGCTTTGCGGAGCTATTGACTCTTTGTCCCGTACCAGTTGACCGTTTGACGAAGACCTTGCTCGAAGTCAACCTTAGGAGACCACGACAACTTAGCTTTCGCCGATGAATTGTCGATACAGCTTCGCATCTGCTCCCCAGGCTTCGCCTCCGAATAGCTGATCTCAGCCGTTGGGGCGGTGAGGGCGCGTAGCTGCTCTGCCAGGTAGGTAATTGAGGTCTCTTTAGAAGTTCCGATATTAAATTCACCAACGCACCGCGTGTCGACCGCTCGTCCCACCGCCTCCGCGACGTCCTCGACGTAGACGAAATCTCGGGTCTGCTTACCGGTCCCATTTACTGTTATTGATTTTCCAGCGAGGAGTCGCTCACAGAAGATCGCTACAACCCCGGCCTCTCCGTGAGGGTTTTGGCGCGGTCCGTACACGTTTGAAAGCCGTAGCGATGTGCTGGTCACGCCCCAGGTACGAGCCCAAAACTCAAGATACTCCTCACCAACTCTCTTAGAGAGACCATACACGCTCTCCGGTTTAATGGGATGATCTTCCTTTGCTGGGAACGCCACCTGCTCACCATAGATGGCGCCCCCTGAGGAGAGGAATACAACGTGAGATCCCTTACGGTCCTTGAGCGCCGAAAGTATATTCACTAATCCAGTGACGTTGAGATCGGTGTCCAAGGCCGGCTGATCCATACTTATTCGGACCGACACCTGCGCGGCCGCGTGCACAACAAAATCGGGCGCCAAACGCTCAACCGCTTGCTTCGCCTCTTGAGAGCGGATGTCGAGGACGTGAAGGTTGACGTTTGGAATATGCGCTAGATTCTCTCTGGTGCCACTCGAGAGATCATCGATGATATGAACCTCATGCTTACGAGCAAGCAGCTTGTCTACGATATGAGAGCCGATGAAACCCGCGCCACCTGTAACGACCACCTTTGCCATGTTCTATCTTCCTCTCGGACCGGATCACGAGGACTATTCCCCTTTCGTCTGATACCTTTCCTGGACGTAGGATAGCCTACCTCGACCGTGTGAGGGATGCTAGACCGCATGAAGCGAGCTATTGTAGTGCTCGGGAAAAAGATTGCGCCCTGAGGGATTCGAACCCCCGACCCTCTGGTTCGAAGCCAGATGCTCTATCCAGCTGAGCTAAAGGCGCATAACGGGATTAGGTGGGAGAGGCTACACCATTACCTACATTTTGGTAAAGTCGTTCAGGTCGCAAATAGCTCTGATTATTTTCCGGTGGCTCTCCCGCGATCCGCACACTATCGCACCCCCTAACCCCCTGGATATTAAGGATTGAACCGCTCCCTCGGAACGAGTAGCGTTACACGGTGAGAGAAGGCCACCCTTCGAGCGGCCAACTCTTGAGCTGTCACACCTCACGGTCGACAGAGTGTCGGTAATCATTTTCAATTCGGTATGATATCAAAGCTCGTCAAATCGCTCATCTCCCTTCGATACGATGTCACCGTGACAGGTTTAGAGACGATCACCCAGCGAAAAGGAGTTCTGATCATCCCAAACCATCCGGCTGAGATCGATCCGGTTATCCTTTCGACCTTTCTGTGGGATCTTCTGAAACCTCAACCGGTCGTTCTTGAAACGATGTACGAGCTACCGCTCCTGAAACCTCTCATGAGGTGGGTTCGGGCCATCCCGATGCCCGATATGGAGTTTGACTCCGGTCCCTACAAGCGACGCCGTATTGAGCGGGCACTTGAGGACGTGAGTGACCGTCTCCGCCAAGGGGAGAACATCCTGATATACCCTTCGGGAAGGCTCTCGGTTACCGGTGAGGAGCGGCTTGGCGCCGCCTCCGGCGTGCATACTATCATTCGGAACTATCCGGACGTGTTTATAGCGGTTGTTAGGATTAAGGGGCTCTACGGTAGTATCTTCTCCAAAGCGCTGACGGGTGGGCATACTCCCGATGTCGGAACTACCGTCAAAGAGGGTCTCTCGATCCTGGCCAAGAACCTGTTTTTTCTCGCCCCGAAACGAAAGGTGACTATTGAAATAGTAACCAACCCCTCCGATCTTCCCCGATACAGCGATGCACTTAAACTTAACAGATACCTTGAGAGCTACTACAACTCCCCCGCTCCCGAGACCCCAACGTTGGTGCCACATCTTGTCTGGAGTAACGAGGTACCTCAGCTTCCCGAACGCGCCGAGGAGAATCATTCCTATGATGAAATTCCCGAAGCGACGAAAGAGAAGGTGTTCAAACATATCGCCCATGTCGGAGCGACCGATATCAACGCTCTCACCACCGAGACCGAGCTCGCGGATGACCTCGGCCTCGATTCACTCACGGTCGCCGAACTCCTCTTGTGGCTCGACCGAGAGTTTGAGGCGCACGACATCGAACTGAGCGAGCTCGTAACGGTGGGATCGGTTCTCCGCGCAGCCGCGGGGCAACTTGGGTCCAAGACTCCGAAGAGGGAGTATCGGGTTCCCGGCGCATGGTTCTCATCGGTCGAGAAGCGGCCAAATCCGAGCCTGCAGTCAGCCCCTACCATTGGAGAGGCGTTCCTGCTCGCCGCGAACGTTATGGAGGATCTCCCCGCCATCGGAGATGCTCGCTCCGGTGTCCTCTCGTGGGCGGAGGTCAAGCTTCGTGTCATTATCATGGCACGACACCTCGCCAAACTTCCCGACACGCACATAGGCCTTCTCTTTCCCGCCTCGGTAGGAGGCTCCCTCGCCGCGATGGCAGCGATCCTCGCTGGAAAGGTTCCGGTATTCCTCAACTGGACCTCCGGGAAGCGGGCGCTTCTCCACGCGTGCGAGACGACCGACCTTCGCACAATCCTCTCCTCGCAAGCGTTCCTCGACATCGTGCAGACCGACCTTGAATTCCTTGAGGATAAATTTGTCTTTCTTGAGACGATTCGCGAACAGGTAACCACACGAGACAAGATCGCGGGCACGCGCATGGCTCGGGAATCTCTGCCGCAGATCCTTCAGGCATTTGGGGTGAAGGCACGTTCATCAAAGGATCCAGCGGTAGTGCTCTTTACCAGCGGTTCGGAGGCGCTGCCTAAAGGTGTAGTTTTAACGCACGAGAATATCCTCTCAAACATTCGAGGGGTCCTCGACGCGTTTCCACTTACACGAGAGGATATCCTTCTCGGATTCCTGCCAACCTTTCACTCATTCGGGTTAACGGTGTGCACCTTGTTGCCTCTTGTCACCGGGCTCCGTGTCGCGTACCACCCGAATCCCAACGAGAGTAGGAAGATCGCGAAGATCGTTAGCCACTGGGGAACCTCAATTATCGCGGGAACGCCGACCTTCCTACGTTCGATTCTCCAAGCTGGACAACCTGAGCAATTCGTCACTCTCAGAACGCTCATCTCGGGCGCGGAACGGGCGCCGGAAGATCTCTTCGAAAAGGTGAAAAGCCTCCCACATCCAGTGGCAGTCGTAGAGGGATATGGGATTACAGAGTGCTCACCGGTGGTCAGTATGAATCGGCCCGGGGAGCCTCGCATCGGTGTCGGCCGTCCACTTACGGGCACTGCCATCAAGATCGTTAACCCCGTATCCCTTGAGGAGCTCGCCCCTGGAACCGATGGACTCATCCTCATACATAGTCCGAGCGTCTTCCCTGGATACCTTGAGCCGAAGCTCAACCCTTTCGTACAGCTTGCTGGTGTCCGCTACTACAATTCAGGCGATATCGGACGACTGGAAAACGGATCCCTCGTCATTACCGGTCGTCTCAAGCGCTTCATAAAGATAGCGGGAGAGATGGTAAGCCTCACCGCCGTCGAGGAAGCGCTCCAGAAGCACACGCCATCGTACGACGATGCCCCATCGATCGCGGTACTCGCGCGTGGAACCGAGGGCGATGGACGCCCTACCCTCACCCTCTTCACCAGCACACAAACTACAGCCGAATCGGCGAACAAGATTCTTCGGGATTCGGGTTTCCCTCACCTTGTCGCTATCTCTCAGGTGATCAAGTTGAAGGACCTTCCGCTCTTGGGGAGTGGAAAGACCGATTATCAAGCGCTCAAGGGGATGCTGTAGACAAGCCAAAAACTCGCTGACGATGACGAGCACGTTTACCGTAAACCAGTAGCCGTGGACGGTTATCGTCTCGCGTCAGACGTAGCCGTTAGCGTCAGCGATTAGTCCTCTAGAAGGTGACGCTCTAAACGCTCGGCCGAAGCGAAGCTCAGCGTAAATCGCTCCCAACCATGGCAAAGAATCGCTCCAAGTATTGCCCTTGAAACGAGATGGTCACCGGTCGGGAGCCGCCGCTCTTGAGATCGACAAGCCAGAGGGTGTTGTGGGTAATAATGGGGATCTCGTGCTCTCGTAAGCTCTTCACGCAATCCCCCTCAGGATATTTGAGCAGCGAGTACCTCACACCTTCGGGATCGGGAATGTACTGAGCTTTGCGGAGAATTAATTCTAGGGTGTCCTGCGGATCCCTATCTCTCAATTCAGCCATAGTGAGATCCACCGAACATGATCGATCGTGACGCTGCGCGAAGAGAGCTTCGACCTCCTCGAGAAGGTCCTTCGCCGACTCTCCCGCGCCGAGCCGACGCTCTAACTCTAACGCCTCGCCGTAGCTCAGGGAGGTCGTCGGACGATCGACACCGCGTTCAAGGACATACCGCGCGCGAGCATCCCTCCCGTATATCTCTCGCAACCGCACCTGCACAACCTCATCTGTTTCCTCGTAGGGGAACTCAATCAATTGAAAGACCCCAGGCGCTATCTCCTCAGCCCCGGCCCACATAGCACAAGCGATCTCCTCCGCCTCGTCATGCCGCTCAACGAACGAGTGGCAGAGGGAGGGAACGACCGCGCCGTCACTCCACTCAGCGATCATCTGTTGCAGGGAGGGCATGACCTCTGGTCGAGCAACGCGTCCCTTTCGATTCCACGGGAGACTGGTCGTCTGAAGTGTTGAGAGAGCGGCTCGCAGCTCCTTAACAACGGGGTCATTCTCCCCCTCAACCTCACTTGCAGCCGCGAGCCGAAGCAGCTCACGAACATGAGGATCGCGCACGTCCCGCGTCACCGTGGATACGAACTCTCGGATGGGCGTTTGGGGATCGTTTCGGCATCCCAACTTTACGTCGTCATCGACAAGATGAGGGAAGCCATCAAAGGTAGCCCCCGCGATGACAAATGCGCCCGCAAGCTGCGCCATCTGCCGGCGATAGAGGCTTGCGGCGGTAACGAAGAGCGCGTGATCCCCCGCCATAACACCATGCATGAAGCTATTCTCACCCATACCTTGCAGCGAGTTCCACAACTGATTCTCGCCCATGATCTTGAAGGTAGGAGGCGCGCCCCGCTCGACCGTTATCGCGCGATACAACGCTGCGGCGGAGAGAAGATTCGACAGCGTCTTTTCAAGGGCCCCATGCTCAACCAGAAAGAGCACGGTGGTGACCTCGCGGATATCCAACCGCGAGGGAGGAAGGCTCACACCTTGAAATCGTGTCGGTTGTTGGAAAACGTTGTGGGAGTGAAGAGGCTCCATCACAGGCGACTATTCTCCCCTCTTCGTCTTCAGATAGCTCTCAACCATTGCGCGAGCTTTCTCAAGGAGCGCCGAATCGCCAAACCCCAACTCAGCGAAGGTCAGCACCTCTCCGTCGACATCGATGTGCACCTCGAAACC
>JAULVA010000051.1:5908-7542 GCA_032111275.1 Bdellovibrionota bacterium
TTTTCGACCACACCTCTTCCACGATGAACTACTCCCATTCAATCGTAGCAGGCGGCTTGCTGGAGATATCGAGTACCACCCGATTGACACCCTTTACCTCGTTTACGATTCGGTTACTTACCCGCCGCAGGAGCGCCTCAGGAAGGTACGCCCAGTCGGCGGTCATGCCATCCTCCGAATACACCGCTCGGAGAGCTATCGTTTCATCGTAGGTACGGCCATCTCCCATCACACCAACGCTTCGAACGGGTAGGAGCACGGCGAAGCTCTGCCAGATACCGGCATACAACCCCTCAGAGCGGATCTCCTCAAGGAAGATGTGGTCGGCGTCCTGTAACGTCTTGACACGTTGAGGAGTGACCTCTCCGAGTATACGAACGGCGAGCCCCGGTCCAGGAAACGGCTGCCGCTGGAGGATCTCTTGCGGCATATCGAGCTCCTTGCCGAGGAGACGAACCTCATCCTTAAAGAGCTCACGGAACGGCTCAATAAGCTTGAACTGAAGCCGCTCCGGAAGACCTCCAACGTTGTGGTGGGTCTTGATCGTTGCCGAGGGGCCACGCACGGAGACGCTCTCGATCACGTCGGGATAGAGGGTTCCCTGCACGAGATGGGTGACCCCCTTGAGCGACTTCGCGTGCTCCTCGAACACCTCAATGAATACCCGTCCGATGATCTTTCGTTTCTGCTCCGGATCGGAGACCCCTTTGAGTTCTCCTAAGAAGCGAGCGCTCGCGTCGACCAGGGTCACATTCAGATCGAGCGCCTTGAGTCGCTCCATCACAGATTGGTCCTCATTCTTTCGCATGAGGCCCGTATCAACAAAGAAACAGTGTAGCCGTTCTCCCAGAGCGCGGGCGACGAGGACCGCGGCGACGGTAGAGTCAACGCCGCCACTCAACGCGCAGATCGCCTGCGCTGGGGCGGGCACCTGCTCGGCGATCTTCGCCACCTGCTGCTCAATAAAGTTTCCTGGGGTCCAGTCAGCGGAGCACCTCGCCTCATTGAAGACGAAGTTCTTGATCAGAGTCTTGCCCTCTGGGGTATGGACCACCTCTGGATGGAACTGCAGCGCTGAGAGTGGCTTCGAGGTGTGCCGCATTCCCACGATCGGCGCCCCCTTGCTTGAGGCGCAGGTGATGAAATCTTTAGGGAGTTCATCAACATGATCTCCGTGGCTCATCCACACCGAGAGCTGGGTTCCTTTTTCCCAAGACTGAAAGATTCCTTTATTTTCTTCGATGGTGATCGTTGAGGGTCCGTACTCGCGAGCGGTTCCCCGTCCAAGGGCTCCCCCAAAGTGATGGGCCATCAGCTGCATTCCGTAGCAGATGCCCAAAATTGGGATGTCGAGTGAGAGCCAGGCCGAATCAAACTTTGGCGCATCCTCATCTGTCACGCTTGAGGGTCCTCCCGAAAGGATGAGCCCCTTCACCTTGGAGAGGTCAATCGAGCTCGGGTCGCTCGTACAGGGTCTTACCTCGCTGTAGACGCTAAACTCACGAACCCGCCGGGCTATAAGTTGGGTGTACTGGGAACCGAAATCAAGGATGAGAATCACGGCGACTCCAAGAATATAAAACTATGTTTATGCAGGGATAGGCGCCCCAATGGCTCCCTATCATGGTTTATTA
>JAULVA010000052.1:0-5101 GCA_032111275.1 Bdellovibrionota bacterium
AACGGTGGAGGTGCCTTATTGTTTGTGGTTCGATTTCACATCAACCCGGAGGGCCCGTCTCCTTACGGGCCGGGTATGCACGAAAATGTCATGGCGAGTTCCGGCCCGTCAGGAGGCGGGCCCTCCGGGTTACTTCGACGCGAATTTAGGCTCTCTTCCCTCAATAATCCGCTTAATATTCTGCTCATGCCGCATGACGATAATCGCCGCGACAACCATCAGGGAGATACTTACGGCATCAGACGCGTTGGTCACGAGAGCCCACATCGGTACAACGAGAGTAGCCGCGATTGAGGAGAGGGAAACCATCTTCCAGATGCCGAAGGAGGCGCCGAACGTGAGGAGCGCCACCAGCGATGATGAAGGATACAGAACGGCTATCACCCCAAGAGCCGTTGCGACCCCCTTTCCTCCCTTAAGATACGGAGGGAGTGAGAAGCAGTGCCCCAAAACCACCGCCACCGCCGCGGCACCGGGAAACCACTCCTCGCCAACCACCAGACCAGCGATACATACGCCAAGGGCCCCTTTGAGAACATCTCCAAGCAACGTGAAGACGCCCGCTCGCTTGCCGATCACTCGGGCGACATTTGTGGCGCCCACATTGCCGCTTCCCTCCTTCGTAATTTCTATTCCGTGCAACTTCGAAACAAGGTGCCCAGTCGGAAAAGCGCCAAGGAGATAAAAGGGAATAAGGGATATGAGTATAACTACGTAGGTCATGCGCGAAGTTCCTCGATCGCCTTTCGACGATCTGACGATCCGAAGATTGAGGATCCCGCCACCAACGCCGTTGCTCCCGCTTTCACACACTGAGCCCCGGTTTCAGCGTTGATGCCACCATCTACCTCTATAGTGACATGGTGTAATTTCATCGAGTCAAGCTTGTTTTTAAGCTCTCGGATCTTCCCGAGGGAGCTCGTGATGAACGGCTGGCCGCCCCACCCCGGATTCACACTCATAACGAGCACAAGATCGCACACCTCAAGCACATCAACGATGCTCTCAAGTGGGGTGCCTGGATTGATGGCGACACCGTTTTTCATGCCAAGCGACCGGATCTCGGCAAGAGAGCGATAGAGATGGGGACATGTCTCCTGATGAATGATGAGTCGATCCGCCCCTGCTTGCTGAAACGCGTGAAAGTGCCGCTCCGGCTCAACAACCATGAGGTGCACATCCAGAAAGGTCTTTGTTCGCGCTTTAAGCGCGTGCACCACGTTCGCTCCGAACGTAATGGGCGGCACGAAGGCTCCATCCATCACATCGACATGCAACCAGTCAGCGCCCGCGGCGATAACATCATCCACCTCGTGACCGAGCCTTGAGATATCGGCGGCGAGGATCGAGGGAGCGACTACAATGGGCGGGCGGGAGTGGGTCATAAGATCTAATCAAAAAAGGGGCTCAGCATCCTCCGCGGACACCTCTGAGAGCGTCAAGCCAGTGACCAATCTAACCCGTCACCGGATCAAGGATCTAGCCTGATTATGCGTCCCTCAAACGATGGCCCACTTCCTGCTAAACACTGCGTACGAGCCACGAATGGCTACCTCAGCGGATGAGAATTTGTTGGACATTTTTAGGAAGAGGCGTCCATGGAAATACGTAAACTATCCTCACAAGTACCGTCACAGCAAGGGGTTACAACCTCATCAACCGCCCCTGCTCAAACCTCCGTAAACACCGGGTTTGGCGGCTTTCTGACCGGGGTTCTTACCCCTGACTCGGCAAATAAGGTCAACGAGGAGGATCTTTTTTCCGCTATCGTTCAAGAGCGCGTAAAAAACGCCAAGGGAGACGAAGCGCTCGCGAAGTTCCAAGAGACGCTCACGAAAGCGAAAGACTCCGTGCGTAAACCGAACGGCCACGTTCCGATCGAAGACGCGACCAAGGCTGCCCTCATCCAGGCCCGCGAAGCTGGACTCCTGACGAAGGAGGAGGCTGATAAAATTTATTCGGAAGCGTTCGCTGCCGCTCAGCTCGACGACAATAAAGAGGTGCTCTACGACGGCCGGGGTGGAGCTAACGACCCTACGATAGCGGTCGCGGCTATGGAGCAAGCGCTCCTGCTCGCCGGTGGCATAATCGATAAGTTCACCAACGGATCGCTCACCGCCACCATCCGTTCTGTCGAGGAGATCAGCAACGGTAAGATGGGCACACTCCCCGGCCAGCACAGCGAATCAGGCGGGAGCGGCGGATTCCTCTACAAACCGACCTCCGACACGACTGGGAAGCTCGTAGTGCTGATGCCATCGAAGCTCGCGGGGATGATCGCCGGCGTAAAGATCTATGATCCAGCGGGCAACCTCCTTGAGAGCGGTCGCTACACGGGTAACGGAAATGGTGGGCGAGACCACTTCCGCTTTAAGAAAACTGGCGGTGACTATCCGGATGGACTCTTCGTCCAAGCCACCCTTACCACGGGGGATACGGTGTTGTATCGCATTGGTGAGACATCTCAGCGAACGGAAAATATCGACCCGGTTACCGACAAGGATGGCTCGGGCGATGAGGACTCCGACGGGTCCAACTCCGGTAGTACCACGACCCGAGGAGATACCCCCTCGCCAGATGACGCGCCGGACGCACTCTAAACGTGGCACGTCCTTTCTATAAAACTACGTCTCAGGAGGTGGGGTGTCGCAGCCCCGCCTCCTCAAACACCCCTCTCATCGGAGCAAACACCGTATCAGTCAATTAGGTCAAGTGATCACTGCTACGAACCGACCATTCCAGAGGATAGTAATGGAGGATAACGCGTCATGGGCGTAATCGTTGGAATCATCGGAGTACTTTTGAGCGTGCTCATCGGATTCATGGGACCGGGTGGTCCCGTGTTGATCCTGTTGCAGCCGTTTGAGTTCCTCACCATCGGTGGCGGTATCGGCTTTACCTTGCTGATCGCGAATCCACCGTCCGTCATCAAGGCGATAGGCCCTGGGCTCAAGGGCGCCGTCAAAGGAAGTGGAATCGACGGAGCGACCTACCGAGATCTGCTCGGGCTTATGGGAACGGTCTTCGACACGATGCGCCGTGAGGGTGTGCTCGGCATCGAGGGAGATATTTCGAATCCTCACCAAAGCGCTCGCTTTAATCGCTATCCAAAAGTTGCCCATAATCACCACCTCATGGAGACGTTTTGCAGCGCCCTCCGACTCTTCGTTGACGGTGTGGTGAACGCCTTCGACCTTGAGCGACTCCTCGACAGCGAGATTGAGACCCATCACAACGAGGCGCTGCTCGCGCCCGCCGCGGTGAAAACGATGGCCGACGCCTTCCCAGCGATGGGAATCGTAGCGGCCGTACTTGGAATTATTATTACGATGCAATTCCTCGATGGACCACCAACCGAGATCGGTCATCACGTGGCGTGCGCGCTCGTAGGAACGATGCTCGGAATCTTCCTGTCCTACGGATTCGTAGGACCTATCGGAACGAAGATGGAACACGTGGCGCGAGAGCAAACGGACATCTTGAAGACCGTGCAAGCCGGACTAGTCTCCTTCGCAGGAGGTTCTCCTCCCGGCGTAGCGCTCGAGTTCGCGCGCAAGACGATTCCAAGTGTGTATCGACCAACCTCAGAGCAGTTAGAAGAGATTATGAAGGAGGCCAAGAAGAAGTAGTTATTCGCTCTGGCCGGAGCTATGGCAAACGATAAGCCCGTCATCGTCATAAAAAAGAAGAAAGGTGGCCACGGCGGCCATCACGGCGGAGCGTGGAAGATCGCGTACGCTGACTTCGTAACGGCGATGATGTGTTTCTTCCTCTGTATGTGGCTTATCAATACCGCCTCGGTTGTCACTCGCGAAAACATCGCCTCCTATTTCCGAAAGCCCTCGCTCTTTAACGAGGGCACGGGAATGCCCCTCCTCCTTGGAGGCGCCGGCATCCTTTCTGACGCGTACGTTCCACCCAAACCGGTCGACAAACGACCGAACCAAAATCTGACGCAGGATCCCGCGCAAAAGATGTTCGGTGAGAGTGATGTGGATCGAGACAAGCACTACGTGATGGATGGCCGCAAAGAGCCGAAACCGCATCATGGACCTGATACCGTTACCGGACTCAACTCTGACAAAAAGACCGCCGAGGAGAGTCGCCGCGAGGTCCGACTGAGGCAGATTGCGGAGATGTCAGATAAAACAAGCGCCGCCCTTCAGAAACTGATCGCCCAGAATCCATCGCTCGCGCAAGCGCTCGGTAAGGTCGAGATGAAGAGCGAGGAGGATGGCTTGAAGATCGAGATTATGGATACCGAGCGCTACTCCATGTTCGACAGCGGCAGCGCGCGCATTCGTAAAGAGGCTGAGCCAGCGTTCCAAGCGATTACTACTATCATCAAACAGTATCCGAATGACCTCGATATCGTCGGGCACACCGACGCGAAACCGTTCCCAAGTAGAACCGGTGGGTACACGAATTGGGAGCTCTCCTCTGACCGCGCGAACACTGCCCGACGGCTGATTGAGTCACAAGGGTATCCCGCTACGCAGGTGGAGAGTGTCATCGGTAGAGCATCCAGCGAGCCAAGGCTCCCCGAGGATCCACTCGCTCCGAGCAATCGTCGAATTACCCTCAAGGTGCGCTTCGATCCGGATAAGGCGACCGATCCATCCGCGAACAAGAGTAGCGAGGATCTGAGACAACTGCTTGGCTTGCCACCGGGACAAACTCCCGCGCCTGAACCTACCTTGGATCCGAACGCGCCGGTGCCAACGCCGACACCGACCGCGACGAGTACCCCAACGCCGACTCCAACCATGACACCTACGAAGGCGCCGATCACCTCACGCAACGGGCGTATCGTGCTCCCGGAAGGCACCCCAATTACGCAGAACCCCGATTACATGCCGCAGGATAAGATCTTTGGGAACAACCCGGTTTTGGGTACGCGCGAGTTGTATAGTGGGCGGTAGGTGCGGGATTGGCGCAATTCCGTCATGTCCCAGATCGTTTTCATATAATGTCGCCTAACGTTTCCCCGATAGGGGTAAGAAAGGCGCGTTTCCGCGCCTCCCTTCCCTCCGAACCGGACTGGCGGTTCTCCCGCATCCGGCTCTCCGGTCGATGGTTCACCGTCAAGCGGGATAGACGG
>JAULVA010000053.1:0-6098 GCA_032111275.1 Bdellovibrionota bacterium
CGGTGGATCCGCGCTTCAACCACCCGGCGATCCTGCTCGGCCGGCCGGTGGTCTGCGGCTATGAAGGGCACCTGTGGAGCCATGGATTGGATTACCGCGAGACTCTGGCCAAGCTGCGGAATGTGATGGCAGCGGGGCCGGGATGGATTTCCGATGCGAGGGATATCGGCGCGAAATGGATTCTTCCCAATGGACCCAATGGGATTCCGGCGCGAGTTCCCGAGCCCTGATCGACTAGGAGGGCACCGCCCGCCACAGCATCACAAGAATCGTGGCGAGGATGATGCAGAGTAGCAGGAATTTGACGCGAGCGGCGTTGAGATCCTTGCTGAGGCGCGTGTTTCCTCGGCGAACAGGTTTTTGGGACGCCCTCGGATTGCGGACGGGGCCGAGAGACACCGTGGGAATCGCAAGATCCACTTCGAGTTTTTTCTTTTCCTTCGGAATGCGGGAAAGTTTTTTTTGCAGTTGGACCTCGAGTTTTTTCAACTCCTGCTGCTGCTTGTCGAGACGGCGTTGCTCGTCTGTAAGCTCAAGCTTGACGAGCCCTCTGTGGTCGCGTCTTTGCTTCACGATACGATCGAGGACAGCGATGTCACTCGCGAGGATATTCAGCGTGAGTTTGGCCCCGGTGTCGCCGACATCGTGGAAGGCGTTACTAAGCTCACGCGGATTGAGTTTGAGTCTCGAGAAGAGAAGCAAGCGGAGAACTTCCGCAAAATGCTTCTCGCGATGGCTAAAGACATTCGAGTGGTGTTGGTGAAGTTGTGCGATCGGTTGCACAACATGCGGACGCTCAAATATTTCTCAGAGGATAAACAGCACCGAATCGCCGCGGAGACACAGGATATTTACGCTCCGCTCGCCAATCGACTCGGTATCCATTGGCTGAAATCTGAGCTGGAAGATCTCTGTCTCCTCTACCTTCGTCCGGAGCTCTACGCGCAGATTGAGGCGCACATCAAGAAGAGCGCTCCGGAGCGAGAGGCCTACGTTGAGAAGGTTACGGTCGATATTCAAAAGACGCTCGCTGAGGCGGGGATCTCAGCGTCGGTGAAGGGGCGCGGCAAACACTACTATTCCATCTGGCAGAAGATGGATAAGGATAAACTCTCCTTCGAGGATGTCTACGATATCCTCGGTTTTCGCGTGATCGTGCCTACCGTTCGCGCCTGTTACGAATCGCTTGGTGTCGTTCACTCCGCGTGGAAACCGATCCCTGGTCGATTTAAAGATTTCATCGCGATGCCGAAGCCAAATATGTACCAGTCACTGCACACGTCGGTGATTGGACCGGAGGGCCAACGCATCGAGATCCAGATTCGAACCCCAGAGATGCACCGCATCGCTGAAGAGGGTATCGCGGCGCACTGGCGTTACAAAGAGGGGGGTGGAGCTCCAGCGTTCGATCTGCAATGGGTCAAGGAGCTTGTAGAGACGCAGCAGTACCTCAAGAACCCTGACGAGTTCTTGCAGTCGGTCAAGGGAGAGCTTTATCCCGAGGAGGTCTTTATCTTTACGCCGCGTGGAGACCTTATCCGTCTCGCGTATGGCGCCACGCCGGTAGATTTCGCCTACGCCGTTCACACCGATGTGGGACATCGCACGGTAGGGGCGCGGGTAAATGGGCAGATGGTGCCGCTCGACCACACCCTTTCAAATGGCGATACGGTTGAGGTAGTGACCTCGAAGACGCACGTCCCGAGTAAGGATTGGCTTCGGTTTGTGAAAACCTCCAAAGCGAAGCAGCGTATTCGGGCATTCCTGAAGGCCGAGGAGCATGCCCGCTCGCTTGTGTTGGGAATGGATCTCCTGACGAAGGACCTGCGAAAAGTAAAGCTCAGCCTTAAAAAACTTGAGAAGGACGGTAGTCTTCAACGGGTGGCCGAAGAGATGGGCGTCAAAGCCGTTGGTGATCTCTTTGCTGGTATCGGGTACGGAAAGATCAGTTCCGCCAAGGTGATCGCGAAGCTCCTGCCTGAAGATAAGTCGGTGGTGGCTAAGCTTGAGTCTCAGCCATCGCCGTTGCAGCGGATCTTCCAACGCGCGGCCGCGGTTAGCAGAGACCGCGTTGGTGTGCGGGTCTCGGGCCTCGATGATATCTTGGTTCGTTTCGCGAAATGTTGTGAACCCCTTCCGGGGGACCGAATCGTCGGGTTCATTACCCGGGGAAGAGGTGTGACCGTTCACAACGCTGAGTGTCCGTTCGTGCTGAGCAGCGACGTGATGCGACAGATCGATGTGGAGTGGGATACCGGCGTTCGCGCCCCGCGGCGTGTTCGAATTACGGTTCACTCCCAAGATCAGCTCGGTTTGTTAGCCTCTGTAACGCAAGCTATCACGGCGATTGGGGTAAATATCGCGAGCGCGCAGATTAAAACTGAACGTGGCAAAGCTGTGATCAGTTTCGAGCTTACGATCACAGACGCGCAACAACTACAAAAGATAAAGCGCGCCATTGAGATGGTTCCCGGTGTTATTAAGGTGGAGCGGGTTCGACATCTCTCGGGTCCGGGAGAGATCGACGCAGAGGGGGAGGACGCGTGAGGTTCCTAGCGTGGCTCTTCGCTTGTGTGCTGTGGAGCGGAATGGCGGGCGTCGCGATCGCCCAGGTACCTCAGATTTCCTCGCGTACACCTGAAGAGCAAAAAACTATCGATCTCTACAAGCGGGTCAACCGGGCTGTGGTTTTTATTACTACCCGAAGTTATGTGATTGATCCGTTCGCCTTCTTTGACGACATAAAACCGCAAGAGGGTACCGGGAGTGGTACAATTATCGACGCAGAGAACCGCCTCGTCGTTACGAACCTTCACGTCGTCCAAGGCGCACTTCAGTCGGGTGGCACGGTTGAGATCATGCTCGCCTCGGGCGCGAGCAGTAAAGCGACGCTCGTCGGATACGATCAGGAGAACGACATCGCGGTGCTCAAGTTCTTGGACAAGGTGACCGAAGTGGCCGCGGCCCCGTTTGGTGACTCCTCCAAGCTTGAGGTTGGGCAACGTGTGTTCGCGATCGGTAACCCCTTTGGACTCTATCGAAGTCTTACCTCCGGTATCGTCTCCTCGCTCGACCGAACGATGAAGACGGGGAACGGTACCGCGCTGCGAGATCTTATCCAAACTGACGCGGCGATTAATCCTGGCAACTCAGGCGGTCCATTACTTGATAGTGACGGGCGTCTCATCGGTATTAATACCGCGATATTGAGCCAGTCCGGTTCGTCGGCTGGTATAGGATTCGCCGTGCCGATCAACAATATCCGCCGAATTCTCCCTGAGCTGCTCGCGAGCGGAAAGGTGAGTCGACCTCGAATGGGATGGCAACTCGTTGACACGGACCAGGGACCGATGGTGCTTCGGGTCGCGCCAGATGGTGTAGCTGCTCGGGCCGGTATCTCGCCGATTGAGCGCCCCTTACCGACAAACGCCTTTGTGCGTGGATATCGTGAGGAGATCGAGAGCGCCGATCTGATCTACAAGGTGAACGGCGTGAAGGTTCGGAACCGCGACGAGGTGGAGGACGCTATTCGTCGCTCCGATCGCTCGCAAAGTATAACGCTTGTATTGCGGAAGGGTGGCGTGTACGGGCGGGAACGTGAAGTTAAGGTCGTGCCGAGGTGGGAATGAAGAGAAAGGTACTGTCTGACGTTGTTATTAACCAGATAGCGGCTGGTGAGGTTGTCGAGCGGCCAGCGTCGGTCGTTAGAGAGCTTGTTGATAACGCCGTTGACGCTGGAGCGACCGACATCTTTATCGCCCTTGAGTCGGGTGGACACAATCGGATTCGGGTCCGTGATAACGGATGTGGAATGACCCGTGATGAGGCGCTTCTCGCCTTTGAGCGCCACGCGACCTCGAAGGTAACCGCTCTCGAGGATCTCAACACCCTCACAACGATGGGGTTTCGTGGTGAGGCGCTGGCCTCTATCGCCGCTGTATCAAAGATTAAGCTTACGACACGCTCGAAAGACGCGAGCATCGGAACGGCTGTTACCTTTCGGGGTGGGAAGCTCGTCGATGTACAGTCGGTCGCGTGGAACGAGGGCACGGAGATGGAGGTTGAACATCTCTTCTTCAATACCCCAGCGCGGCGGAAGTTCCTGAAATCTCCACGCTCCGAGGTCTCGCGTATTCGGTCGTGGGTCGCGCATTCGGCCCTCTCTCGACCCCATGTCCGTTATCGCCTCGTATCTGATGGCGATGAGGTTCTTAACCTTCCGATCGTTGATTCTATTCAGGCGCGGGGAGCGCATGTATTTCCGGGAGACCTTACGCCTATCGCACTGCGAGAGGGTGGGGTTAAGGTGCAGGGGATGATTGGGCATCCAGGGCAGGCGCTCTCTGACGCTTCTGGATTTGTGATCCTGATCAACGGACGCCTCATTTCCGATAAGATTATCCTTCGCGCCGTGCGTGAGGGGTATGACTCGATGCTCAAGGATCGGGAGTTTCCGATCGGGTACCTCTCTATCACGATGCCCCCTGAATACGTGGATGTAAACGTCCATCCGCAGAAGAGTGAGGTGCGCTTCCGTCATCCTGACCAGGTATTCGCGGTTGTGCGCGGCGCTGTGCTGGCAGGAGTTCGTTCGATTAAGCGCCCATTGATGAACGTGGCGACTCCGATGCCGCCGCAAGCTGAAGCCGCGCCGCCTGCTCCGGTGGAGTTTCCCCGAGGCGCTTTTGTCGCGCCGAGCGATCTCCAAACTTCAGTGGTATCGGTACCGCAGACGGCTCCAATCTCGCGCTTTGAGTGGCCCATACCGGCTCCGACCGCTAAGTCTGCAGCTGCTCCTGTCGTCACGCAGACTCTCGGAGGATCGAATGTCGCTGAGGAGATCGCACCCCGGAGCTTCCAGCCCTCGTTCTTTGTCGCCTCGACACCACCACCGGCCTATGAAGATGCCACGAAGAGTATTGCCAACCGAGATTTTCGCTTTCAGGACCTTCGCTACATCGGTCAACTTCTTGGGTGCTACCTTGTGTGCGAGATAGATGACCGCCTGGTCGTCGTTGATATGCACGCCGCGCATGAGCGTGTGAACTACAACAAGATTCGTGAGGCCCGCTCAAAGCGAGCCCTCACCGAACAGAAGCTGCTTATCCCTGAGCGAGTCCGTCTTACGCCGGAGCAGGTTGTTGGATTGCTGGAGCAGGAAGAAGCTCTCAAGGAACTCGCGTTCGAGGTGGCGCAGATTGACGCTGAAACGGTTGAGGTTCACGGTGTTCCTGGAGTTCTCTCGCATATTGACGCAATCGGGGTGATTAAAGATATCGCGGCGGAGCCTGTGATGGCCGGATGGCGAGAGCGTCTCGATGAGCGAATCGATCATCTGACCGCGCGCCTCGCCTGCCATGCCAGCGTGCGGGGAGGGGATGTAGTCAATCGATCGGAGGCGTACGCGCTCTTACAACAACTTGACGTCGCTGAGACCGCGGGAGCGTGTCCGCACGGCAGGCCCGTTGTCGCTGAGTTCTCTCGCGACGCAGTGGAGCGATGGTTCGGTAGGGATAGGTAATGACCGCTCAGCCGATTCAAGCGCTCGCTATATGTGGGCCGACGGCATCTGGCAAAACCGCCCTCGGCATCGCGCTCGCGCGGCATCTTAACGGAGAGGTGGTTAACGTCGATTCGGTGCAGGTATATCGGGGCGCGGATATCGGTTCGGCGAAAGCTACCGTTCAAGAACGACACGGAGTTCCTCATCATCTTCTTGATCTTGTCTCTCCCAACGAGCCTATGAACGCGGGTGAGTACCGTGAGCGCGCTCTCTCGTGCCTGCGAGAGGTTGCTGATCGTGGAAAAGTTCCCGTGCTGGTTGGTGGATCGGGTATGTATCTTACCATCCTCTTGCACGGAATAGCTGAGGTGCCCGCGACCCCGCCTGATGTGCGAGCCGCGGTGGCGAAACTCTCACGAGAGGAGCAGTACGAGGAGTTGCGGCGCGTGGACCCCACGACCGCCGCGCGGCTTCACGTGAACGACACGCAGCGAGTCTCTCGCGCCCTTGAGATTGTACGAGTCACTGGAAAGAGGCCATCTGAGTTTTTTGATCAGCACCGTTTCAGCTCTCAGGATGTCGCCGCATTGATGAT
>JAULVA010000054.1:0-1680 GCA_032111275.1 Bdellovibrionota bacterium
GAGCGCCAGCGAAGTTCCAGTTTTCCCTTGGGAACGCGGTGTATAAGGTTCAGCTCCAATTCAATCATCGTACTAAGCGGCCGGATATATTCGTGGTTGAGGAGTTTAACTAAGCTTTCCTTCTCGCGGCGATCGTATGAGTTTCTCCCTTGTTTTCTGACGTCTCCGGCGACTCATTGTCCGATTCTGTCTCGGAATACTGTTCCGTCAACAGCTTCTCTTCTCGTCGTGCATGATACTCCGCAGGCGGGGGCGCGTACGTCGTGCCTTCCGTGTTCGCGGCGAGAATCCACACCTTCACGTGGGTGAAATCAGAGACCCTCTGTTTTGCCATCCATAGCTACCAATGTAGGAAGGCGGTTGGGTCGTCGTACTTGAGGAGACCATTATGCAGGAGAGCTCGGTAACATTCTATTTCGAGGGCGCCACACCCGTTGAGCTTGTGCGCACGCAAGTAGAGTTAGTAGGCGCGCCGCGGCCACATACGTGCGTTCGCGGTAAAACCTCTGGAGCGTACGCGCAGTGTGGCTGCTTCCAGTGGACCTCTGGAGTGAGAGGCGTGTGCGCCGCGTTCCTTCGTTTCGTGCTCTCGGAGCGTGACACCTCTGTAGACTATTTCGTATCGGGAGGTAAAGCGAGTCTAGCGGCCTCACTCGACTACGCGCTCAGTAAGGGGCCGACGTGGCTCTTGGATATGTTTGGAAGTGGGCGCAACGGGACTCTCTTCGCGCGACGCTTTTTTAGAATCTCAAATCCAAATCGCAAGCGACCTGGTCCGGTGGTTATCTCCGTAAACGGTTCTGCCATTAACTCATGTAATATTCGATTTTTTTGGGAAGGGCGGCCGGTGCAAGAGAACGGCAGGATCAAAGCACTTCTTGACGCGATTGAGGCGCAGGAGCCCTCGAACTCCGATACCACAGGGTCTTTCCCGTTAGCGGTGTCCGACACGTAATGATTTTTCGGATACTCTCCTAGCGGGTGGTATGGCATCGTGAGATGGCGTGGGGCTACGGGGCCGCCGCGTCTTCTAGAATCGAATAGGCCGCCACAGTGTCGATAACGAAAGGGTTAAGTCATAAGCCGTCGGGCTCTTCTCCGGGCAGTGTTGTGTATGTGGGAAAGGGGAAGTCCGAGCCCGTCTCCATAACTCGCATTCGATATGGAAAAGATAGCTTTGAGCCAAAACGAATTGTAGAGGCGGCTGACTGTCGACCGCGGCCTGATGGCGGGGAAGTGTCGTGGTACACAATCGACGGAGTCCATCAGGTCGAGGTGCTCAAAACGATTGGTGAGAACTTCAATCTTCATCCTCTTGTAGTGGAGGATATCGTCAATACAACGCAGCGCCCAAAGCTTGAGGATTTCGAGGGTTATATCTTCGTTACCCTCAAGATGATCTCGTATAACCGTGAGAGCAGGCGAATTGAGGCGGAGCACGTAAGTGTCGTGTGTGGTGAAGGCTTTGTGCTCTCCTTTCTTGAGGACGATGGGGATCTCTTCGAGCCCGTGCGGCAGCGCGTCGCGGCAGGGAAGGGGAGCATCCGTAAGCTCGGGGCGGACTACTTGATGTACGCCTTGCTTGACGCGGTTGTCGACGGCTACTTCAGCGTGCTTGAGGAGTTGGGCGAGGAGATCGATGAACTTGAGGACGAGGTTGTCGCGCGTCCGAGTGTGGAG
>JAULVA010000054.1:1690-2093 GCA_032111275.1 Bdellovibrionota bacterium
ATCGTTAACTCTTTACTTCGCGATGAGTCCCCCTTGGTGACCAAAGGTGTGCGAGTGTTCCTTCGTGACCTCTATGATCACACTATTCAGGTTATCGACACCGTTGAGACCTTGCGGGATATCATGGCAAGCGCCCTTGATGTGTACCTCTCAAGCGTAAGCAATAGACTTAACCAAGTTATGAAGGTGCTTACGGTGGTTTCGACTATCTTCATACCCATCACCTTTGTCGTGGGGGTTTACGGGATGAATTTTCATTTCATGCCTGAACTTGAATGGCGTTATGGATACCCCGCGGTGTGGGTATTCATAGTGGCGCTGTCGACAATATTGCTCGTCATTTTTCGCCGTAAGGGTTGGATGTAAGGACCCCGGGCGAGCCTACTCGTGTCAGAACGACGAG
>JAULVA010000054.1:2106-2501 GCA_032111275.1 Bdellovibrionota bacterium
CAATACGCGTGCGCTGAAATATGGTGGGGAAGGTGGCTTGCTACACGCGCATGTGACCCTATGGACGTAGCGCACGCTCCGGGCAGAGGCGCGACCGCTTTAATGTGTTTTGACCTAAAATTCGCAGATGTCTGATATTCAACTCTCCCACCGCGCCCAGAAGACTCCCCCGTCCCCGATTCGACGATTGGCGGGACTCGCGCAGGAGGCGGAGGAGCGGGGAGTTCACGTGTTTCGCTTGAACATCGGCCAGCCAGACCTCCTCTCTCCAGCTGAATTTTTGAACGGCGTCGCGGCCTATCACGAGAAGGTAGTGGCGTATGAGACGTCGCAGGGCAACAAAGAATTGGTTGACGCCTGGTGCGACTCCCTCAATAGGGAGTACGGAATCGGTA
>JAULVA010000055.1:0-1863 GCA_032111275.1 Bdellovibrionota bacterium
TGACCAGGGTGTTCTTCAACAAAGGTATGGTGAGAAGGGAAGTTCAGTAAACAGCGCCAAAGCCTTTCGCGCGTTGCTCACTGAGATTAAAGAAAAGAAGGTCGACATCTACGGCGCGACCGGCGTAAAGACATCCTCGTAGAGAGACAAAGCAAAACAACGCATTCGCGTTGTTTTGCATAGGTGTGAGGCCTATTCTGATCGCAAAGACGCGAGAAGAAAGCGGTGCGGCAGCACCGCTACCTGGCAAAAGCACGCGATAGCGGGGTTTTGCCCCTTCTCCCCAGTCCTCTGCCAATCCGTTGACGCCTCCTCGGTAAGATACTGTTTTGCAGGCGCATTGTCGTCCAAGTCCTTGAGCGCACAGAGGGGGATAAGTAGTCGAAAAAATAGGTGCATCCTTCCTCGGTCCTCCTGTCATCTCAACATCGTAACGTTGCAAAGCGCCAAAAAATTGAACTCCTTCCCGCTTCCACTCTCGATGGGGCGAGAGGTTCCTTGACACGCGGTTTCTATTCACGCCGCTTTGGCCGCAACGAGGTGTTTTGTTTGTAGGAAAAAGCATGGAAGAGCTATCCTCGTCGCGTCAGAGATTTAATCGCGGCGGTCGTCTCGGAGAGACCCCGCCGGCGGTAAACACATCCCTGATCGTGGGCCTCTCAATCTCGTTAGGATTGGTGGTATTGGGCGCTATGGTGGGCGGCAATCCGCTCACGTTCATTAGTGTTGAGGGGCTACTTCTTGTTTTGGGCGGAACGATCGCCTCAACCCTGATCCAGTTTTCAACGAAAGATATTCGCACAGCGATTCAGGCAGCTCGAGCGGTACTCTTCCTACCGCCTGAAGGTCCGAGCGATCGGATCTCATATCTTGTTGATCTCTCCCGCCGAGTAAAGGAGCAGGGGCTTCTCATCCTTGAGCAAGAGGCTCGTCGAGCAGGTGACCCTTTCTTGCGTTTGGGTCTTGAGCTTACGGTGGATGGCCAATCGGCCGAGGAGATCTCTCGTATTCTTCAACGGGAGATGCGCACGTCCAACGATCAAGCGTGGCGCTCGGTTCAGGTATGGGAAACGATGGGCAACTTCGCTCCAGCGATGGGCCTTATCGGTACCCTTATCGGGCTGATCCACATGCTGGGCTCACTGCAGGATGCAAGCGCTGTAGGCCCGGCGATGTCCCTGGCTTTGGTGGCGACACTCTACGGGTCTGTGGCGGCCAACCTCTTTTTCTTCCCAATGTCGGGTAAGTTGCGAGTTGTCGCCCAGGAGCGGGAGTTCTCCAAAGATATAACCCTTGAGGGACTCACGAGCGTTGCTCGTTTGGAGAACCCTATGATGTTGGAGCAGCGCCTTCAAAGTTTCGTGACGAACGCGGGAAATAGTTACTAACGGGTAAGCAGCATGTCATCCGATGCACGTTCACAGATTGGTTGCGATAGACGCATTCTGAAGGCGTTTTACACCCAATATGTGGCTGTGCTTCTCATCATGCTGGTTTTCACCGTGGGGGCATTCCAGCGGGCCTCCCAGCGCGATGCGGTACCGGCCGGCGCTCAGACCGTGTCGCTCGACAAAGCTCCGATCGGTGGGCTTGAGATTACTCAGATATTCGATGATCTTGGAGCGCTTGGAGGGGATACCGCTGAGCTTGAGGCTGTAGCTAGCGTGATTCGGGAACATGATGTCACCGCATCGGTATCTATACCGGTCAGTATCAGAAAGATCAACGCGACAGCGAACACCGTTGAGGTCGCGGTCGCTCACCTAACGGCCTTGGAGCGCTTCTTCGCGGAGCGAGGTGTTGGAGCTGGATCCGTTACATTTGTGCTCGGCGGCCCCGAGGCGCGTGACGGTCGATTAGTGA
>JAULVA010000056.1:0-1758 GCA_032111275.1 Bdellovibrionota bacterium
GCCTACTCAGCAAACGATTGATGAGTTGGGAAAACTTGAGCTCTCGACCGGTATCGATGTCGAGATCAAGCTTCAATAGAGAATAGCGAAAGATTTTACGAGGGGGACCTCTTCATGAGTACGTCAAAACACTACCCTGAGGGGCTATTAGGAAAGAAGTTGGGAATGACTCAGGTGTTTACACCTGAGGGCGCAAGCGTTCCTGTAACCATTATTCAAGCTGGACCATGCTACGTCCTGGATGTTCGTGGAGAGGACGTTCACGGATACAACGCTGTGCAATTCGGTTTCGAGCCGAAGAAGGCGCAGCGCTGCACCAAGGCTGAGCAGGGCTCATTCAAGAAGGGCGGGCAAGGCGCTTTCTACCACGTCAAGGAGGTACGCTGTGATGTACAGAGCCTCGGTTGGGGTGAGGTCGGCAAGGAGGTTAAGGTTGGCGACGTCTTCAAGGACGGCGAAACTGTAGATATTTCCGGTGTGTCGATCGGCCGCGGCTTCCAGGGAGTAGTGCGACGCCACCACATGAAGGGTCAACCGATGACCCGTGGTACTCACGAGGTTCGTCGTCACGTGGGAGCGGTCGGTTGCCGTAAGTTCCCAGGCCGTATCTTTAAGAATCAACGCATGCCGGGTCGAATGGGTGGGGACAACGTCACCGTTCAGAACCTTCAAGTAGTAGGTGTTCGCCCAGAGGAGAATATCATTCTCGTTAAGGGTGGAATTCCTGGTGCTCGTGGCAGCCTCGTTGTTATCCGTAAAGCCAAAAAGCAGTAAGAGGCGAGGGAGGTAAGAGACTATGACGTCAGAAGTTCTCAATACGAAGTTGTTCGACGCCAAGGGGAAAGAGAAGGGCACTGTAGCTCTCTCGTCCTCAGTGTTTGGCGCGACTATCAAGAGTGAGCTCATTCACACCGCGGTTCGTTGGCAGCGCGCTAAAAAGCGAGCTGGTACCCACGACGTTCTCACTCGCAGTGAGATTAAGGGTGGAAAGAAGAAGCCGTTTAAGCAGAAGGGAACCGGTAACGCGCGAGCGGGATCGAGCGTTTCGCCCCTTATGGTTGGCGGAGCTGTTGTTCACGGACCGGCTCCTCGCAGCTACGAGTTTAGACTCGGTAAGCGAGTGAAGAAGGGCGCTCTAACCTCAGCCTTCGCTGTAAAGATGGCTCAAGAGGGAGTTCTCGTTGTAGAGGGAATGAACGGAACCGCTGGCAAGACGAAAGAGGCGTCGGCGCTTCTTAAGTCCCTCGGAATCGCGGGGCAGAAGACGGTAGTTATCGTTCCGAATCAGGCTACTGAGGAGCGGACAAAGTTCGCACTTAGTTTCAGAAACATCCCAGGCGTTACGGTGACCCCAGTGTCGGGTGTTAACGTGTATGACCTGATCAACTGCAAGAAAGTTGTGTGTGTAAGCGCGGCGCTCGCTGAGCTTGAGGCACGAGTTGGAAAGGCGGCTGAGTAGTAAGAGTAGGAAGGACGTATGGCTAAGAAGAAAGCGACTCCCGCTAAAGCGAAGGTAGGTGACTACGGTATCCTCCTCTCTCCGGTGATCACGGAGAAGAGCGCGCTGGTTGGCGCAACCGGGCAGACAGTCTCGTTTCGTGTAGACCCACGCGCGTCGAAGGATGAGATCCGAGGAGCGGTAGAGCGAGTGTTCTCAGTGAAAGTTGAGGGCGTTCGTACTTGCCGGTTTATCGGAAAGACCAAGCGCACCGCGAAAGGTATGGGAAAGCGAGCAGGTTTCAAGAAGGCGTATGTGAC
>JAULVA010000057.1:0-4147 GCA_032111275.1 Bdellovibrionota bacterium
CGAAGGACATCATCGAATTGAAAAAAATTATCGCTGCTAAAAAATGTAAAGCAAAGGTTATTGCAAAGATCGAAAAACCTGAAGCGCTAAGTGAAATTGACGAAATTGTCAAGGAAAGTGACGGACTCATGGTAGCTCGCGGAGATCTGGTGGCGGTCACATTCAACTATCGCCTCGGAATCTTCGGGGCGCTCGATCTCTCCACGCTTGGAGATGACGCACCGAAAGGAGCGCATGCTCATTGCGTGAGAGATCAGCTATGCGCCATCGATTGGGTAAGACGGAATATTGCCTCTTTTGGGGGCGATCCCGATAACATCACCCTGGTCGGGGAATCGGCCGGAAGCATGGACATAAGCTGGATGATCGCTACCGGAGCGCTCAAAGGCCGGGTTAAGCGGCTCGTCATGATGAGCGGCGTGGGATCTGTGACCGGCTTCGGCCACGATCACACCCGCTCGACACACGTCCTTGAGGAGGGGCGCTCGCGAGCTAGACACTTCCTGCAAGAACTAGGCATCACCACCTTCGCGGAGCTTCGAGCGCTCTCCACCGAGTGCCTACTCACCAGATGCGCAGAGGTTGTTCGTCGAAGTGACATACTATTCGAAATGGACACACTCTTTTATCCCCGGGTCGATCCCTCCTTCTGCGAACTCGATCCATTCATCGCCGCTCACGCTGGAGCGGCGGATGACTTCGATATCTTGATCGGTTTCACCGGCTACGAGATGGGATTGTGGCTTACATGGGACGATGACCTCGACCGCAGATCCGCCGCGTGGGCTATCGAGGCGTGTCCTTTCCTTCCCGATATGGTAAAGGATGAGATGAACGCCCTGTACCAAAAGGAATTCGCGCATGAATCCGATGGAGTGCGGGGGATGCACGTGTTGGGGGACGCGATGTTTGGGGCGCCAAGCCTCATATTCGCCAACAGTGTCGCCCGGAGGCAGAGTCGCTGCTGGATGTATCGTTTTGACTATTCCTGCAACGATCCTCGACGCCGGGCGCTCCACGCGGCCGATGTGATCTTTTTTCTCGGCACGTGGAACTCTCCGAGTGGCCAAGCACTGATGGGTAAACCTCAGAGCGATGAGGAGCGAGGGCAGCGAGAGGCGCTGTCGGCTGTGATGCAGGACGTGCTGATCGCGTTCGCGAGAACTGGAAACCCAGCTACGAAGGCAACGCCAGATTGGAAACCTTTCTCACCATCCCAGCGTGAGTACATCCGATTCGATACAACGAGCCAAGTCGCCGTGGATCCACTAGGCGGCAGGACAGACTTCTGGCTGAAGTCGATCGCCGAGCCAGTTCTGAACGACGAGTGAAGATTGGATTTCCGCCCGGAGGGTCTGTCTCCACACAGGCCGGTGATGTTCAGACCTGTCGAATTGAATTGCGACGCATGACAGTAGCCGAAACAGCGACTGCGATTCCTGGCCGGTGGGAGGGCCCCCTTCCTGGTTGCCACAATCTCGCGCGTTACACACGGGATTTACCTCACGCAACCACTTGGCGCTCAGGAATGACCACCCTCTCAATCAGGCATTCTACACCGCGAGGTCGATCCGCTCCTGGCAAAACGTTCGAGGCTCCCCGATATGAATCAGCGCGATCTGCGTCGGACCGGAGTCCACGAGACTTTTTATATACGCGCTAGTGGGATCGGCGTTCATGTCTTCGACGAACGTACCGTGGAAATGTCTGATCATGGAGAGATACGCGTCTCTATCGATGCTCTTGCCCGTAAAGCCTACGGACTCAGGAATGAGCGCCGGTTCCATAACGTTGCAGCACAATCGAAGATACAACAGGGGATCTCCGCCATCGAGTGATGGTTGAGCATACGGGGCGTTGAGGGCTCGATAGCCTTGCTTGCCCCAAAACTCGAGACGTTGCTGCGGTAAGATGCCGGACTGCATATCGACTTCAACCTCATGATGGGTCATTAAGTAGGGATCGTTCTGTTCTGAGAATACGAGTCCAACATTAAGGTTCCTTAACATCGCGTTAGTCTGCTGTACGATACAGGAGCCGATCTTTTGGCGACGATATTCAGGATCTGTATTGACGTAGAGATGCTCCCCCCACGCGAACTTTACAAGCTCACCTTTGATAGCGGTTTCCATGATGTTCACGTGGCGACCGCCGAGCACCGTTTCGTCTTTATCTAGAGCGACATAAACTCGCCAATTAACCTCCGGATCTTGGAGGCATGCTAAAATGGTCTCTTGGCATTCTCGGCCCCCGGGATCAGGAAAGCACTCGTAGTAGAGCTTGAACGCCTTCTCGAGAAGATTCATAGCCCTGGCTGGATTCCTCTCCAACATATCTCGGATATCGACAACGGTATCGATCTTTATCGAAGGATCAAATATCGCCCGTGACGGCAGCTTGGGCTGATCGAAGCTGTCTTGTATTTGAGCCGTAGGCTCTATAAATCCCACCCCCTTACCGGTGCTAGGGGGAATTTCCTGACTATGATGGGAACAACCTGACATAGCTATCCTGTCAAAGGGGCACCGAAATATTAGCCATTCCGGCAAGAGGCACACTAACAATCGGGAGCTGGGCCACGACACCTAGATACCTGATATGGAACTCGCTGGAAACCTTGTATACTGTCGCCTTGCCCTCCCAAGCTACGGTGCTCACGTGCCGGCCCGTTACAACATCGAGAAATGTCCAAGGCGCTCTCTAAACAACCGGAACTAAGAGACCTTTTCATCTGGGCGGTAGGTCACGTCACCTAGAAGAACTCCTATATCATGAAGATCTCCTCGACTGGGCTTGGGCATGAGGAGCAAAAGCAGGTAAGATGGCCAGGCTGCTAAGCCTGAACAAAGGTAGAAAGTCACCATGATGCACACTAGTGCCACTAGACCGGGAGCACTCTCGGTGAGCGAATTTAAATTCTGCGGGGGGGCCGTTCCGGGAAGGACGACATTCGCAGCCGTCTCCGGTGAGTTGGTTTCTCCTGCAAACGTTGAGGAGGCCTTGTCGGTAATTAAACAGTGCTTTCCCCTCGAAGAGGATGTGCGAGCCGCTGCCTTAGCGTACCATCGCTATACGTCGGGAGAACTTCGCTACAATTCTGAATTCATGGGCACGAATGTAGAGCTAGTCTGCTACACACTCTACCGGATTGATGGGAAGCCAGCGGGAGTCTCAGGTGTGTACGAAGTAGATAACGATCCAGGTCGAATCTACATGGGATGGCTTGGAGTCGCTCCTGAATATAGAAAGAGCGCGGGCGTCACCATGAAGCCCCTCGCAGACACGATTATGGACGACACGAAAAGGCTCGGAGTGACGCTGGGAGCAACTGCGGTCGCCGCTGTCGCTGAGGACGCCGCTTCTAACTTCGGCACCCATCGTTACTATGAGCGGCACGGATTCTCAGTCGAGAAAACCTTCCTGCGGAATGGCGAACAGGACCGATTGTACGTCTGTCCTTTGAAAGATTAACGGAGAACCAAGCGTGTGACATCTCCCTCTAATCCCATTAATATGCAGGCCTGTTTGCCGAAAGTTCTCCCAAATCTCCTGGGTAACATGTCAATCCGAGGGCCTGAACACATGAAAGACCGAGACCTCCTCGAGCCGATGCCCGTAGTCCCACTCCGTGGGTCCCCCTTTGAGATCGGCAGACAGCACGGCGGGGCATTGAAGGAGTCGATAGCAGCCACCGTCCAGGTTTACATGGATCTTTTTGCTGGCCTCGGAGGTGGAACTCAGGAAGATGTCCGCGCATGCGCGACAAAATTCGGGTATCAGATAGAGCAGTTCGACGCGCGTTACGAGCTCGCGGACGAAGATCGGCTTCGTCAGGTAGTCCTCCGCTCCGAGCCGGATGCACTCGAAGACCGTCTCTGCGTGCTCGTTGGCCGACATCATCACGACGGGCACGGCCCGCAGCGAGGGCTCGGCGCGCACGTGCCTGAGCAGCTCGACGCCGTCGACGTCGGGCATCATGACGTCGGTGAGGACGAGGTCGAAGTGACCGGGGGGATGGGAGCGGAGCTTCTCGATCGCCTGGAGGCCGGACTCGACGTCGGTGACTGGCGAGAGAGAGAGAGGGAGAGAGTGTGTGTGTTTTTTTTTTTGAGAGTTTTGATTTGGGGGGGGGGGGGGGGGCAAGAGC
>JAULVA010000058.1:0-3453 GCA_032111275.1 Bdellovibrionota bacterium
GGGGGTGATAGCTTCCGTACATCGCCGGTCGAGGGTTATGGTTGAACCCGGTGTTCAGGAGCGCGAAGTTGTACGTCGGCGTGCGCTTCACGTTTTGGACCTCCGCGATGAGATGGCCACATTCCGCGACGATGTAACGTCCCGGTTCGATCTGGAGTTGGACCGGTTTGCCGTACTCCTTTGAGAATCCCTCGAAGCTGTCGGTCAGCCGCTCTCCCCACTCGTTGAGCGGCATCGGCTGGTCGGTCTCCGGGTTATACACAACCGGAAGCCCACCACCTAAATTCACGAAGGAGAGATCCTCGAACTGTCGCGCGATGTCGAGGGTCAGGTCCTTAATCCGTAGCCAGTGCGAGAGGTCCGTTCCAGAGCCGATATGGGCGTGGATGCCATCGAGCTTCAGATCGTACTCTTTGATGATGGCGCGTACCTCATCGAGTTGATCCACGTAGATGCCATGCTTGCTAGCGGGACCGCCGGTGTTGACCTTGTTGTTCGCTCCGTGCCCCTCTCCTGGGTTGATTCGCACCGAGAGTTTCGCGCCCCGCTGAACTTGACCAAGAATTCGCATCTGATCGAGCGAACTACAATTCACGGTCACCTTCATGGTGAGAAGCTCGCTGAACACCCCAGCTGAGGCGCTTTCGCCGGTGTAGGCGATCTGGTGAGGTTCAAACCCCGCGAGCAGCGCTCGCTTTGCCTCATTCAGAGATGACGCGTCGATCCAGATACCCTCATCCTTCACAATCGAGAGTATCGCTCTGAGGGTCAGCGCTTTGCAGGCATAGCGGATCACGGTGTTGGGATAGGTGATGGCGGCCTTCAATTCCCGACATCGCTTGCGAACGACCGATTCCTCAAAAACGTAGAGAGGGGTGTGGAACTTCTTAGCGAGGGAGCGAACAAGGAGTCGATCGAGTGTCATGGGGGAGAGGATACACCGGTATTTGGAGACAGTCACTGAGGGATTCCCTCACCTGTCGATGGGGTCTCGACACCTCCGTATCAATCGGCACCCGGTATGGCCCGCGTCCCCGCAGGCCGTATCGCATCGCCTGTCGATGAAGCCTCGATACCTCCAGTTGTGGCACGGCCCGCCAGGAGTCGGGCCCTACCGAAGGGTCGATCCAGCGTGAGGGATATGTGACTATTCCGAGGACCTCTCATTTTTTCGCACCTTCTCAAGTGCCTCAGCAACCTCCTCGTTGCCCCGTTCGGTGTATCGCATGGTAATGCGGACATCGCTGTGTCCCAGCGCTTGAGCGACGAGGCGAATGTCCCGAGAGTCGTTCAGAAGATTGGTCGCGTACGTATGACGCAGAAGGTGAGGGTGAAGCTTCGTATCAACGGTGAATGAGCGTATCGCTCGCCAGACGCTCTTCGGGCTTAACTCGAAACTCTTGAGGTCCGCCGCGGATGCCCCGTAGGAGCTGATAAAGAGTGGCAATGACGCATCTACCGACGCGCTCAGCTTCGGAAAAAACCGCCCTAATTCTTTTTCTCGTTCCGTCAGGTAGAGGCGCAGTGGCTGACGCATCTCTGAGGTAATGTACACATCTCTAAAGTTTCGGCCCTTGGTTCGAACCTGGCGGATCCACTCCAGCTTGTCGCTCAGCTGGTTCATCTTGATGGTTCGTATCTCCTCGGCGCGCAGTCCGGTATCAAGGAGGAGTCTCAGTAAGGTTTCATTGCGTAGCCGGTTAAACGTGTTCTTTTCCATTCTCGCCGACTCTGCTTTGGCTTTGACCTCATCCACCTCACCGGCATGTATCGATTGGGGACGTCGCGCTTGGAGCTTCGGCGGTTTGACATCTCGAGCTGGGTTCACAAACCCAGGAATTCGCTCGGCGAGAACTCGGCCCATGTGTTTCAGGGTGGCGAGTCGACGAGCGACCGTAGCGGGGGCCTCTCCGATTCGAAGGGCCTCATCGATGAATCGTTGTGTCGCCGAGAAGTCCCAGTCCTCCACGGTCAGGTCATCTATCTCTTTCCTGCGCTTGAAGCGCTTCAAAAATTCGAGGAACTTATCCGTATCGAGCTGCTTAGCTCGTGCCGTATGGCCCCGTCCCTCGGCGTAGAACTTCAGGTACTCGGTCACGATCGACCCAAGGGCGAGTTTGGCTACCTTTTTGTCGGGGCGGGCCTCGGCGAAGAGGTCCGCTACATCCTTCGTCATGCGCCTCCAGTGTACGGCATAAAGGTACAAGGTCGCCAGACGGGGGATTTTAGGGGGAATCGGAGCCGTGGCAAAGAGGAAAGGAAAGGACTACACTGCGGCCATGAAAAGTGACCCATTTCTCACTAGTCCTTTGAATTCAATCGTCCAGACCGTAGAGGCGGCGGTGTTGGAGGCTGGTCATTACCTCGATGAAGCTGGACGAACTGGAGCAGCTCTCGAAGTGACGGTAAAGGCGGATAGTACCCTCGTCATGAATCTCGACCTGGAGAGTCAGCGGCGGGTCCTCTCAAAGCTCCCAGCAGGTCACCCGGTGGTGGCTGAGGAGGATGAGAGTTCTCACGGTCTGATCAATTCCGCAGGTAGTTATTTCCTTGTGGATCCCCTTGATGGGACCACCTCCTGTAAACGGTTCTTCGGTCAACGGGGAGGGCACGTCGGATACGGACCTCTGGTTGGGTATGTGCATGAGGGTGAGCTGTCAGTCGCCTCGTTCTTCAGCGTGCCACATGGCCGATTACTTACCGCGGTTAAGGGACACGGAGCCTATATCTCTACTCCCCAATTTTCTGGCGTTCCCGAGGTAGGCGATCGTCACCGTCTCGCGCCACCGGCGTGTTCCTCGCTGGTGCAGGCTGGGGTTCTCTTCTTTGTGGGACATCACGGCGAGACGCGAGTGATGCAACACCTCAAAAACCATAACGCCATCGAGAATATGTATCGCTTCGGTGGTTTCGCCAACGATTGCGCCCGTCTCGCGCAAGGTTTTGAGCAGATGAGTGTGCAGTTTTCGGCGAAGCCGTGGGATTTCTCGGCCGTGCTTCTTGCCGCGGAGGCGGGACTTGAGGTGTGGCTCGATCCCCTGAGGAGGAGGGTTCCCCTGAAAGAGTGGCGTATTGAACCGAACAACCCGCTTATGATTATGCACCCGGGTATCCGAGACGAGGTGTTCGCGTTGCTAGATGCTATGTCCTAAATTCCCTATGTCCCACTGCTTACGAATCGACACCCATGCGCACCTCTATGACGACTACTCTGTGAAGGAGTGGTGTTACGCCGCCCTACGAAATCTGGGTGGATGCGAGGAGGTCTGCACCGCGGTCTGCGTGGTTGATAGGGACGGTCAGGATTCTCTCGCTCGACTCAGGCGGGAGGTGCCTTCGTTCGGTGAATGGCGAGAGCTTTGGAACGGTCTGGCTGGAATCGCGCACCTTGGAACTGGGTCTCTCTTAATCGTTCGAGGCGTTCAGTACGTTACTAGTGAGCGGCTTGAGGTG
>JAULVA010000059.1:0-5523 GCA_032111275.1 Bdellovibrionota bacterium
ATCACATTCTATTAAATCGCACCACAACATCCGCTCCACACACCCACCCGGAGGGCCCGTCTCCTGACGGGCCGGGTAGGCACGACCGTTTCATCGCGGGTTCCGGCCCGTCGGGAGACGGGCCCTCCGGTATGTGTGGTGCACAATAAAAAACGGGGGCGCGAACCACCACCGGTCCGCGCCCCCGTTTTGCGTCTCACGCGAAGAGATTATCCCTTCTTGCTCGCGAGCACTTGGTTCCACGAAGCGAGCTTCTCCTTAACCTTTGGGTTATTGAAGAGAGCCGTTGTATCTCCAGTGATAGTGACCTTCTCAATCGAATCGCCTTGCTTGATTGAGTTCACAACATCCTGTCCCTTGATAACCTTGCCGAACACGGAGTGTTTGCCGTTAAGCCATGGGGTAGCGACGTGCGTGATGAAGAACTGGCTGCCGTTCGTCCCGGGTCCAGCATTCGCCATCGAGAGAACTCCTGGTCCATCGTGCTTGAGGCTCGCATCGAACTCATCCTCAAAGCGATAGCCTGGTCCACCTGCACCCGTTCCTGTTGGGTCTCCACCTTGAACCATGAAGTCATTGATCACTCGGTGAAATTTAACGCCGTTATAATATCCGTGCTGAGCCAAGTTCACGAAGTTGGCTACCGTGACCGGGGTCTGATCTGGGGTCAGTTCGAGCTCGATATTGCCCTTGTTAGTTTGAATTGTTGCGATGAGCTTGTCCGCGGCGGAGGCTGCGGATGCCAAACCCAAGAATACTCCAGCGATAGTTAGAATTGAAAGAATCATATGTCTCCCCATAGTGCACCTTGTTTCACTCCTACCCTTCGCCCCATCGTGCCCCGTTCTTGTAGCGGGGCGAGGCTGAAAAGTAGTTCAGATTTTCAGCAACTGCATACCTGAACACGCACCAAAGAGCTAGCCCGCACATGTGATGGAATCGTTCGCGGTAGCAAGGCTCATGTACTGTGTTGATGGACCTTTATTGTGTGAGATATCATTTGTCGATTACCCCAATATCTGTTATTCCCATCGTTGGAATCTGGCGGGTAATATCCCACGATTCTTGCTCAAAAAGGCGGTCGAACCCGAGCCCCCTCGGTTTAGGCGAACCTTTCGATGCGCATCTACTAAAACTAAGTGCCAACAACTAAAGTAATTATGATCAAGATAAAGTCCCTTTCATTAGCGCTCTTGCTCTGCGGTATCGGCCTTGCGGCTCCAACAGCACAGGCTGACATCTCGGACCAAGACTTCGCCAAAGCCATCGACAAGTATCTCACAACCGACTCTGGGATGGAGAAGATCGGCTCCTCCATGGAGCGGTACTTCCAGAAGCGCCAACAAGAGGCGATGAAGAAGCAAGAGGACCAGCAAAAGTCCGAACTCGAGGACCAGTTCAAGAACCCGGTAAAGATCGACATCAGCGGCAGCCCAGTGAAGGGTCCAGCGGACGCGAAGGTTACAATCGTTGAATTCTCAGACTTCCAGTGCCCGTACTGCCGTCGTGGTTATGAGACGATGGACGAGCTCGCGAAGGCGTATCCAAAGGATGTGAAGATCGTCTTTAAACACTTCCCACTTCCCTTCCACAACGAGGCTGAGCCATCGTCGAAGGCGGCTTGGGCGGCTCAACAACAAGGCAAGTTCTGGGAATATCACGAGGAGCTCTTCAAGAACCAAGACAAACTTGGGGCTGAGTACTATGTAGAGCTCGCTAAGAGCTTGAAGCTCGACGTTGATAAGTTCAAGAAGGATATGGCTTCCGAGGCGGCAGCCAAGCAGATCAAAGTTGACACAGAGATCGGCCAAAAGAATGGAATTCAAGGCACTCCTGGATTCTTCGTTAACGGCGTAGCTGTTAAGGGTGCGTACCCAGCGGAGCACTTCAAGGGGATCATCGACCGATGGCTCAAGGGGGCTCCAGCCGCGAAGAGCTAGTATCGCGGAAAGAACCTACTCAGGTTATCGGGAAAGGGGGCTTAAGCCCCCTTTCTTTTTGGTGTTTTCCTGTCCTTCCACTTATTTGCCGGTTTTCTCGAATGTGCTAGCCTCCTCCCTCCCGGGATGGAGGCGATTGCGGCTATGACGACCATGACGATGAAAGCCGTCCTTCTCACGATATCGTGAAGATGCAGTTCCAGGGTGAGACGCCAGTGGCGGAAATAAAAGGTTAGCCCTTTTGTGGGTGCGTGAGATGACATCAGTAGATACTCGTAAATGCTTCGGAATCGTTGTTAGTGGCGGTCCCGCCCCTGGAATTAACTCCGTCATTAGTTCAAGCGTCATCGAAGCCCATAACCGTGGATTCGCGGTTAAAGGCTTGGTCAACGGCTTTAGAGACCTCACTATGGGGGAACCGGGCGCCGTCATCGATCTGACCCCAGACAACGCAGGGAATATCTACAACAAAGGAGGCTCCATCCTCGGAACCTCACGATTCAATCCTCTCAAGGACCAAGAACACGTAGAGAACCTGATGAAGGGGCTTCGTGAACATAACATCGACAAGCTGATCGTTATCGGTGGAGAGGGTTCAGCATATCTCTCGCACAAACTCGCCAAGAGTCATCACGACATCGCGGTCGTGCACGTTCCTAAAACGATCGACAATGACCTTATTCTTCCGAACAAACATCCCAGCTTTGGATTTGAAACAGCGCTTCACGCCGGAACAAAGATCGTAGAGACCCTTCGTGAAGACGCCAAGACCTGCCGACGATGGTTCCTCGCGACCACCATGGGGCGCAAGGCGGGCTTCCTCGCCCTCGGTATCGGGTTAGCGGCTGGCGCGACCTCAACACTCATTCCAGAGGAGTTTTCGGGCTTCAATCCAACCCCCGAAAACATCGCCACAATTCTCTTCTCCACCATCCGGAAACGGATGGCGATGAAGAAGAACTACGGCGTAATCATCCTTGCCGAAGGTATCCTCGATTGTCTCGATGCCTCGCGCAGCAAAGCTCTTCAACAAGCGACTCGCGATGATATGGGTCGCATCCGCTATTCCCAATTAGAGCTTGGCGATGTTCTCATTCCACCGCTCAAGGACATGCTGAAAGAGGCTAAACTTGATATTCACATGATCACCAAGAATATCGGCTATGAGCTCCGGTGCTGTGAACCCGTATCGTTCGATATCGAGTATACGAAGTTCCTCGGATACGGCGCCGTTCAGCACATGCTCGGAGGGAACAGCGGCATCATGGTGACGCGGGACTTCGACAAGCTGGGCTTCATCCCTCTTGAGTCGATGGCGGGCACCGATGGCATCATCAAATCCCGCCGCGTAGACCTTTCGTCAGACCTCTATCGAGTCGCGCGAAGCTTCATGATCCGATAACTGCGGTATCTCGCCCTATTCCCCACTTCGTGGCATACATGGGCCTAGGGAGGGGAGGCTAAATCCCGCTATCGCGTGCTTTTGCTAGTTAGCGGTGCTGCCGCACCGCTTTTTTCTCGCGTCTTTGCGACCAAAATAGGCTTCTTGCCTATGCAAAACAATGCGAATGCGTTGTCTTGCCTTGTCTCCCTGGGGAAGCGTCCCGGCGTTAGTCCCACGTGTACCGTTTTTGGAGCGCTCTCATGTTGCTGCGAGGCACCGCCATTGTCTCAATACTGACGTTACTCAGTCGGTGTCTCGGCTTCGTGCGAGACCTTCTCGTCGCGCGCCTTCTCGGTGCCTCCTTTTTTGCTGACGCCTTCTTCGTCGCCTTTCGAGTACCTAACCTTCTACGAAGTTTCGCAGCGGAGGGCGCGCTGACGTCGGCGTTCGTCCCCGTATTTTCATCCGCGCTCGCTCGTAGCAAAGAGGACGCACGAACCGCGTTTAAACGCGTAGCGGGGTTCGTTCTCTATCTCACCATCCCTCTCACGCTCCTTGGGATCATCTTCAGTCCGGAGATCCTCTCGATAATCGCTCCTGGGTTCCAGAAACATCCCGAGAAACTGGCGCTCTCAATCAGGCTCACACAGATCATGTTCCCCTACATTATCTGTGTGAGCCTCGTCGCCATGTTGAACTCCGCGCTTAATACCCTCAAGGTGTTTGGCGCTTCCGCGTGGGGGCAGGTTATCATGAACATCGTACTGATCGTTGGTGCCGTGTTCGCGTTACCCTTCGACCTTCAAACAGCGACTACCGTGTTAGCGGTCTCTGTCGTCATCGGCGGCATCATTCAGGTAATCACTCAGATTCCGGCGTGTCGTAAGGCAGGACTCCCTGCGTCAGCCACCGCTGATATTCGCTCCCCTGAGGTTCGGGAGGTTGTGCGGTTAATGATCCCGGCGACAATCGGAGCCTCGGTGTATCAGTTAAACATCTTCATCTCAACGTTACTCGCCTCCCTCCTCGCGGAAGGAAGCATCTCGTGGCTCTTTTACGCTGACCGAGTGGCGCAATTTCCTGTGGGCATATTCTCCGTAGCTCTCGCGTCGATACTGCTTCCCATGCTCGCGAACGCCTCGGCTACCTCGAACGCCCATCAGTTTCGCTCAGGACTCTCCGATTCTCTTCGCTTCACGAGCTTCGCGATCTTGCCTATGGCTGGTGGAATCTGGGTTCTCGCGGTTCCCCTGACCTCGCTCCTTTTCGAGCGCGGTGCTTTCTCCCATCATTCGGCCCTGATGACCGCGGCTGCGATTCAAGCCATGGCGCTTGGACTATGGGCATCCAGCTGCTACTCGATGGTAATGCGCGCGTTCATAGCTAAAAAGGACACCCTAACGCCCACACTGATCGGTGTCTGTTCCCTCTCGGTGTACCTGGCGTCAGCGCTTATCCTCATGGGGCCGGTGCCTCCATCAGACGCCGCGATTACCCGAGCAGTCATCCACGCTCAAGATATACTTTTCAGAATGGCTCCTCAGGTAGAGCCCCAAGGACATGTAGGGCTTGCCCTTGCGTCCAGCATAGCGGCGTGTTTCTCACTCATATTAGCCATCGGTATATACACAGTGAGGATCGGTCATTTTCCTTGGGCACCCTTCCTACGCTCTGTGGCAACGGGGGTCGTTGGAACCCTCACTATGGTGATTACTGTTCGAGGGCTAGCGCCGTGGGGATTCTCCCCGCTCATAACGTGCGTGACTGGAATAGTGATCGGAGCCCTAACCTATGCGGGAATCTCCCTGGTGTTGAGATCTCAGGAGATGCGCGACTCACTGAACGTTATCACGCGAAGAATTCGACGACCGTAGTCAATCAGTTCCTATGACCTCATCGTTCCCTGGGGAAGCGATATTTCTCAACCCACGCAACTTTTCCCCCTCTCCAGCGATACACTCTCCACACATCTTTCGCAAAGGAGAGGATCCAGTGATATCGGCTATTTTACTACCCCCTTCCCACTCCCTCGAACTTGCGATCGCGAGCCATCAAGAGATCCGCAAGCTCAGTCGTCGAGAGCGGGCCGAGCTTCTTCGACAAACACGAAGGCGGTCAAAAAAATATAGTGGAAAGGTTCGCGAACGGGGCTACCAAGCCGGCATCGAGAGAGGGAGACACGAGGGAATCCAAGAGTGT
>JAULVA010000060.1:0-5153 GCA_032111275.1 Bdellovibrionota bacterium
TGGTCCCACTCCTCTGCCTCGCCAGCCTCACCCTCAGCCACAGCCAGCAAACCCCTCAACTTGGTGTGCAGCCGAGACACCGCCCCATTGGACCAAAGCACGTCGTCCGCCGGCGCCAGAGGAGTTGTTAGCGATAGGGCAGTACATTCAGCGGTTGCTGGACTGGGAAGTTACTGATTTCGCGTGGATAGGGAAGAATATATGGGCGATGATCGCCAAGTCTGAGCACGACCGAGCTGTGTTAGATCACATGCTTAGGTTCCACCCGGACTTCCTGGACCCCTTACATCTCGACGGAAAAAACGCCTCAATAGATGTAATTAATGCCCGACTTGGCCGAATAGTACTTAGAGATATCGTGGAGGATCCGGACCAAGACAGGCGGGAACGCGCCTGGGTTGAGATGGAATACACCTAAGTGGCTCGTAGCCATCCTTTGCGCGCCCAGATTGATGAGAGTGTCGGTAACGGCGGCTATGAAGGGACACCTTGGTGGGAAGGAATGATGCATGGAAGGTTCTAAGCCAGACGTAAAAAAGATCGTTCTCAAGCGACGGAGCAAACAAGAGGGGGGGGAAGAGGTATCCTCCGACCTCCCGCGGAGTTCCGCCGCGGTTGATGTCGCGCCCGCGTCGGCCGAAGAGACAAAGTATTTTTACGAAGGCGAGGTATTCGATCAATTCCACCGACCCCTCAAAACGCAAGGTGGGATCGAAGGTTTGCAACAGATCGCGGCCCGCCCGTTACCGGTCACCCAGCCCCGTTCACGTGAGTCCGCTAAACGGCGTGACGCTCAATCAGAGGAGCGTCAAGCGATCGCTGAAGCGCTAGCCCATCAGATCTACAAATTAGCGCAGAAAGACAGAGAGACGCAGGTCGATGTATACCTCAGTGCCTTTAATGTCGCCCTCGCCGAAAGGTCATGTCAGGAGGCGCGGGATATACTCACTCGCGCGAATGAATTTTTCACAGAGCACTATTACAAAGCGATCCGAGAGCGAGGAGAACGTCCTGAGATCTACAATCAGATTCTGAAGCGGGTAGGACATTCTCACGCGGAGCGCTTGCAGCGCATTGTGTATGGTCTGGACGTCGAGGCAGTGGCGAAGAAACTGTGGGATATTTACCAAGGCGGCCACGCGGACAAAGGTAGTCGTATCCTTGACCTCCTACTTGATTGCACCGAAAAGCAGCTCGTCGCTCTCCGAGAGGAGTTCTTACAGCTTCCCTACAAGGATCTTGCTCGACAACTCTTTACCGTTCTCAATCCGACGGCCTCAACCGCTTCCACCGGTGCGCGGCGAACCATCGGTAAGTCTGAGCTTTCTGAACACAAGAAATCGAACGCCTTTCGGGCTCGCGATCAACTGAGAGCTCTTCGATACCTCTTGATGGGACGGAGCGCTGAGGAGCTCGCGTTGGTTAAGCGCTTCTACATGGACCTTGGCGACCAGCATCTGCCGGATAACGAGTTGACCCTTGAAACTTACGTGCGTCGTATCTTCCCACCGGCTGAGTTAGAGCGCCTCATGCCTCTCGTGAATGGGTGGAGCCCAACGAGGGAAGCTGAAGAGATCCATAGACTATTAACTCCTCGCGATATCGTTGACCGGGAATATACCCAGGGGATTGGGCCATTTCTTCGTCGATTTAAACGCTCTCGGTTGCTCCGACATTCCAGCAGCGTGGTCTCTCTCTGTTACATCGCGTTTCAGCAGGTATGTGAACGGGTCGCCGCTCTCTCATACTCTCGATTTCTCGCCACCAATCAGGCACTTCTTGAGTATTACGGGTACCAGCTTGATCCGACGCTCTTTCTCTCTCTGAGTTTATTTGATGCCCGTCAGCGTGCGGTGCTGTTTCATGAGCGGCTCAGTGTATCATTTGATCTATTTGAGGCGCTGCAGCCACTTGAGTTTCTTGAGCCCCGCCAGTGTCTCGCTGTTCAGAAGGCGTATCAATGCCTCTTTGGTGTCTCGATGCGAGAGGCGCTCGACCAACGCCTCTCAGCCATCGGATCAACGATATCCCCTTCGGAGGTCGCGGAGGTATGCTCCCGCTATCTTGACGGTCACGGTCGGTGGCCGCTCAATATAGACCTCCTCGCTCATTATCGAGCCGACGAGGCAGGGTCCGGTGTGTGGGAGTATGATTATACCCCCACCGAGGCGATAGAGCGATTAGTAGTCAAAGTAGGGGCACTGGTGGATGAGGAGCGCCCCCCAACCGAGATGGACCGATTGATCCGCGAAGCGTTATCTGGCCTTCCGATGGAATCCCTGCACGGGCTTGAGCGGGTCTTCTATGAGATGACTGAGCCTCATACCTCGTTGCGTGAGGCCTTGGCGGAGGTTATGACCCCTGATGGATACTTCCTCCTGATGGTCGCGTTCGGCGGCTTTGATTGCAGAACGCTATTGAAGCGTCTTCACCAAGACCCATTGTCGGCGGTTCAACTCCGGGACCTCCCGAACGAGGATATCATCTTTGTTCGTGAGGCCTTCAAGCGCACCTTGTACGCGGACCTTGTCGACCACGTCATGAAGGCAGCTGAACAATGTGACGACAAGGATCTTTCCTTAGAGGCTATCAGCGCTCTGCTCAAGCCAGAGGTTATGGCGGTTCGCTTGTTGATCGGTTCTATGAAACGGGAAACACAACCCGAGCTTGAGACGTTGAGGATGGTTTGTTCTGGGCCAGCTCTTAAAGTTATGGCTTTTGAGCGAGCGTATGATAATGTTTTTTCCTCATTGCGAGTTCATCTCAAGCAGGCGGCGGCACGGTTATCGCTCTCCATCAGCTCGTTTGTGGAGGTAGTGCTTCTCCTCGAGGGAGTTGATCCCGATATCCTCGCTCGCATACAAGAGTGCTTTGATTCTATCGACATTCAGATGCTTCAAGAGATATTACGCTCGCATAAAGCTACTCAGAAGATTATCGAGGAGTGTTACGACCTCGTGTATCCGGAGAGGACGTTTCGACATGCCCTCAAGGAGTTGCCGATTGACCTCGATCTCATAAATGAGACCCTGCTACATCTTGAAGGGTACTGCTCTCTTACGGTCGCGCGTGAATTACGCGAATTGGTCGAGTCGCTTGCGGCCGATGAACTTGCCGCGCGGGTCAGTGCGGTGCTGACCCCTCAATCCTCAGACGGTGTTAATGATCGCATCCCTCAGGATATCAACTGGATGGATGAGATGGTGTACCAGATCGGCCTCTCCTATCGTCGGCAGTTTGGCGAGTCCCTTGTAGTCTCATGTCGTAAGAAGGGAGTAGTGAGCGACGCGCTAGAGGAGATCTCCGGACGGATATACGGTCCTGAGGTGTCTTCATCCGCCCGGGAGCTTTTCAATCTCATTAAGTGCGCGAAGGAGGGAATCGAGCCGCCTGACGGAGCGGAGTCCCGTATCTGCGGCTATCTTGAGAGTCGTGGCCCTAAGTATCGCGAGCGTTTGATAGCGGCGTATCAGTCACACTGGGCGCATCATCCCGGCTTCGGTGGGTTGCTGGACGATCTCACCAAGCACTTCAATGACTCCGCTTCGAAGAGAAAGATACTTGCCATGTTCCTCAGCACAAGTTCTGACCGTAAGGCGGCTCCTCCACCAACTCCCGACATACATTAGCCGGGATAGTGATTGCTCACGTGGGCCGAAAGCGGATAAAAGGGGGACATGCTAACTGATCTTCAACGTGAACACCTCGAACGGGCGAGCCAGGTTGGAGTGCGCAGCACCTTGGTGGGAATGGCGATAAACGCCGCGCTCGCCGTCATTAAGGGGGTGGCCGGCGTACTCGGCAATTCGTACGCGCTGATAGCGGACGCGATAGAGTCCGCTGCGGATGTGGTCACCAGCTTCGTGGTATTACTCGGGGTTCGTCTGGCTGGTAAACCGGCAGACGCGAATCATCCCTACGGTCACGGAAAATTTGAGCCCCTGGCGGCCGCGGTTGTTTCGCTAACCCTCTTGGGCGCGGCTGTGCTGATCACGGTTGAGAGCGTGCGGGAGATCATGACTCCACACCACGCTCCCGCGCCTTTCACCTTAGGGGTGCTCTTAGCGGTTATCGTTATCAAGGAGTTCCTCGCTCGATACGTTGGGGGGGCGGCGGATTCCATAGGGAGCGTCGCGGTTAGAACGGACGCATTCCATCATCGGGCCGATGCCATCACAAGCGGAGCGGCGTTTATCGGCATATCTATCGCCGTGTTCGGTGGGGCGGGCTATGAGATGGCGGATGACGTCGCCGCTGTGGTCGCCGCTGTTGTTATCGCGATAAACGCGCTGATCCTTCTACGACCAGCGCTCTCGGAGCTCATCGATACCGCTCCCGCCCCTGAGATAGCGCAAACGATTCGCGACATCGCGCTCAAAGTCCCCGGCGTCCTTGGCACTCACAAGTGTAGGGTACGCAAAGTTGGGTTCGTATACTTTGTTGATCTCGATGTTCTGTGTGACCCAGACCAATCGATCCGTCACGGACATGAGGTCGCGCATAACGTTGGGGAGGCTATTCATAGTGCGCTTCCGGCGGTAGCTAAGGTACTCGTTCATGTTGAACCCGCCGACGACTTCGGACGACGTTCGAGGGATATGGTTATATAGGAGACTGATTGCGTATGGGACTTTTGACCCATGTTTATGGTGGCACTACCTCAGCGGTTCCCGAGAGCCAGGTGTCGGTGTTCGACCGTCCAGAGCTCTTCGGGGACCAGCTCGTTCCGTTCCGGGGAAATGTAGTATTGGTCGTAAACACCGCCTCTCAATGTGGTTTTGCGCGCCAATACGACGCGCTTGAGGCGCTGTATCAGAAATACGCGCCAAGGGGGCTCGTAGTGATTGGATTCCCGAGTAACGACTTCTTAGGGCAGGAGCCAGGAAGCGATGAGGAGATACAGTCAACGTGTCGCCTCAACCACGGCGTGACCTTTCCGATCCTGTCGAAAGCCTCCGTAAAGGGCATGAAGAAGCAGCCCCTCTTCGAGTTTTTAACTGAACACGGACCGGAAGATCTGCGCGGCAGTGTGAGGTGGAACTTTGAGAAATTCTTGCTCGACAGGGAAGGGCACCTCATCGGCCGTTGGCGTTCGTATGTTTCGCCGGATTCGCGGAGTCTCGTTTCGGCGATTGAGGGGGTGTGGTAGGGGG
>JAULVA010000061.1:0-2863 GCA_032111275.1 Bdellovibrionota bacterium
ACCGACCGAACAAGACCTGATGCGTCGGCTTAAGACGCTCTCTCAGGGGCTCCGGGCTCTTCCGGTCGGCTATCCGGTCGAGGGAGATGTTACCTCTCACTTTGGCTATCGCGTCTCCCCGTTTTCCCGTCGTGCGTCATTCCATGAAGGCATGGATATCTCCCTGCCACGAGGAGGCGAGGTGCTTGCGACTGGCGATGGCGTAGTCACCTCGGCGAACTATGACGGTGCTTATGGTTGGGTTGTCGATGTTGAACACTCTCCAAGTGTTGTTAGTCGATATGCCCACCTTTCGAAGACGTTGGTGAAGGTTGGCCAAAATGTGCGTCGTGGAGATCGGATCGCGCTCTCCGGTCATTCTGGACGCTCCACGGGGCCTCACCTTCACTACGAGGTTCGAATCAATAACCGGGCTCGCAACCCGAAGCAGTTCGTCCTTCTTCCTCAGCGTCTGGCAACCGTATTTTAGTTCAGTTCGTTATCGCCAGGCGTATGGCGTCTGACTCCTTTTAGTGTGTCACTTGTAGAGCGCTCCCCGTATGCTTGCGGAATGACCATCTCTTCATCGGCCCATTCACCGCACGATCAATCAGCCTACACCTGGGACCTCGCTTCGATCTTTCCCGACAGACACGCCTGGGGCGCCGAGGTTCAGGGGGTGCTTGAGGAGGCAGAGCGCTTTGCCGCGTGTAAGGGCACTCTCGGGCGGTCCGCGGAGGGGTTGTACCAAGCGCTTCGCTCCCTCGATGCCCTCGTTGAGCGCTTCGGCAAAGTGCGGGTCTACGCCTCTCTCTTATTCGCCGCCGACACTCGTGACGATGAGGCAACGAGGATGACGCAGCAGGTCGACGCTCTTTCGGCCAACGTGAGTGTCTGGATCTCGTTCGTGGAGCCTGAGCTCCTCGCTCTCGGATGGGCAACCCTTGAGAGGATGTGTAACGAGTATCCAGCGTTGGGAGTGTACGGACGGTACCTCTCCGAGCTTGAGCGGCGACGTCTTCATATGCTTTCACCGGAACAAGAGGCTCTTGTAAGTGAGCTCTCGGTGTTGCAACGGCTCCCTGAATCGATTCGAAACGCGGCGCACGATGGGGACCTACGGTTCGCTCCGATTCAGGTCGGGGAGGAACAGCGCGACCTTACGCACGGGACCATAGAGGATTGTTTGCAAAGTTGTGACCCGAACACACGAGAGGTGGCGTACAGAAGTTATACCGATGGCTACATCTCAAGCGCGCGCACGTTGGCCGCGACGCTTACATCAGAGATAACGACATCGCTCGTGTTCTCAAAAATCCGTGGATATTCCTCGACATTCGAGCGGGCGCTCTTCGTCGATGATCTTACCCCCGACATCTATCATAGTGCGGTGAGAAGTTGCCGTGAGCACCAACACCTCTTTCGCCGGTATTTTAAGGCGAAGGCAAAGATTATTGGGCTCTCTCAACTTGGCGAACACGATATCTTCGCGAAGTTATCTGCCAACGCTCCAGAGATTCCTTATGCTCAAGGCGTCGATCTAGTCCTTGAGTCGTTGGCGCCACTTGGAGAGGAATACGTCTCAATCGCGCGACGAGGTCTCACCGAGGAGAGATGGGTTGATGTATTTCCATCTCCGGGTAAGTACAGTAACGCGTTCTCGTCTGGGACCTATCTGACCCGTCCGTTCTTTCTGTTGAACTATACCCCCACTATGCCTGAGGTCGGCACGTTGGCGCACGAGTTGGGCCACTCGATGCATTCGCTCTTCACCAATCGCGTCCAGCCCTCGCGGTACGCGGCTTACGCCATGAGCGTGGCGGAGACCGCCTCCAATCTCAATCAGGTGCTGCTGAGGGCTCACGTACTCAAGTCCGCCCATAGGGAGATGACCCTCGCCGTGCTCGATGAGGCATTCTTTTACGCGCACCGATATCTGTTCATGATGCCGATCTTGAGCCGGGTCGAGCACACGTTACACTCGATCTACGCTCGCGGTGGTGCGGTAGGAGCGAGCGATATTCGCAAGGCGACGGTGACCGCTTTTGAGGCGGCCTACGACGGCGCGGTTTCGTTTGAGCCAGAACGTCTCGGTATGAAGTGGGGCGCGTTCTGTCATTTCTACGCACCGTACTATTTCTTCCAGTATGCCATCGGAATCAGCGCCGCGATGACTATCGGACAGCGGATCCTCACTGGAGAGCCGGGCATCCGCGAGAAGTACCTCCGTTTCCTTTCGGCGGGCAGCTCGCGTTCTCCGCGAGAGCTCTTTGACATGGTCGACATCGATATCACGAGTCGAACTATGTACGGTACCGCATTCACTGTTGTGGAGAGCTATGTGAGCGAGATAGAGCGATTGAGTGAGAGCTCGTAGTCTCCACCCGCTCTAATGGGGACTCCTCACGATGGTGCTTATACACCCCATGTGGGACGATCCTACCAGGTGGCTATGCCTGGACCTTCGAAGCGAACAACGTTGATGGTGTTGGTGGCCCTCGGGCTCGTGTCCGGCATCCTCACGTTTTCACGACCTATCCTGTACGATGAAAGCGCTTCCTCTGAGAGACTCAGATCTCTACTCGGGGTTATGGAAGTGGATGTGTCCGCCACTACATGCGCTTCGATCATTCTCGCGTATCTCTTGAGCGTTACCTTTTCCGGGGCGCGATCGACGGGCTTGATAGCCGCGTTAGCGATGACGATCGTATCGTGCGCTGTTCTACCAGTTGCACCGGTGAATAGCGGTATCGTTGCCATGTATTGGGCACCTCTTGCGGTTTGGTTGCTCGCTCGATGGTATGATGGGGGAGGTATGCGTTGGCTCGTGGGCGCAGTGATGCCCATAAGTTTGGGTGTCACCATCGTGCCACATGCTTTAGGT
>JAULVA010000062.1:0-5798 GCA_032111275.1 Bdellovibrionota bacterium
TAGGAGATAGTTGAACGCAACCTTCATACCGCAAACCTACGAGAAAAACCTTACTACCGGAGATATGGAGGGCTGGGCCACGTACGTCGCCTAAATCGATATGCCGATACGCCTTACAAATGTTTTAAGGCATTTACGTGAGACAGTTCAATCGAAACGTGACCTGATACACGCGATTAGGAGGGTCTATCAGAAGGCAACGAAGACGCAAAAGAGTGTGCATCTTGACCACCTGGATCGTCCTTTGATGACAGGATGTAGGGGCCGCCGGGGACAGCTAGAAAACTGACGTGCTCAAGGCCTTACACCCGCGGCACTTCGCAATATACCCTCTTCTTCGCGCGAGTGATCGCGGTATAGGCCCATCGAGCGAGGGCGCTCGGATCACGACGGAGGGGAGAGTCAGCGGCTGGGGAAATCACGATAACCTCCTCCCACTCCTTCCCTTGAGCTTTGTGACAGGTACCAACGTAGTATGGGGTCACCGGAATCGCGTCACGACACAATCTCTCAAGCATTCGACGCTCAGGCTCTGGGAGCCTCTGCGCAAGAACTAAAGGCATAAGGGCGATAGACGGCGCGAGGGTCTCGGGAAAGAGCACAAGCTTTCGGCGCATGTTTGTCTCCGGATCAGGCTCATGTGAGATCATCACAAAGGCCGGCTCCTCTACCTCGCGGTGGAATCCTTCATCAAATCGTTTGAGCGTGAGTGCGTGAACCTCACAATCACGCACCCATTCAGGTGCCTTTATTCGGGCGCCGTTCGAGAGATCCTTCGTGTTGCCAAGCACCATCAACGGCTCGTCCGGCGACAATGCTCCTTGAGTCAATGGTCCTTGAGTATCAGGTCGAAGCCGTTCCCGCGCAGCTTTATTGAGCGCCACCCGCTCCTTGTTGCCTCCAACGATCGCCGCCACCCCACCGGGGTTCCGTCGCCACAACGCCACAAAGAGGTCGAGCGCCCCATCCGGAGTCCGAGGGAATCGCCAGGCCCCCTCCTCTGCTCGACTGGGGAGGATTTCGGGGAGCACCTCTTTAGGGGCGATCGCCTTTCCCCTCTCACGGATCATGGTCGCGAGCCTCAAAACCCCTGAGTCCGCTCCTTGGCGCACCACATCGCGCATAGCGACGTGCGGCGATGTGAGCGGCTCAAACGGGCGCTGCTCGTTCACCTCAACCGCTCCCAGCTGAAAGGGATCCCCAAAGATGACGACCTTGATCCCCTTTCGGTTAGCGACCGCCAGAAGATCCCGCATCACCGCTGACGGCACGAGAGACGCCTCATCCACAAACACAATCCGAACCCCCTCAAGGGCCCCACGTCGTGGCGCGCCGATCGAGAAGCTCCCGTTCTTTGGGGATCCGTACAGCGTCGAGTGGAGCGTGCGAGCGTTGTCCTTTGTAAAGATACCCGGACTCCGCGCCCGAGCTGTATCGACCGCGCTGTTGGTGAAGGCCAGAAAATTAAAGGGAAGGATCCTCTCTTTGCACCACTCAGTGATCGGACCCATAATTGTGGTTTTACCTACACCGGCGTATCCAGCGATGACGCACACTCGTGGCGCGCTTGGATCTGTGCAGCGAACAAAAGCCGAGACACTTCGCAGAGCGAGCACCTGGTCTTGAGAGAGGGAAGGAATGCTCCGACGCGCGTGCGCGACCAAAGGGTCTGCCGCTGCCGAGAGAAAGGCATCCCGAACCACGTTCCATCGAGGCGAGCCAGGTGGCTCCACTAACGCCTCAATCTCCGACGCGGAGAGAGCGCCTCCCTGAGGCCCCAAGAGATCGCCAAAGAGATCCCCATAGGATGTGGCTTCAGGTATGGAGCGTTCTCCAGATTTTTGCGGGCCCTTCGGCCCTCCCGCTGAGAGAGGTGGCATACGAGGAGAGCTTACACGATTGCGGCATCCTACGTCGTATCAGTGGGATTTCCTCTTTAGAGGATCTAATAAAAGCCATTTCTAACTCATAGCAACACCCTCTCCCGTCCCGCCAAAACTGAGAGCAACAAAGCAGTCCCAACGTTTGTCCCACAGGATGATTCGTAGAATACTCACGCCTCATGACGCCCTCGATCATCTCTCAAGGCTATTCCTCCCCACAGCTCTACGCGACCCTGGATCTTGCCAGGACACCCGCTCTTGGCAAGGCACTCCGCAAAGAGCTCCTTAACTCAGGTCCCATCCCTCAATCCCTCCACGAGGTAGAAGCTTGTGAGCAAAAGCTTGACGCGACTCTGCGGGATTCTAGTCTAGCTTACATCTTTGTCGGATGCGCGCGCTTCGAGGTGGTATCAGCGTTCGAGGCTACATTGTGGCGCGATGAACGCCGTGAAAAAGCTATCCAAGTCCTCGATTCCGTGAAGTCCGCGCCAACCCCAAAGATTGAGCGGGCAGTCATCCTCTCTAACTCGCTTACCCCTGAGTATCTGGGCACGATCGAAGCTTTAAGCGGAGTGTCCTCGGTGAAGGTCGATCTTGTCGAGTTTGTGAACGGGGAACTTAAGCCCAACATCCGCGAGAGCGTGCGCGACCGTGACGTGTTCCTGCTCTTCAACTGCACGAGTGACGTAAACAATCGGCTCATGGAGCTCTTTCTTACAATTGACGCTGTAAAGAGAGCAGGAGCTGAGCGTGTGACCGTTGTCGCACCATCGTTTCCCTATGCTCGTGGGGATCGAAAGGGTGACGAGCGCAGCGCGATTCCAGCCTCCTGCGTATGTCGCCTGCTTGAGGAGTACGGGGTTCACAGAGTCGTGGCGTTTGATCTTCACGCAGGACAGGTTGAGGGGTTCGTATCCTTCCCCTTCGATAATCTCCTCGGTCTCCCACTCATTACCAAAGCTATCGCTGAAGATTACCCAGGAGAAAAGTTCGTCATCGCCTTCCCAGACTCAGGCATGGCGAAACGGGCCAAAGATGATGGACTTCTGGCGATAGCGCGCACCCAGCTCGGGGAAGACACGCCGGTTATCCAGATGGACAAGGATCGTATCGGTGATAACGAAGTCGGCTCCGTTGAGATGCGCGAGAATCGTGTACCGCTCGCTGGTCGCTCAGTTGTGATACTTGATGACATGATTGATAGCGGTGGAACGATTCGCAAGGCGGCGAAGACCTTGCGAGAGGCTGGAGCTCAACGCGTGCTGGCGGGCTCCACGCTCGGAGTGTTCTCAGGCGACGCAATTGAGCAGTTCCGTCAGCATACTGAAGTTATCTACGGCGTCACAACGCGCCCACTTGAGGCGGTGTATGTCACGGACGCTATCGGACTGAGACGCGCTACGGGAGATCTGATCCGTACCGTATCGATAGGTCCTTTCCTCGGGGAGGTTATTCGAAGGCTTGCGGCACGAAATGGAGAGTCGTTGCGAGAGTTGCGAAAGAGCTTTTATCTTCCTAAGAGATAATCCATGGCGCTCGGGGTGCAGCTGTCTGGATCTGCTATCATCGGTTTGCATCGAATTATCTGAAGTCCAGTGCGACTAGCCATGGAAGTTCACTCGGGACTCTTCTTGAGCCGCCGGTCGAGTTGACCTTCCAGAGCCGAGCGTATATGTAAAACGTTCTTTGGATTCCGCCGACGCAACGGATTTACAGACGGAAGGGGCGAGAATGTTACAATTAGCGAAGGCAGCAACCGAGCAAAGCACCAGCGCCTCAGGTCTAAATGACCTCGCCGTTCCGAGTAGGATTGCCGTGGAGGGAGATGTCGCCCTCGAGCGGTTGAATGCCGGGCTCTACAGTATTCTTGTGCAGTGGTCTCAAGGAAAGAGCTAATTCGGTTTGTTGCGCCACTGCGGGGCGCAGCATGTCGAGATTCGCGTTCGGGACGGAAGTGACGAGGATGGGCGGGCGCTCATCTTCTCGATAGTTCCCCTACCTAACGGGCGTGCCATGCAAGAGTTTCGGGTATCAACCGAGGGTCGTGGCCTCGTTGGACAGATTCAAGCGCCAGACAAGCGGGTCCTCCCCTTCCTTCGAGGGCCTCGAGAGTTATGGAGTTGGAACGATCTCAAGGCATTTATCGAGCAGCAGTCAGCGTTAATCCCGCGACGAAGGTAATCCGCGCGATTCTAGCCGCGCGCCTCGCTTCCCGAGGGCATCCAAGCTTCCGCCACGAATGAACGGGTGCTATATCCTCCCCATGAAAATCCTCTGGATCGGTACCGTGTGGCCTGAACCCGACGCGAGCGCGGCGGGAAGTCGTACTACGCGACTCCTTGAAGCGTGTCAGGAGGCGGGATACGAGGTGCGATTCGTATCACCGTGCCAAGAGAACCTTCATCAACACGCGCTCGAAAGCCGAGGTATTCGCACCGCTCGCTTACTCCCAAACGACAGCGCGTTCGACTCCTACATCGCTGAGTATAGGCCTGAGATCGTTTGTTTCGATCGATTCATGATCGAGGAGCAGTTTAGTTGGCGGGTGAGAGAGCACCTCCCTGAAGCGCTCCGGGTCCTGGATACGGTGGACCTTCACTCACTCCGCCGAGAGCGACAGCGGGTCGTTCTCTCTGGTGAGAGTTCCGACTCACGAGCACTCACTGACGATACCTTACGGGAGCTGGCCTCCATCTATCGAAGCGATCTCTCCCTGATTATCTCCCACGCCGAGGTACAGTTACTGCAGGAGCGATATGAGGTCCCGAGCTCCCTCCTTGAAGTCGCGAGCTTCTTTTATCCCGACCCCTCCCCTTTTCGAGGATGGGAGGAACGTGAGCATGTGGTGTTTATCGGAAATGGTCTCCACGCACCAAATGTCGACGCGATTCGCTTACTCAAACGCACACTCTGGCCCGCTATTCGCGCGGCCCTCGCCGAACGGGGCGTGCCGAATGTCGAGCTGCATATTTATGGCGCCTACCTGTCACAAGAAATCCTCCAATTCGATAATCGCCGAGAGGGATTTCGTGTCATGGGTAAAGCTGAGGACGTGTATGAAACCTTACAGCGATACCGGTGTAACCTTGCGCCACTTCGATTCGGCGCTGGATTAAAGGGCAAGGTCAGTGATGGGTGGATGGTTGGAACGCCGTCCGTCGGAACATCGGTAGCGGCCGAGGGGATGACCGCAGGTGATCAATTCGGGGGCGCAATCGACGACCGCATGGATCACTATCCACAACGGGTCGCCGCGCTCTACACCGAACAGAGCACGTGGAACGAGGCACAGGCGCATGGTCGCAATGTTCTAACAGCCCTCTTCTCGCACGCTACGAACGCGCCATTATTCCAGGAGCGTCTCGCCAGACTTGCCCGCGAGGGGATCGCGCTCCGCGAACGAAATATTGTAGGTTCCCTCCTGTGGTACCAGGGACTTCGAAGCACCGAATACTTCTCGCGCTGGATTGAGAGCAAGGGGCAGAGGTCTCAACAATAACCACCTCAGTTCCGCTTTGCTGCACGCCAAGAGCCCGTTATACGCCATGAATACGGCTAGCCCGTATTTTTCACGAAGCTCGCTACGCTCGCCGTGAAAAATGGTCGAAAACAGGCCATCCTTGGCCTGTTTTCTTATCGCCTACAATTTGTGTGGGGCCCATAGTGCCCACACAAACTGTAGGCTCCAAATTCCGGCGCTGCGCTTCCAGAACCAGATTCTGATATCGCCGAGTGCAGCAGGAGATTTCAGGAGAGTCTAAAGAGTGATCTCAAGGACCCACGAGCTGTCGGAGGCTTATTTGTGACAACAAAATTCGCCGAACTCCTCTATTCGTTCGACGACTCTGCTCAGGAGCTTGCATACCCTCACTTTGTACTTCTAGAAAATGCGGCCGAAAACAAACGCAAGCCCCG
>JAULVA010000063.1:0-18631 GCA_032111275.1 Bdellovibrionota bacterium
TCGCCAAGATTCGAATGACGGCCAAGGGCTACGCCCCAGGACCCCGGCTCGGTTCGAATTGACGCATACCACCTCCAATTTTCCCATTCGGCATTTGAGCCCAGGGGCTGCCGCCCCTCTCGCTCGCCATGGCTCGCTTCACCCCGTGAGGTGGTTCGAATTGGCGTACCCCACCTCCATTTTTCACGCTCGGCGCATTGGCACAAGGGCTGCCGCCCCTCTCACTGGCATCGTGCTACACCTCACTATTATGTCGCCGATCATAGGCAACGATAAAAGGTTGACACCGATCGGCCCCATGGATAATCGTCCCGTACGCCTCAAATACCTGGAGTCTCTATGGCCAATCTCTTCGACAAAACTAATTTCGGATCAATCGAACTCGCGAATCGAATCGTGATGGCGCCGCTTACACGGATGCGCAGCTCTCAGCCAGGTAATGTGCCGAACGCCTTGATGGCTACCTACTACGCGCAGCGCGCGACCGCGGGGTTGATCGTGTCTGAGGCAACGCAGATCTCTCAGCAAGGGCAGGGGTATCCTGGAACGCCGGGTATTCATTCTCCTGGGCAAACGGAGGGCTGGAAGCTCATCACCAACGCGGTTCATCAAGCTGGTGGCAAGATCGTGTTACAGCTCTGGCATGTTGGGCGGATCTCTCACCGCTCTCACCAACCAGGTGGCGGGCTTCCAGTGGCGCCCTCCGCGATCAAACCTGAGGGTGGGACGTTCTCCGCTGATTGGCAGCCAGTAGCGTTCGAGACGCCGCGCGCCCTTGAGACCTCGGAGATCCCTGGGTTAATCGAAGACTTCCGCCGCGCGGCTCTCAACGCGAAGGATGCGGGTTTCGATGGCGTTGAGGTTCATGGAGCAAACGGGTACCTGCTCGATCAATTTCTTCAAGATGGATCAAATCAACGCACTGATCAGTACGGCGGGTCGATTGAAAATCGCGCGCGTCTTCTTCTTGAAGTTATGGATGCGGTCATCAGCGTGTGGGGCAGTGAACGAGTGGGCGTTCGTCTTTCGCCGTACGGAACCTTCAACGATATGCGTGACAGCGATCCGGTAAAGCTCTTTACCTATGTCTTGGCGCAGCTGTCGCAACGAGGGATCGCGTACCTTCACCTCATTGAGCCACGAAGCTCGGGAGCGGGTGGTGGCGACACCGTTATCGAGAACGTGCCGGATACCGCTGAGGTTTTCCGTTCCGCGTTTAGTGGTGCGTTGCTGAGCGCTGGAGGATACTCCGCTGAGACCGCGAAGCAGGTCGTGGAAGCGGGGCTCGCGGACGCCGTTGCTTTTGGACGGTTCTATATCTCTAATCCTGACCTCCCTCGAAAGATTAAAGAGGGAATTCCCTTTACGCCGTATGACCGCGGCACGTTCTATGGTGGGAATGAGAAGGGATACACGGATTATCCCCGGTAGGTGAATCGGGTATCACGTATGCTCGAAATGGTTAGGGCCCGACTCCTGGCGGGCCGTATCGCCTCGCTTATCGATGGAACGGCGATACATCTAGTATCACACGGCCCGCCATGAGTCAGGCCTACCAAGGCCCGAACAGTCGCCGTCTCTTTTCACAATCGCCCTTACAACAACTTCCGTAATCAGGAGCTTGAAAAATATAAGGAAGAGCAACTCTGCGGAGGGACTAGATTAACAGAGGCTTAGGTCGCGCTGTGTGTGGTTGGGCAGTTGACTAGCATACACGGCAGGGGTAGTTTCTCGCTAATCGACCCGGCCGAGCCATAGCCTGAACAGCAACGACTAGACTCGACTTAAGGCCTGATAAATTTATTTATTAGCTCTCAAAGTTATAGTTATTTGGAGTTGTTATGATGAAGCGCTCGGCGGCTTTTACGCCCGTGTCATCAAAGGTCCCGGCGGATGGCCTAAAAGGGCTCAAAGAAAATTTCCGCAACGAGATAACCTCAGGATTGTTAGTATCGCTGATCGCTCTCCCGCTCTGTTTGGGGATAGCGATGGCGAGCGGGTTCCCAGCGTTTGGTGGTTTGATTACCGCCATCGTCGGGGGCCTCATCGTCGCTCCTCTGTGTGGCTCTCAGCTCTCTATCAAAGGCCCCGCCGCGGGCCTTATCGCTATTGCAATCGCCTCGGTTGAGACGTTAGGGCAGGGGGATGATTTCGCGGGATACCGCTACACCTTGGCGGTCCTGGCGATAGCCGCGGGACTCCAGATAGTTTTCGCGTTCTTAAAGCTGGGCCGCCTCGGAGATTTCTTCCCAGCTTCCGTTTTGCACGGCATGCTCGCGGCGATCGGAATTATTATCTTTTCCAAACAGATACATCCTCTGCTTGGCGTGAAGCCTCTGAGTCAGCACCCAATAGACCTTATTCTTGAGATCCCCCACTCATTAGTAGCGATGAACCCACGAGTGGCGCTCGTGGGTGTGACAAGCGTTCTCATCGTGGTGCTTGCCCCAATGTTGCTTGGCCGGCTCTCTCGCTATTTCCCCGGACCACTCTTAGCTGTACTGGCTGGTATCTGCTTCTGCCTCTCCTTCGACTTCGCGCACCCTCACAAGTACACATGGTACTCCGTGGAGTACGCTCTCGATGAGAAATTTCTGGTAAATCTTCCCAGCAACTTTGTGGCGGGATTAACGTTCCCCGATTTCTCCAAAGTTCTCTCGAGCTCCTCCATTCAGTTTATACTTATGTTTGCCTTGATCGGCTCGATCGAATCCCTGTTGACGGTTAAGGCTGTGGATTCAGTAGATCCGTTCAAGCGTCGTTCTAACCTCAATAAGGACCTGATGGCGGTGGGCACTGGTAATCTCATCCTGTCCCTCATCGGAGGATTGCCGATGATATCCGAAGTTGTTCGTTCGTACGCCAACGTGAGCTACGGCGCGAAGACCCGCTGGTCGAACTTTATGCACGGAGCTTGGTTGCTCCTTTTCGCGGTCGCTCTTGCTGACATCATCCACCTCGTGCCGGTGGCAGCTCTCGCCGGTGTCTTGTGTGTCACGGGGTACCGCTTAGCGGCTCCCATTCACTTCAAGCACGTTCGAGAGATAGGCAACGAGCAACTCTTGGTCTTCCTCTGTACGATTGTGGGAACTTTAATAACTGACCTCCTCGTAGGGGTCTTAATTGGAGTCGCCGTTCAGTACGCATGCTGTATCTTTATGGGCGCGCCGATATCATCACTCTTTACCCATGTCGCTACAGCTCATGGCGAAGGGGAGCACGCTAAGGTTCTCCGCCTACCGGCGACATGCTTCTTCGGTAACGTGATAAGCTTCAAACGTATCGTGAATGAAATCCAAGACTCGGACATTGAGCTCAATTTTTTCAACACTCTCCATGTCGACCATACCTTCATGCACGAGGTCCGCTCACTTGAGCGGGATGTCTCCCAACGTGGAGGGAAGGTAAGTCTGGTGGGATTAGATCGGCTTGTTCCCGTAAGTGAGCATAAAGCAGCCTCTCGATCAGTGCCCTCAGAGCGATTCTTCGGACGAGCGCTCGTTCGCGGGTAGTTCTAGCAAGAGGTTGACCGTATGAGCGCATCTCACCCAGTAGCCACTGAAGCTACCGATCTCCACCGTATCATCGAGGATATCGCGCACTATCTCCCCTCGCAGGGGCCGTTAAAAACCTTTGTCCACCACAATACGCTGCATCATTTTGAGCATCTTGAATTTTTTGATGCCTTGGACGCCGCTTTGGTGGCGGCTATAGCTATCGCGTTGACCTTGAATGGCTTCTCTAGTTTTAGGCTTTTTGCCCGTGTGTTTATGGGCCAACCGGTCCTCGGGCATTATTCTCAAATGAAGCTTCCCATTCGTGAACGTCTTAGTATCTATTCCGTCATCGCCGTTATCATCCTTAATGGCTTGGCGCCCTCGTTTATAGTGGATAGTCTCTCTCATATAGGACACTAGGGTCTTCGTAGATGAGTCTCTCCAATGTCTCTAAGACTCCTCGCTAACGGACACTGGTGAGATGCGTGAAGTAAATGGACGACCGTTCCTCTTCTATGGATTGTTATCCTGTGGGATTATCTTTCTCACGGCGTATCTCTTGTGGGCCTACGCGAATACGTCTCTGGCGGTCACCGGGCTGCTGGCGATAAATGTCGCCGCGTTCGTGTGTATGGGGCTCGATAAATCGCTTGCTCGCTCTCATGCCATGAGAATTCCCGAGACGATTCTCTATCTGCTCGCGTTACTCGGTGGAAGTATGGGCATTCTCGTCGGTATCCACATCTTTAAACACAAGACCCGAAAAGCCACCTTTCAATTCGTGCTTCTTATGGTAGTGGCGATTCAGCTCGCCTTCGTTCGAATTGTGGGAATCGAGATGCGGTAAGGAAAGGGAACGCGCCACCGCGACGAGGATTATCGCGACGGAGCATTCCAGACGCCAACCTTAGTGAGCGGCAGGCCGCGAACCTGACAATCCCGCCGAGTGACGCAGAAGCTCTCGAGCGTATTGCTCGGGTGCTTTTTCGGCTACATCGCTTAAGGAGATGATGCCCACGCAATGTCCCCGTTGATCGACTACGGGCAATCGCTTGATCTCGCGCTCCTCGAAAAGCTTGTAGCACTGAGCGATGTCGGTATCAGGTGACACGGTTACCGCTGGTGATGACATAATGTCGCTCGCCGCTGTTTGAGAGGGATTCTTGCCGGTCGCCACGGCTCGACAGCAGATATCCCGGTCGGTAACGACCCCTAAAAGCTCCGCTTTCTCCTTCGAACGAACGATAGGAATCTCTCCGCAGTCGCTCTCAACCATCATGCGCGCGACTTCGTCGAGTTTGGTGGTGGCGACACACAGTGTCGGATTTTTCGTCATAATCTCTTGAGCTTTCATAGGTTCTCCCTGCCTTGTCAGTGATTTCATCAGGACTTTACATGTATTTGTGGTTGATTTGTGTGAGTTGGGTCACTATCGCTCAAGTGAAAACTCTCAGTGTTGAAAACTCTCAGTGTTATGCGGCGTTTTGAGAGTTTTATCGGTACCCGATGTTCAGGGAGTTTCGAATAACCTTACGTTTCCCATTTAATGTGATACGGTTTAAAGCATGGGGACGTTAAAAGCATCCGAGTATTCTTTGGCCGTCTTTGATCTTGATGGCACCCTTGTTGAGCTTGAAATTGAGCATTTCATCGACCATGCGATCGCCGCGACCGAAAAGTTAGGGTTTTCCGTTCCCTCCCGTGACCGAATTCGTCACTTAATGCGCACGCACCGGATTGATGAGTTGTTTCCTCCGGAGGAACGGGAACGGGCGATACATACGTACTGGCATTCGTATGATGCCCGCCAGATTCCGGCGCCTCGACTGATAGATGGAGCGCTCGCTACCCTTGAGGAGATGGTTGCTCGCGGCTTTGACCTCGCGATAGCGACAGCTCGTACCGTCCAAGCCGATGAATTACGAGAGATCCTCCGACCTACCGGAATTACCCATCACGTTGAGTTCCTATCAACATGGTGGAACACAAGCTGGACGGCAAAAAGGGAGCAGCTGGTAGGGTTGTGCCGAGAGCACCGGGTTGAGCCCCGCCGAGCGGTGATGGTCGGCGACTCAATCGACGATATGCGAAGCGCAAGCTCCTGTGGGTTCGGTTTGCGGATAGGACTCTTAAACGGCATGCACACCCGTGAGGTGCTCATGTCGGCGCATCCCGATTATCTCGTTGAGAGCGTAACCGCGGTTCCCTCAGTGCTGGATACACACCTTTCTACTGGTAGCAAACGAGATTAACCTAATCGTCGTCGTGACTATCTCGGTTCCCGGCTTCTGAAGCGAGGGTGGTGTCGTAGGCCTCAGGATGCCGAATCCTTCCACCTTCGTAGCCGGTATAGGCGAGACTCGCGGAGGCCGCTGTTCCGGTGAGGATGAGAAGCTTCATCGCCACCTGGCTCAGGCCGGGCGCGCGATTTCGAATCGCGAGCGTTCCCAAGGCGCCCCCTCCAACGAAGAGGGTTAGCCAAAACGCTACCTCGGCCGCTTCCTCATGCTCCTCAATAACGTCCTCAGATATTCCAGGCAGGTGCTCAATCATCTCTTCAGCTTCCTCTCCAATCAGAAATGCTGGAATCGAGAAGAGGCTAGCTACCACAAAAAGTGAGAGCGCCACTGAGGTCACCGCGCTTTGTTTTCTGATCATGCCAATCGCAAGTATCACCGTTGCGGTAGGGACTAAGACAATAGGTAGGTGAACGAGTATAATGTGGAGGTGGGCGGCGTTCATGAGGGACCTTCAACGAATCGATTTCACTCGTATCTTAGTTCCGCTCGTCGCGAAAGGGAACGTTCATGTAGCCTACCGAGTGGCGGATGGATAGAGCGGCCTGATATCGTTTTGAGATGCCGGCTTGGTTATTTCCCAGTTGCTCTCCTTTCCGGGAGCAAGGTAGGCTCCGGTTGGCTAACTTGTTGAAAGTTGGAGGGTCTCGCTAGGATCGTCCTAGCGACCTCTATGCGCCGCATACACGAAGGGAGAATACGTCATGAAAGCCGCCACCGATAAAGCTATGTCGATCGTGAATGAGTTTAAGGCATTCGCCTTTAAAGGAAATGTGGTCGACCTCGCGGTGGGTGTGATCATCGGAGGCGCGTTCGGCAAGATCGTTGACTCGTTGGTGAAGAACGTGATTATGCCTTTCATCGGCTCGTTGCTTCCTGGTGAGCAGGGGTATCTTGGATGGAAGTTTGTCATCAATGGGAAGGATGTTCCCTATGGGCTCTTCCTCGGCGAGGTGGTCAATTTTCTGATCGTTGCGGCCGCTCTCTTCATCTTCATTGTGAAGTTCATTGGATGGGTTATGAAGAGCAGAGCTGAAGAGGTTCCATCGGCACCGGCCATTCCACCGATAACGAAGGATCAGGAGCTGCTCACAGAGATTCGCGATCTCCTCAAGCGCTAAGACACCATACGGCGGTGTTGTAATCCGAAAGACGTAGTTTATGGTTATGAATCCGCACATCTCAGTTCGAGCTATCTCAACGGTCCTTCTGGCATCTGTTATGGGGGGAACGCCGTTGGCGCTCGCGCAGTCGAAGTTTGAGAACCCCCCCGTGCTTCAGGCAAAAGATGTGCTACCTGAGGCTCTTATCAAGGGAGCATTCCATGAAGTCGATTCGCGCGTGACGAGCGATGGATACTTCAACGAATTCAAGCTGAAATCAAAGTTTGGAAGTTTCAACGTTGAAGGGCAGCAGCTTCTTGAGTTGCGCATCGGTGAGCTCAACGCCCTTAATGAACTGGATCAACTCTCAAGCACCAAAGTTATCGGCGACGCTATGTACGAAGGGGGGAAGGCAACAGTTCTTGCCCCCGTTAACGTTGTTAAGAAGGTCGCGAATACGGTCTCAGATCCCGATAAGATGTACGACACGGTGAAGGGAGTTCCAGAGGGCGCGGAGAAGGTCTTTTCCTGGGCGTATCGGCAGGCGAAAGGAGCAGCGCAAGGGGTCTCAGATATGGTGACGGGCGATAGTAAGACCACCACCCATGATGTGAGCGATGGAGCCTCATCTACACTTCAAGCGGGGAAGAGCTTTGGACTGAAGTTTGTTGGGTACACAAGCAGGGAGCGTGAGCTCTTCCGCAAACTCCAAGTGAATCCGTACAGTTCGAACCCGGTGCTTCAAGATGAGGTAGTGCGCGTTGCTGGTTTAGGTACCGCGGTCGGATTCGCGTTCCGATTTGTGCCTGGACTCGGACTCCTTGGACAACTCTCTACCTTTAACCGGTGGTACGGTCGCGCGGAGCAGCTCTCTCTGTACGAAGATCCGGACGTTATCAAGGAAAAAAACAAGGCCGAGCTTCGTGCCATGGATGTCCCCGATGATATGATCGAACAGTTCCAGGGCAGTAAGGTGTATAATCCCTGGACTCGGCGCTTTGTGACCGCTTCTATGACCGCGTTAGGCCCATCTGTCGGGGGGCGAGCGCTTTTCATCAAGGCCGCGCTTCAAGCAAAGAACGAGCCCTCGACCCTTTATTTCGTTTCAGTGGCGGAGCATCTGGAAAAGGTGCAAAAGGAAACGCCACTCAAGAAGATCGTTAGCTCACTGTATATCCCGGCTGGAGTGACTAAGAAGGGGGTGTTGATAGTGCCGCTGGCCGTTGATTATCTCTTCTGGACGCAAGAGGTAGCTGGCATTTTCGATGACTTCAGAAATCGCGTAACCAAGGAAGAGTCATTTTCGTCGGTGGAGGTCCATGTCCGAGGACGAATCAGCGCTCAAGCTCGGGCCTCTCTTCAAAGCCTTGGAGCTAAGGTAACAGAGAACGCTTGGAAGTAAGGTAAGGGACCCCACCATCCCTTCCTCGCAGTCTTCCGCAACCCGCCCCTTATTGCGGCGGTTGCTGCTGTTGGCCTCGACTCTGACTTCGAGCTTCTCCCCCTAGACGCCCGATCTCGGCCATATGTTTCCTATCTCTGCTTACGGCTACTCCACCTTTACGTCCAGCTTCGCGAGCCTCTTCTGGGGTAAACTCATGAGCGTTGCCGCGCTGGTGGGCGATCTTGCCTCCCTTACTGGCTATTTGACGCTGTTTATCAGCATCCATAGCGGCAAATCCTCGTAAGCGCTTCGTGCCTTTCTCTTCTTGTGCCATGTGCTGTCCTCCTCATTTGTGCAGAACGGTTACGAGCGCTCCGTCGAGAGCGGCTCATAACCATCCGGCTAGCCATGCACGGCTAGAGTAGGGGGCTTTGTAGAAGAGACGATATGATCGCAAAAAGACTCGTCGTGGATGAGTGTGACCATCTTTCGCCCTAAATCGCGCGTCGATGGGGTGGAAAAAGCGCCTTTTGTATCGGGTATAACCGATGTTGTTAGGCCTTTGGCGCGAACTCCTTCTCGCCGAAGGCCTTCTTTCGGAGATCTTCAAGGTGAAGCTTCACTTCCGCAGGGATGTTGCTTCCTCCACTTCCGGTGAAGTCCTCTATGACTTTGTCGCTATATATGTTGTACGCCCATTTGGCTTCCTGAGTGTTTGGGAACTCCTCGATGCATTTCTCAAGGTAGAGCTCATCCCACCCTTCGGTAAAGAATTGCGGGAGCTGGCTATAGGCGTATCCAAGGAGGTAGATAGCTTTGCGACGCTGAGCTTCGTTCAGGTTGCCCCCTTCGAGGCTCTCATGGACCAAGGCCGTTCCACGAAGAAGCGCTACGTCATCCGGTGAGAAATCGATACCATGAGTCGCACCCGCTCGGATAAGCTGCTCTCCCGTCGAGAGTTTCCTCGCTTCCTTTACCGGTGGGGACTTCGACCACGACTCAAGCCCTTTAAGCCAGCGCTCAACGGTATGGGCATCATCGAGAGGGAGTTTATCCCCCTTCAGGATGTTCTTGAACATCGTGACGCTCTCCTTTGGATCCTTAGAGATTCGCGTCTCAATCAAGAGGAGGCTTCGAAGGATCTGATCGTCATAAAGCCGGTACGCTGGATCTTCAAGGGCGGCGAGGAGCGTTCTCTTCGCCTCAACGAATTGGCGGGTAGCCATCAAGAATCGCGCTCTCTCAAGGGGGCTCAACGACTCGTCGACCATTGCGGTATTGGAGTACTGACTCGATACCTTGTAGGTCGCGTGACACGAGAAGCAATCAGTTGGGAGCCGTTGGAGTCTCCACCACGCGTACTCTGTCCGTCCCTCATCGAACCGGCGACCGGCATCGTCAAGGAGCTCGGCCACGTTCTTCACACTCTCCTCGAACCCAGGTTGGGATTTGTAGTGACTGTGGATCCTCTCAAGGGATTGGAAATCCCTACTAAGCGCGACGAGCTGGTCGTGAATCGTGTCCGCGTTATCAGAGGCGGTGAACTGGTCCTCGTCCGCTAGGAAGGGCTGCAAGGTACGCAGCGGTACGAGGAGGTTCTGCATCGAGTTCTGAACATCCTCGGCTTTGATACCAGTGGCGGGGAGGATCAGAGAGAGGAGGGCGACGAGGAGTAATTTCTGAGTTTTCATAGTGCCCCTATAAGGTATACGGGACCTTAGCTTGTCGCTAGAAGGCAAAACACCCTGAGGCACAGGGAGGGCAAAAAAGGGGTTAGGACAGCCCGGGGGAAGCGAGGCGCCTCGACCGTGACACGAGGGACTTCCGGTGGTAGGCTACCGGGGCGTCTTTAGGCCCCTAAGGTCTCAACGCAACTGCTTTTATCGAGTGTTAGACGTTACGGAGTGCTCATGTCCGCCGAGGAGATGCCAAAACAGTTCGTTCATGGAGAGTCCGAAAGGAAGATCTCTCAGCTCTGGGATACGCTCAAGGTGTCGCGCGGAGTGGTGGATAAATCCAAGAAGCCGTTCTGTGTCGTTATCCCTCCCCCTAACGTTACCGGTATTCTCCACATGGGACACGTCTTGGATAACGTCCCTCAAGATGTGATGACCCGTTGGCACCGTATGCGTGGATACGCGGCGGTGTGGATTCCCGGAACCGATCACGCCGGTATCGCCACGCAGAACGTGGTGAAGCGCGCCCTTGAGAAAGAGGGGATTAAGATGCGCGATCTCGGGCGCGAGCAGTTTCTCAAGCGTGTTTGGGAATTCAAAGAGAAGCACGGCAGTATCATCATTGAGCAGCTTAAGCGTCTCGGATGTTCATGTGACTGGGAGCGTGAGCGCTTCACGATGGATGAAGGTCTGATGAAGGCCGTCCTTACGGCGTTTGTGCAACTTTTTGACAAAGGCCTCATCTACCGGGGCAAACGAATGGTCAACTGGTGTACCGTGTGTATGACGGCCCTCGCTGACGATGAGGTCGAGCACGGCACGCACGGTAGTCATCTGTGGCACCTTAAATATCCCCTCGTCGATGACAAAGGTAATCCGACGAATGAGTTCCTCATCGTCGCGACCACCCGGCCCGAGACGATGCTCGGCGATACCGGTGTCGCGGTTCATCCAGAGGACCCACGGTATGCATCTATTGTGGGTCGCAAGGCTCTTCTTCCGATTAAGAACCGGACGATTCCCGTGATCGCTGATGAGTTCGTTGACCGTACGTTTGGAACGGGTGTGGTAAAGCTCACTCCGGCGCATGATCCGAACGACTATCAAGCGGCTTTGAAGCACAACCTGCCCCTCGAAACGGTGATCGGTGATGATGGGAAGATGACGGAATCCGCTGGCGCGGCTTACGCGGGACTCGATAGGTATCAAGCCCGTAAGAAGGTGGTAGCGGACCTTGAAGCGCTCGGCTTCATGGAGAAGATTGAGAAGCATTCACACGCTGTGGGTGAGTGTTATCGATGTAAGAGCGTTCTTGAGCCTAAGGTTTCCGATCAGTGGTTCGTAAAGATGCGACCCCTCGCCGAGAAGGCGAAGCAGGTTGTCCTTGATGGACGTCTTTCGATCATCCCGGACTCCGAGAAACACGATTACTTCCACTGGATGGACACCATCCAAGACTGGTGTATCTCCCGCCAGCTGTGGTGGGGACACCGAATCCCAGTGTACTACTGTGATTCATGTAACCATGTGACCGCGAAGGTCGAGACGCCATCCGCGTGCGACAAGTGCGGCAATGCAAAGCTTCGCCAGGACGAGGATGTTCTCGACACATGGTTCTCGTCTCAGCTGTGGCCGTTCTCTACCCTCGGATGGCCTGACAAGACGGAGGAGCTTGAATTCTGGTACCCGAACAATTGGCTTATGTCTGGGCGCGATATCCTCTTTTTCTGGGATGCCCGTATGATCATGGCTGGCCTTGAGCTCTTAGGAGAGGTTCCGTTTCGCACCTTGGCGCTTCACGGACTGGTTCGTGACTCACAGGGGCGGAAGCTCTCCAAGTCGCTCGGTAACTCTCCGGACCCGCTTAACCTCTTTGACCAATACGGCACCGACGCGGTGCGAGTCTCTATCGCCATGAACTATCCGATGGGGCGACAGGACACCAAGCTTCACGATGATATCTTCAAGAATGGCCAGGGGCTTGTCATCAAGTTGTGGAACGCCACTCGTCTTCTTCTCGGAAATCTTGGGGAGGATACGGTTGTGAGCGATTCCAGAAAACTCGATCTCTCGGCGCTTGAGGATTGTTGGATCATCTCCCGTTTAGGAGAGGTAATTCGAGTGCATGATGACTATCTCGCCAAGAGCGATATCGTTCATGCGGTGGGCGCGGTTCGAAGCTTCTTCTGGGATGACTATTGCGACTGGTATCTTGAGATCATCAAGAGCCGAATGTGGGCAGGCGGTGAAACGAAGAGAAAGGCTCTTGAGGTGGCTCTCGTATGTCAGCGAACGATCCTGAAACTCCTGCATCCGTACATGCCGTTCGTGACCGAGGAGTTGTGGCAGACCCTGCAGAATATGGGCATTACCGATTCCGCGGAGACGGGTGATTCGCGCTCTATCGCGCTCGCCTCATGGCCTGACGCGACTCTCTACCTCAAGGATGAGGCCGCCGAGGCTCAGATCGGTCTTATGGCTTCGATCGTCCGCGGTGTTCGAGACGTTAAGCAGACCCTGAATATCTCGCTTAAGGCGGCTCTTCCGGCGAAGCTTCTCTTCTTGTCCGAAAATCCGAAGAGGAACTTTGAGCCGGTGCGTGGTGTCGCCCAAACGATTGGTGCTATCAGCGAGTTCGCAGAACACGCTCAGCAGTCAACGCCTACTGGGCATGTGCCGTTTAAGTTTGATGGCGGTATCGGGTATCTTGCGCTGCCATCAGATATCGACGCGAAGGATATCGTTACGAAGCTGTCCACGCGGATTGATAAGCTGCAGAAGACCCTTGCTGGAATAGAGCGTAATCTCGCTAACCAGGACTTTGTGGCGAACGCGCCGGCCGCTCTTGTCGAAGAGACGAAGGGCAAGGCCCGCGAAATTAACGAGTCGATATCGAAGCTCGACGATTTCCGCAAATCGCTTCAATAGAGGAGAACGAAATGAGTGACGCAAAGGTGAAGATTACCGTCCGGAACAACGGCCCGTTTCGTATCGAAGGAACGGACTTTGAGATCTGTGACGCGGCCGGAAATGTGTTCAATTTGAACGGACGCACAGCCGTTTCGCTCTGCCGGTGCGGGGCCTCAAAGAAGCAACCGTTCTGCGATGGGGCGCACGGAGAGTGTAAGTTCCAGTCAGAGGTCCAAGCTTTCGAACTGCCGCCAAAGTAGGGCCGCCCCGCTCTTCAGGCGTCGATACGGCCCGCTGTGTCGTATCGCTCTAATGATTCCTCCGAGGCATCGGTGTCTTCGGCGCTGAGCGTCTCTATGATTGTCGTGCTTTCAACCTTTGGGGAAGCGATCGCGATTAACGACACCCCACCGAATGGCTTTGTGATGTAGGGGTCGATGTGCTTCAAGATCGGCACGAGCTTGTCAAAGTTCTTCGTGTCGTTGGCGCGTAGGGTGCGACGCCCTCGAACCTTACCCGCCCACCACCAACCGAGCGCCCCAACGAGATTATGAGAGATCATGCTGCTGGTGTTAAAGCCCGCGGCGGTAAGTACCCGTTGAAGTTCCTCTCGTGTGTATCGCCTATAGTGTCCAAGATCCTCATCAAGTCCGCTGTAGATGGCGGGATTGCTTGGAACAAGAAGAACGAGGTGCCCACCCGGTTTTAGAATCTGACGGATATGCTTAAGGGCTCGTTCATGATCGCGGATGTGCTCCAGTACATTTGAGCAGATGATGGTATCAAACTTATCGGCCAGGAGCGCCTGGGGAGGAGGATCCTCCGCGTTCCATACCTGAGTGGTAAGCCTGGTGTCGTGCCCAAATCTATCGCGAAGCACAGCGAGTGACGACGCGCGGAGGTCGGTCGCTACGACTGCCTTTACACGCGGACGAGAGAGCACCTCAGAGATTATGTTTCCTATTCCTGAACCAACCTCGAGAACGCGTTCACCGATAGCTCCATCAGCTCGTTCGCAGATCCACGCGTTATATCGATGAGCGTCCTCAAAAACCTCGAGGGTATCCACGCCGACATCGGGGTCAGGAGGAGGAGACACCAGAACCTTACGCACGGCTTGCGCGTCTTTGACGAAGTTCCTGTCGAAGAGTGAGTATCGAATGATGTGTCCCAGCGCGGCCAGACCATCTTTCCAGGTTATCTTCTTACCCTCTGAGTAGGAACGTCCGTAGTATCGAATGGGTACCTCATACACGACACATCCGAGCCGAGCCACTTTTGCCGTGACCTCTGGCTCGAACCCAAAGCGTTGCGAGCGGAGTTCTATGTTTTGAATAACCTCTCTCTTGAATGCCTTGTAACATGTCTCCATGTCGGTCAGCGTAAGATCGGTAAAGAGATTGGAAAGGAAGGTTATGAACTTATTACCGAGCATGTGGCGGAAGTAGAGCACCCGGTGCTCCATGTAGAGGAATCGAGAGCCGTACACGACATCGGCTCGGCCCGCATCCATCGGAGATAGAAGTGCCTCGTAGTCTTTCGGGTCGTACTCAAGGTCGGCATCTTGAACGATGACCACGTCTTTGGTCGCGGCTTGAAATCCGAGGGCGAGAGCGGCTCCCTTGCCGGTGTTCTTTGGTTGGTAGAGAACTCGAATCTGCGGATCGCTCTCAAACTCTCGAAGGATTTGGCGAGTGCCGTCGGTCGAGAAGTCATCGACGATGATAATCTCCTTCTCGCGAGGCGTCGCTTGAACCCGTTTAACGATCTCGCGAATGGTCTTGCGTTCGTTGTAGACCGCAATAACGACACTGATAGAGAGTTGTGTATCTGTCACGTTAAAATTCCCCCAACCTTTCAGATACAAGCCGACGGTACTTGGGCTCCCTCATTAGGGCAAGTTGTCGAAATTAATGAGCTAATCGCCTGCTGCTTGTGTGACAGTCCTTTCGATTTTTTAGCTACCTTAGTAACAGATGCTCAGGGGGTGCCTTTCGAAGCAGGAAAAATTGTAACAATTTGAATGGTTTTGGCGTTTTGGTCAGCGCCGCGTCGCGGCTAAGGAATGAGGTAAAACGACCATGCTGCCTGGTCGGTTGGCTAAGGGATACGGCTTTCTCGCCCTGCTCAGCGAACGTAGACCTGGGCGAGGATAAGGCGCGCACTCCCGTAAGAGACCCGACACTCCCGTTGAGCTTTAGGATCCTGCTGCTAAGACCGACAACGTGCCATCCGAGGTCGCTACATAGATGTCCCCTTTCGCGCCCTGGCCCAGGGCCGCTATCGGGAAGCTCGCTCGACCTATCTCCGTTGTGGTCCAGGTGGAGCCCCGTTGCGTCATTTTAAAGATGGTTTTGGAGTGAGAGTCGGCGAAGAGGTATGCGCCCTGGAGCGAGGGAAATGAGGAGCCGTTATAAAAGGATCCCCCGATGGCCGTTGCTCGCGCGGCCGCTTCATAGGAATAAACCGGAGGGGTAAAGCCGGTCATATCGCACGTTGCCGCCACACATACGTTGCCCTCAGCCACGTTCCATCCATAATTTTTTGCACGTTCAATCAGGTTGAGCTCCTGGGTTTCCCGCCCAGAGTCGATCGCAATTACCCGTTTCGTCGCCGGGTCAAAAGAGAGGGATGTGGGGTTCTGAAATCCGAGCGCCCACACTTCGGCCGCTCCATTCGAACCCTTAGCGAAGGGATTATCGTTTGGAATCGTGTAGCGCGAGGGGTCAGCGACGCTTATGCGCAGGATCTTGCCGAAGAGGGAGCGAGGATTTTGCGCTAACGAGGCAGCGCCGGACTTTCGAGGTGAATCCCCGAGTCCAATATACAGGGTGTCGTCTGGAGCGAAGGTTATCGTGCTGCGATGCGTGTGAGGATATGGTTGTACCACCTTGAGCGCAACGATCAGCTCGTCCTCATCGATAGTGCGACCACTCTTGGTTGGGAAACGTCCGACGATAGTGTCGCCCTGTTTGTCTGTGTAGGTAACGTAGATCTCCTTGGTTTGCGCGTAGTCTGGAGGAAACGCCACGCTTGAGAGTCCCGCGTTTTCGTCCGGTGAAAGGATAGCTGAGATGTCTAAAAGATCCCGTTTCGCTCGCCCGCCGTTCTCTGCGATGGCTACCACGCCACGTCGTTCAACCACGAAGACCTTAGACGACTCGCTCGGGACGGAGGCGATCGCGACAGGATCCTCGAAACCTCGAGCGATCGGCTTAAGCTCAAAGCTCTCCTGGGCTGCCGCGGTGGTGACACACCAGAGGAGTGAAAACAGGAGAGCCGTGAGCTTCATGCCCTTACCCACCCTTCACGAGTGAAGCTACTGATTGGCAGACATAGTCGACGTTATGGTGATTGAGAGCGGCGACGCAGATACGGCCACTGTCGAGACCGTATACATGATACCTTTCTCGGAGCGCCTTCATCACATCAACTGAGAGTCCAGAGTATGAGAACATTCCCCTCTGACTCAGAATGAATGAGAAATCTCGATCGGGCAGAACTTCCTTCAGCTTATGCGCGAAGAGGTGTCGCATCTCATGAATACGGTCTCGCATCTCTCCAAGCTCAGCTTCCCACATCGGACGAAGCTCCGGATGGGTGAGTACGATGGCCACCAGCTGAGCTCCGTATGAGGGAGGGCTGGAATAGATCATGCGTACAATCCGTTTAAGCTGGCTGGTGACAGCGGCTGCCTCTTTCTGAGAGCCGGTGACGACCGAAATAGCGCCGACTCGCTCACGATAGATCGAGAACGACTTCGCGAATGAATTCGCGACGAAGAAGGTAAGGCCTTTTTCGACGAAGAGCTGAATTGGGCGTGAGTCGGGCACGATCCCCTCGGCGAATCCTTGGTATGCGAAGTCGATGAAGGGAATGAGCTCTCGCTCGGCGCAGATGTCGACCACCTGCTTCCATGTGTTCTCATCGAGATCAACTCCGGTAGGATTGTGGCAGCACGCGTGGAGCAGAACGGGGGTGCGAGGTTGTAACATTCGTAACGTTGAGAGCATGTCCTCGGCCCGCAATCCGCATGTCTTTGGATCGTAATACGGATAGGTTTCGACCTTCATGCCGGCCGCTTCGAAGATCACTCGATGATTCTCCCAGCTCGGGTCGCTGATATAGATGGTGTCCCGCCCCATAAAGCGTTTGATGAACTCGATGCCGAGTTTTAAACCACCACTACCGCCAACGGACTGAACGGTTGCTACACGTTTCTCTCTCAGAAGTGGAGAGTCTTTGCCGAAAAGAAGTTCTTGGTTCGCTTGCACAAACGCTGGAACTCCATCGATCGGGAGATAGGTCTTCGTGTCCTCCTGAGAGGACCAGATCTTCCCGGCTTGCAGAACGCAATTCAGTACCGGGATCTTCCCGTTGGAGTCTTGGTACACACCTACCCCAAGGTTGACCTTGGTAGGAGAGGGGTCATTGCGGAACGCCTCAGTAACACCCAAGATCGCGTCGGGAGCCGCCATTTGAATTTCCGAAAAGAGAGAAGTGGTCATAAACACCAGGAGTAAAAAGGAAATATGTACCCCCGGAGGCTACCATAGGCTTTCAGGGGGAGCCAGTAAGTGGTCTTGGGGAGTTTCAGCTAAGACGGCGGATGGGCCCTGAAAAAGAGGCTCCGGAACGAGGGGAAAGGGGGTTATGCGCGGTATCCATCCTTCCGGTCCGCCCACTCGGAGAGTGGGATGACCTCGGCAAAGTGAGGAACTGGTGAGAGCGTCTTGGTTAAGCCAACACCCGACCTCTCTCCGCCTCATCCATGACGGGGACTGTTGCCCCTGGTGCTGCGTCTGCTCGGCGAACGCGTTGGCGCAGAGTCTGACCGTTAGGCGCAACGTCCCCTCCAAAATCCTCGTATTCTACGAGGAACTCGCAGAAAATAATCCCAATCCGCCAGTCAAATATGGAAGCAGGAGGTGCTCCTGAACGGATCTCTCCTGTATGAGCAAAATCACCGATACCCGTACATCACACGAAGAGGGCGCCTTCATTAAGAGGTTTGGTGATAGGCCATCATATATGGCCGAGCTCAACGCGCTCAGAGGTTTGCGTGGATCGGGGATCGCCCCAGAGATCCTCGCGCACGACAACGGCACTCGAACGCTACGCATAGCTGATGCCGGTGTGACCCTTCGCTCTTTCCGTGCAGAGCTTCAACAAAGCTTCTCAATGTCGCAGCTTCGTCGTTTCGCGAGTGGTCTTTTTGATAGCCTAGCGCGATTGCACTCGGCGGATTTCTGTCATTACGATGTGAAGGATGACAACATCTGCATTCAAGCGCATGATCGTGAGGATGGCTCTCTAGACCTTGAGCGAGATTTTAAAGTGAAGCTGATCGACTTCGGATTGAGCTTCAAGGTTGATAATATCCCAGATCACTACGTCAACAACAAGACGTTGGGTACGCCTGTATGTCGGAGCCCGGAGCATATACATGGGCTCCCCCAGCACGGAAAGGCAGCTGATGTTTTTTGCGCGGCGGCCACGGTCCTTCAGGTCATCGAGGATATGCCCGAAGCGTTTCCGCTCATGTTTGGTAATCCCGAGAGGCAGATTATGGCTGTGCGAGAGCGGGTTGACCTCAATCGTCCGCTTCTCTCCGCCTCAGGGGAAACGGTGCCAAAGGACGTGCAGGCCGTCCTCTTTAGCATGCTCCATCCTGACCCGTTCGAGCGACCCTCAAGTAAGACATGCTACCATCTCTTAGGATTGGCGGGTGCCTAGTGCGTTCGACTTAGCTGGTCTCATCTAG
>JAULVA010000064.1:0-3066 GCA_032111275.1 Bdellovibrionota bacterium
TCACCACAAAAACGCTTTCGCGCTTCGCAGCGGCTGGTAGTTTGTAGCCTCCCCCTCAGCAGGCGGCTACGGTGGACCTACCACCATCGGTTTGTGCGCCTCGTGGCACAATTTGCCTCGCTTCCCTAGAGGTACTATTTATCGAGGTATTTGTCGTGTGTTCCTGTCTGTTCGTTGTCTGCTCGTCATGCCGCTTCGAATCTCTTGCGCGAGCTTTGTCAGATCGGTACTGGGCTCCCCCACCCGAGAAGCGTTCGGCGCAAGCCGGCACAACACCGTCGGCGACGAGAGCCGTTTAAGCTCGTGGTGCCGAATATCGTAGTGGCATTTCTCTTGTAGGATCGTTCCTTCAGCGATGAGATCACTGAGTGCCTTGCTACGAATCGCCGCTCGATAGGGCAATCCAAGCGCCTCTCCTATCTCGCAAAGCGAAAATCCCAGGGAGTAGTCTGTCAGTATCGAGAGCTTTTTAAGGATCGCCGGAATCTCCGTTCGAAGATCTCCGGGTAGATTTTTTCGCGAGAACCGTGTCTGGGGCATGATCGGGCCACGGATTCGCGAGAGGTCCGCCAGAGCTTGCTCTCCATCCTTAGTGAGAAGCACCCCGGTTTGACGCGCATTTATATCAATCAGCTCGTCCCCAGCAAGTCGCTTAATCCAGCGAATCACTCCCTGAGGCGACCACCTGAGCACACGGGAGAGAGCCTCGGCCGTTACATCGCCATGTGGCGCAAGGAAGTCGATAGTTTGCAGAAGTGAGAGTCGCGCATCGACGTGAAGTGCCTCGAGGTTCGCCGAGGGTTGAGCGATCGCCGCGTTGCCGGTGAACGCCAGAACCGTTCGCAGTTCGCTCCACAGAACAGAGATAGCTTCGCGTGAAGGAAGAAGTCCCGCTGGTTCCTTGTCTCGCGCTGCTTGGTGGATAAGCAATCCAACACGCTTGAGCGCGATCATCGCGTCACCGATGGCGTTACGAGATGCTCGCTCAAGCCAAAACGTGTGATCGACGGATAGCGGTTTGCAGTGATTATCCGCCCACGCTTCAAAAAATTCGGTAAGCACCTCGAGCGCGAACCGTGACAGGCTCACGTGCCGACCCGCGGTGATCACGGAGCTTTCATGCAGTTCAACAACAGCGTAATCAGGGGACTGAACGGCCGCGGCGCGTTGTGTCCGGGAACGCTCACGACCGGATAGCCTCTGTGGTGATGATTCAACGACGGTATTCATAGATCTGGGCTACCTGAAGCGGAGGTGACTATCAACGGACAACTCCTCTGACCTTGATGTCTTGGCTATGTAACGCGGAGGCGCCGAAGACATGGAGAGCGCAGGACCTCATGATTACTCATCTGCGAACTCCGCGTTTTTCGCGCCTCCGCGATACGTAACCAAAAAACTACGCCACCCACCGACGATTACTAATGAGATCGAGCCGTTATGCCAGTTAACATCACTTTTTTGACCATTTTTCTCATACCTCATGTGACGTGGTATCCGCTTAAACAGGGCAACCGATAGCACCAATGACGACCCAAAATACCAAGCTAGGACAACCCGCCTCTGAGCAGTGCCTCTCCTGTTGGCGGCAGCTCGTGGGTCCACAAGAGATCTCCGTGCAACACCTTCACGGCAAGGCACCTGAGATAACGATCGCCCTCGGTTCGTTGATGGTCCCGGTCGTCGCGCATAACGACTGGCCAGAGCGACTCGCGCCACTTCGCGCTCGTGCCCTGCGACTTCCCACCTCACGCGAGATACAGGAGTCACTGTGGATCTCGTCAGAGGGAATGAAGGAGGTGAGAGCATTCACCTCATACGAGTGTACCGATCTGCGCATCGCGACGGTGCAATCCAACGGAGAGCTTCTCGTCGCCTTCTGTCGTCGAACCGACCCACACAACGATCCGGAATCACTTCGAACCTCTGAGATGAATCCTTTCAGTGAGGTTCATACGGCGCCGATTAACGACTTCTTGTGGCCGATCGGTGGACGTAGGATGTGTCCGGCACCTGGCTCGCCATTAGCGTCGTGGTTTACCGAGTATCACTCTGCCCTTCTCAAAGCGCATCAAGAGGCTCACGTGGACCCAAAGGATGTCGTCGGTATCTACGACCTCGGGATGGGAAGAATGGAGTATCCCACCTCCATGCAGTATCGCGGGTGGGGAAAAGATGCTGATGGCTCTCTCCGACAGGAGGTCCGAAATATTGAGATGTCCCACCCTCAGCGGACACTTGGTAAAAATTTCGTCATACTCGTCCATCACATCTCGCTGACCTTACAAGGCGATGAATCGGTGCGAGATATCCAGTGGATATCGGGTTCGGAGTACCGGTCCACCGGAACACGGGAGCGCTTCACCCACTACGAGCGACACTTCCTTGATGCCCTCTTTGAGGGCTGGGATAGAGCTCGAAGGGGCGAGCTACGGCTGAAACGATTATCTTAAAGACCAAGCGCGTTCCGCCGCTTACTTAACAATATTCCCATATATTCAACCCCTTAGGGGAAGGTCGGCGACCACTATACCTCACACAGTCCTAACTTTACTTGCTCCGCATTCGACTATACCCTGGAGAAATAAACAAAGTTTTACAAACCTCCATATGGCTCAACCCCAACAACAAATGCCCCGAGAGTAGTAGCATCCGCCCTCGGCATGGATCCCTTCGCGAAAGAGATCTCGATCCTCTCAACCCTTCTTGGCGGTCTCTCTGGAATATCGGTGAGAGAGTCCTCAATCCGAATCATCCTACCGAACCACCTCGTTCGCGTCGATGTAGAGTTAACGCTCAAGGGCCTACAAGGGATAACTCTGAGCGGAGACGCAACAACGGTTAGAGCGACTCGCGGGGATAAGCCAGTCGAACCGACACCACCATCACTCACCGAACTAAAACTCCCTCCACCGCCCTCAAGCACGCATGAGTTCAATGGCACCGAAACACCGCACGCACGCTCCCCCGAAACTTTGAATCCGAAACCGATCGATCAACGAGTTCGCAACCGTGATTCTCAACTGTTTGACGCCCTCGAAATGTCGCTCGCTGAAGTTCCCAACT
>JAULVA010000064.1:3076-7856 GCA_032111275.1 Bdellovibrionota bacterium
GCCGGACGCCTTCCTTAAAACAGGAGTCAGCCTGACAAAGCGGGCTTTATCTGAACTTTCAAGATTGGCATCAGAGGGATTTGAAACAGTAAAACTCAGTATTTCAGATGATCAGACAACTTTGGTCGCTGAAGTTCCCAACTACCTCGGCGTGATCGCAGTGCTCGAAAAAGTGAGTGGCTTTATCATTCGAGAGACCAAGAACACCCGGAGCGACGGCTGCATCTTCATCAGTGCGGAGACACAGGACGATGCGCGCGTGCTCTTGGAGGGACTCGGCTTTACCAGAGCCTCCACAAAAAGCGCAAACCTCTGGGCAGGGCTCTCATATCAGCGTGTATGCCATCACTCCGAGACAAAGGCCTCCGCCAGTATCGCACACACGGCTCGTGGGTGTGACATTACGATTGAGTATGGAGAGCCTCTCACAGATTCTCGGACGATAACCCGAGAGTATTCAGCGATGGCATCGGCTGGCTCGGCCGATTGACGGACCATACACAACCGTGCCCCGCTATTCCCTCTCCTTGATTGAGGGCTCCTGAGCAAGCCGCGCCACAATCTGACCTGCCGCCACCTCGACGGCGGCCAACCAATCGTCACCCCGATGTACCGCCTGGTATCGGGTGGCTTTGGGCACACGCAGACCCGACGAAACCGTAAGCACATACTCGGTTAGCCCCCCCGGAATACGGTGCGCGTGCAATCCGAGCTCACACCGTTCTCCACGGCGATTCAACTCGAACTCTAGTCTGCGAAGTTGGGGCAAAAGCTCCGACCGTCCCGTATTAGGAGTCTCCCACCCATACTTCGCGCCGCAGAGCTTCGCGAACTGGATGCGCTGAACACGGGTCAATTCAATCTCCGCCTCAAACCATCGCGGCCTGGCGACGAAGAGCTGCGAGGCATATATTCGGCCGTCAACACACCACAGACTCTCCGCTAGACCACCCTGAGTAATTTTGGTGCTCTTGGCTACCTGCATCGACAAACTGCCACTCGCGACCGCGCACGCGATCAACCCCTCGATAAGATCCGGACGGTTATGAACTATCCATTGCGCCGCTCCACTAAGCTCTCGTGAACTCCCGATAAAGCGCGAAAAAATAAGGCTCGAAAGAACAGGCGACATCGCCGCGGGGTCGGCTTCCATGCCGTACATCAGGTACTCAATCAATTCCCTCGGTAGCTTCCCCGCGTCCCGACAATCCGCGACAAACGAACGCAGCCGCGTAGGTGACATCTCTCCATCGTGTCGCAGTGTCCTGAGACCATCCTCCACCAAGGGAGAGTACTTTCTATCACCCTTGCGGCGGACCCGATCACGTTGACGCTGCGCTGTTTCGGCGATGAGGTCCTGGATCTCGCCGCTCTCATAAAGTGGTGGCTCTCCTTGGGTGAAGCGGATCAGTTGTTGCAGGTTCACACAATCGACGAATTCACGAAGTGGAGCCGACATCCGCAGGTACGCTGACAGGTGGAGTCCCGCATGAGGGATTGGGGTCGGCGAATATTCCCGTCGATGAAGGAGTCGGACCCGATTGGCGTTCGCGTCCACGAGGTGTTGATCGATATCATGGCGACTCTTAATAAGACCGCCCCTCAACTTTTCGCCGAGGAGCCGACTCAACTCGGGCTCCGCCTCGATGCATCCCTGATAGATCAGGGGAATATTGTGTGAAGCGGCGAGAAGCGCGACCCCTTCAAGCACCTTGCAGGTAATCTCCTGCGTGACGATTCGGCCCAAGATATCTTCGGGCCTATGGAGCTCCCACGAGCCATCGGGCTGGAGAAGGAGTCCCTGTTTTACATCCGCGAACACGACATCACCCCGCTGACGACGTTGCGCATAGAGGGCAAGTCCCAACTGAGCCGCGGCGACAAGAGAGAGATCTACCGCGGAGGCGGGCACGTGCGGGGGCATGAGGGGAGGAAGCTCCCCGAAAGATCGTTGCGCGACCTGAACTCCCGGATCCAACACGAGTCGGCACGATGAGACGGTAAGGTCCGGTGCACTCAGATCGATTAGAGCCACGAGCGATGGTGCCGGTCGTTGATCCGTGTATCCTAACTGCGCCCGCGTGTCGATCGGGTTGACATAGCTTGCCTGCCGTAGCTCCTCCCACTCCGCTCGAGATCCAAACTTGCGGAGGAAGAGATCCGAGAAGAGCGGAAGTCCCTCTGGATTAACTACAGACAACCCAACGCGATAGCCACTCTCGGTGCGCTCCACAGCGAGAGCGTTTTCGTGTCGTACGGTCTCTGTTCCATCAAGGGCGACAAAGGGCACGAGCGGCCGCACCCTTGAGAGCGAGAGCTCTCCCGTACTTGTATCTTCATCTGGAGCTTGCGAATGAAGTCCTTCCTGTAACATCTCAATCCCACTTACTGCCGGCTCCGCAGGATAGCAGAAGCGGGCGAAAAGCGTAGCGTTATCTATCTGGCTGCCTGTAGGTATGTAGGGAAAAGACGCAAACTCCCGTGAACGTGCTCGTGCACATGAACGTAAACGTACCCGAAACTAAAAGCCGAACGTTCTCGTGGACGTTCACGTTTACGAGAACGAGCACGTTCACGTGAGGAGTTACAACGTGAGCCTGCTAGTAGGTTGCCTCTCTTCTCTAGGTGTCCCCAGCACATGTGCGCCGATCGCTCGCATATCGGATCTAAAACCGACTCGTACAGACGCGGGGTCACAGATGCACGATGGTAGGCTGCCCCCAATCGATTCGCCGCATCTGAGAACGCAGATCCTCTGCTCCGGCTTTACTGGTAAGAACTACGTTACGCCCGCGCCGCTGTCGATCTGCGATAAGCTCCCCGAGCCATGTAAAGTGAGCCGGGGTAGAGGTGAGGATTCCCTCAGCGTACTCCTGGAACTGGGAGGGTCCCCATCCCACGTTGTGGAGCCGAACCCGTCGCAACATCGTGGCGTGAGGATCGGAATCCTCAAGTCGCGCGAGATGACTCTTGAGAGCTCCCATCTGCAGCCCACGAATCTGTCGTCGGGTGAGAGAGGCACTCTGCAACGCGGCGGGGATTCCATCCCACACCTTAAACGGCGCGACTGGGCTTGATCCTCGTTGCGTCATCAACGCTACGGTGCCGTTCGTGAGATCGTACTTTACATAATTGCGATAGAAACCACGTTGAGCCGTCAGCTCTTTACCGATGTAGAAGCCTTTAAGCATCGTCAGCGCTGGCTCGTACTCGGGGCCGAATTCGGGAACAGTGAGCACCCGAGCGGCTATATTTGTCACCGATGGCGCGACGAGGCAGTCGTTTCGCGCCAACCGAAGGGTCGGTGGGTAAATGAGCTGTGTTTCATACCGTCTCTGCGCGTCAAAGAACTTCCGCAAAGAACGGGCGACCTGATCCTCGCGATCCTCGGGGGCTGAGTAATGACGCTGGAGGGCGCTTCTTGAGAATATGTAGTTGATGGCCCGGTAGGTGCGCCTCTCTGACTCTACAAAGTGACCCTTATTATACGCCTTGAGGATCTTATTGAATCGAGGGAGCGCGGAGAATCCTACCAGAGCTTCTCGATGCCGATATCCTGAATCACAGTAGGCCATGGCGCGGGTCATGAAGGCGTCTGAGAGACCATCTGACGCGCTCGGATCGTAGATATCAGGAAAGAGGCTATCACGCTGATACTGAAGTCCGTGAAGATAGGCCGCGTTCGTGTAGTCCGGGTTTGAGAAGATCTTCCCGAGATACTCAAGAAAGCGATCAACGTCATCCGGAAATACCGAGACACCCATGAAGAAGTGGCATCCCTCCTTCGCCAGCGGGAAGACCTGATTGGTGGACGCGGAGGCAAGGGAATAGAGCTTAAGGGGGATGTGAGATGAGTTTTTGAAGGTGGCGCGGTTCTCCCCGATAGTATTGAGGATAAAGATCGCGTGCATCCATACATCAGGGGGAAGCACCGAGAGATCAAATCCGATGTTCAGGTGCACTCGATTTTGATCGCCGACAGGAACGCTCACGATCTGGTCGTTTCCCTCAGCTCCAAAGGGAAGCCTCACCTTAAAATCATTCGCGGCGCTTTTCGCTATCTTTTTCGTCAGGAGGTCATATTCCGGAACGACAACAGGAAGCGCCGTTGGCGAGGTCGCGATCTCCTCCGCGCCCGCAGCGTCACGTGAAGGCGCTCGCCGCCGAGGTGGCTTGGTCGCGATCGGATCCTGAGAAAAGGTGAGCGGCTCCTTACCAAATATCCCTTCAACGAAACGGCACAACTCCGGATACACCTCCCGGGAGCGGCTGAAGAGATCCCTGGCGACAGCGCTCCTGGTGAGAAGATTGAAATCGGGAAGTGAATCGATATCTTCGGTGAGGTTCCAAAACACCTCCTCGGAGCCTCCTGAGGGGAGGCTGAAGTAGTGACGAAGCCCCGCGAGCGAAGCTTGGAAGGTCGTAAATGGGAGGTTTCTGCTCGTCACCGTTCGATAGGTGTTGGTGATGACCTCACGGACCGGCGCCCTATCTCCAGGCGCCATCTGATCAACCTGCACAACGAGAAAAAACTGATCCCCCAAAGCTACGGGATAGGTGGCGGATACAACGGACCGTCCCTGTAATGAGAGCTTATTGAATCTCTGCGTATAACCATTACGGTCAAAATAGAAGAGGGAGTCCCAGATCATGTTGTGAAAGAGTAGCTCTTTCATCGACGCTGGCTTCTCAATCGGATAGAGAAGTACGAGATTCGAATTATGTCCCGTGATTCCTGGATCGACCGGATACTGCACATGCACCGAACTAGCCCGAAGCG
>JAULVA010000065.1:0-1760 GCA_032111275.1 Bdellovibrionota bacterium
ACCTCGAAAACCGGCCACCGACTCAACCCAAGCCTTCCAAACGAGCACACTAGCTCCGGTTCAGCGCCAAACACTTGAGTTTCTTAGAAATTTCCTCGCCGACAAGGGATACGCCCCATCCTTAAAGGACATCGCCGAGTTTATTGGGGTCAAATCAGCGTCAACCGCACACTTCCACCTCTAGCGTCTCGAACAAAAAGGGTTCATACGGCGAGGAACAGACGGCATGCTTGAGCTCATTGACCGTGTAACCCCGGAATTAGGCCCCACAGCGGTACCGCTCGTCGGAGTAATCGCAGCGGGTCGGCCAATCGAAGCGATAGAACAATCCGCGACAATCGAAATCCCTCCCGCCATGATTGACGGTCGAGGCGAGGTCTACTGCTTAGAGGTCAGCGGAAATTCCATGATCGACGAGCACATCTGCGACCGAGATATCGTGGTTATTAAAAAGCAGGAGAGCGCCGAAGACGGCCAGATAGTTGTCGCTCTCTTGGAGGACGGCAGCGCAACTCTTAAGCGCTACCGCCGATTAAAGAACGGTTCCGTGATGCTGATACCAGCGAACCCAACGATGCAACCGATCACTGTGGACAGGGTCGCCATCCAGGGGAGGCTAATTGGCGTGATTCGGGAGCTTCATTAAAACTCAAGCAATTACTCTTCACAGTGATTTCGCTCTTTAGAAAACCACTGTTTTGAGGCATCGTTGCGAAAGTGAAGAAACACGATTTTCAGATAACAAGTTCGACAAAAATAACTTACTAACTAAGGAAACAAGGAGATAAAATGGACCTGTACGATCGCGAAGGAAATGACGGAAACGAAAAGGGCAAAGCTCTCTCGAGCGCGATTTCTCAACTTGAGAAGAAGTATGGAAAAGGCGCTATCATGAGCCTTGAGGCCTCTGAGGGGCAGGTTATGGACTCATACTCGACAGGTAGCCTTTCGCTCGATCTTGCTCTCGGCATCGGCGGAATCCCGAAAGGGCGCATCTGTGAGATATACGGGCCCGAGTCCTCTGGAAAGACGACGCTCGCCCTTAGCACAACCGCTGAGGTTCAACGCGCTGGTGGTACTGTTGTATACATCGACGCCGAGCACGCGCTTGACGTTAACTACGCGAAACGGCTTGGCGTTGACACTTCAAAACTTCTCGTAAGCCAACCAGATTGTGGAGAGCAGGCACTTGAGATCGCAGAGGCTCTTGTCAGTTCCAACTCAGTTGATCTCGTTGTGATAGACTCAGTCGCGGCCCTCGTGCCAAGAGCTGAGATCGACGGAGAGATGGGTGATCAGCAACCGGGACTTCAAGCTCGCCTCATGAGCAAGGCGCTTCGAAAGCTCACCGCTATCACGGCGAAGTCAAACACCACGATTATCTTCATCAACCAGATCCGTATGAAGATTGGCGTGATGTTCGGAAGCCCAGAGACAACGACTGGCGGTAACGCGCTTAAGTTCTACGCCTCTGTGCGACTCGATGTTAGGCGTATCGGCTCGATCAAGGACCAGAACGACGTGACGGGGAACCGCGTGAAGGTCAAGGTCGTGAAGAACAAGGTAGCCGCTCCATTCCGTGAAGCAGAGTTCGACATCATCTTCAACGAGGGTGTCAGCCTCCTTGGCGAGATCATCGACATCGGTAGTGATAAGGGGATCATCGATAAGGCAGGAGCGTGGTTCAGCTTCAGGGGCGAGCGCATCGGTCAGGGCCGCGAGGGGTCGAAACAGTTCCTTCGTGAGAACCCTGAGATGGC
>JAULVA010000066.1:0-805 GCA_032111275.1 Bdellovibrionota bacterium
GTCGGGAGACGGGCCCTCCGGAACGATGTTGATTCAGAATATGCCAATTCTCATGATTCTATGGACCCGGAGGGCCTGTCTCCTGACAGGCCGGGTATGCGTTGATCTATCGAATTGAATCGCGAAGGAAAACGCCGATCGGAAAGGCGGCCGTGATTCCGGCCCGTCAGGAGACGGGCCCTCCGGGTTCATCGCATTCGACGCAACATAATCAATCGCGGCCATCCCATCCGGAGGGCCTGTCTCCTGACAGGCCGGGTATGTGCTGTTCTATCGAATTGAATCGCGAAGGAAAACGCCGATCGGATAGGCGGCCGCGATTCCGGCCCGTCGGGAGACGGGCCCTCCGGGTGGATACGTACCGCCCCGCACCCTACGCAGGCAACGGCGCGACAACCTCTCTCACCGGAACATCGATTACGATCCCCGACTCAACGAGGTATTTGAGAAGGTGTTGGTTAACGTTGTTGAGGCTCAAGTTAGCCGCGGTCACCATTCCCTGATGAGGATAGGAGATCTGATCGACCTTAAACTTGATCAGTTCGAGGTAGAAGGTGAAGAGACTGGACTCTACGGGATAGGTGAGGAGCCGGACATTTTGCTGGAAGAGACGCGCTGACGCTTCAAGCACTCCGCCTTCAAGGAGTTTGTATCGTTCATCCTCAAGGAGGAGGGGAAGGAGGTTAGCGCTCACAATAAAGCCGATCGGTGATTTGGAGAAGCGACGAAGATATTCGGTAAGACGGAAGAACTCCGAGTAGTTGCTGACCAGGATGTTGTGTCCGAACTTGCACAGTTGCTCAAC
>JAULVA010000066.1:815-4945 GCA_032111275.1 Bdellovibrionota bacterium
GACCCTTCATATGATCCTCCTGCGGATTACGGGGCGTTGATGCCTTGGACATAACGAACGACAAGCGTGCCGACACCGCCGGTACCAGTGCTCGAAAGAACGAAGATACGAACATCGTTCGCACCTACGCTTACCCATCGACCGGTGCGCGTTGCGTCGGTACCCGGAGAGAGATTGGAGAGACCAATCGCCTGCGGGCCAGTCGCTGCATTGACAAGCTCAGTAGCAGTGGCAGAGGTGCTGAAGATGATGGTGCTACTGCCAGTGGTGCAACCAAGGATGTTGTTGAGGGTGAGCTCAAGGACGTACACCGCGTCTTGAACTCGCTCCCCGGCCGCGGCCTTGAGTTGATTTTTGCAGGATCCTACGAGGTCAGGGAACATGTGGTGAAGGGCTCGGAAGGATCCCCGCTCCAAGAGGATAGGTCTTTTGTGGAAGAATTCAGTTGAAGGGATCGGCCTCTGGTCCACGTCAAAGAGGATCGCGCTCGCGAGCCCTTTCCGGAGTAGTGATACGGTCAAGAGTTTGTGGTCGACCGCCGCGAAAGCTGGGCCGCTGAGCTCTACGTAATCAACCTCAAGACGCTTATTCGATATTCCATCGAGCAGGTGCTCAAGGAAGAGGTTCATGTCGTGAGAGAGGTAGAACGCCCCGTAGGTAAGGTTCACTCCGATCAGGCCTAACGCCTCCTGCTGACGGACGTTGTCCGGATCCATCATGTGGACGTGCAGGAGGATCTGGTTAGGCTCCGACTTCGGTGTTGACTGAAACCGTATGCCCATCCAGCCGTGACACTCATTGGTGCCGGCGAAGTTACGCGCCGAGACGGTATCCGCGACAGCGAAGAAACCGGTGCTCGCTCCTCTCGAAGCGTCGAGTCGCTCGATCAGGAGTTTGTACTCATGGTCGAGCATGGCGATAAGCCGCTCCTTGGAGACGTATCGTCCGGTGCGTCCGTAGATACTGTCACTCACCGTCATGTCATACGCCGACATCGACTTCGCCACGGTGCCTGAGGCCCCTCCAACGTGGAAGAAGAGGCTCACGATCTCTTGCCCCGCTCCGATCTCCGCGAACGCGCCGTAGCGTGACGCGTCAAGATTGATGTGAAGAGCCTTTTGATGAGGATCTTTAAGGGGCTGAAATTCGTGGGAAACGGCGATTGTCATGGTTAGAAAGGTACCCCATCCACGTTGGGGGCAAAAGCGTCATTTTGGCGGGAAAGATTGAGCTCATGGCCCTACAGTGGGCAGTGCAGTGAGCGTGTATGGATATCGAGCCGCGCTACCGTTTCTTATCCTCGGAGCTCTCTTCAAGTGAGGCGTCGATCACCATCTTGACGGCTTGCTCAACGATCTCTCGCTGGTTGTTAGGAATAACTCCCTGCGCGGCGAGCTTCGCGGCCTCCTCGGAGACGATGCTCATCAGTCGGTCACGTTGGTCGAGGGTGATCCGGCCGATCGCTCCAGCGCCGCCAACGCCACTTACTGCTGAGACGCGGCCAACGGCTGAGGTGGCTTTGACCTTGTCGATATCGGAAACTGCTTCGGTGGATCGTACCCCCTTGGTGGAATCCGACGCGCCTACCTTGCCAACTTTTTTATCTTTATCGTTGTCTTTTCCCTTGGTCATCTCGATTCTCCGTCAATTTCGTAGGCCCGTTGTATCATGCGGTGCTGGCCAGAACATCCGTAAAAGGTCCCTTACCCTTTGCCGTTTTGAATTTCGTGACGAGTGGCTTCAAGCCTGGTCTCACCTTGGGAGTGGGGGCTGGTTTTCCCTGCGCAAGGCTCTTTTGCAGGTATGCCATAAGCACCTTGTGTTCTCGCATGACGTTTAATCCATCGGTCTCCCATTCGGTGGCGACATTACGGAGCGACGTTCCGTCCCAGTATACTTTATAGAGAAGCCATTGATGCACCGGCTCAAGGCTCGCCATGACCGTGACTACCCGCCGGTAATCCATCAGCTCGTCGGGGAGGGGGCCGGTCGCGATAGCCTCTTTCGTCGCGACGAGGCTGGCTCCCATAAGGAGCTCTCTGATCGCGGTTCGGGCGTCAGCATCATCGTTTCCTGAGGATTCATATATCGGGAGCTGTCCATCACGGAGTTCGGGGAATACGCCATAGAGCTCTACGGAGAGCTCTCGAGCTTTTACCTCAGCGGCTGGACGGTTAGACGACGCGCGAGCCCATCCCTTCGATTTTCTTGCCGCATCGGTGGACGCCTCGTGAATTCGTCGACGGGCATATCCTTTGAATGGTATCCCACGGGTGGGATCAAATCTTCGGGAGCAGAAGATAAGCGCCTCCATGGCCGCGCCATCGAGACCATCGAGCCTCCAATCGAGGTTCCACGCTCGGGCAACGGAGCGAGCGATGCTCTCTGCCCAGCCATGGTGCTCTACCACGAGGTTGTTTGCCTCCTCCTCTGAGAGGCGCTGAGATTCAGATTCTGCTTTTTCCACGTGCATCCATGAGGGGCCAAAACGAGCCCCAACTCCCCGTAGGGTGGTATCGGCAGGTTGTGAGGAGAGGGTAAGTAGTCTTTTTTATGACCAAAAAGCAAGTAAATACAATCGTTTGTGAATTTCCTATCTTTTTCTGAAGCAAAGGCCCCGCTTCAGGTGATGAGGGGGTACCTGCCGGGAAGCCTGGTGCGGTTTTTGAGAGTTTTTCGAACACTTTACAAGGGCAAACCACCATGACTGTAGCAACAGAACAATCAGTAAAGGGGAAGGGAAAGAGCGCCGCAATCGCCGCGCGTGCCGCGAAGATGGCAGCTCAGAAGGGCGCCAAGGTGATTAAGCTCTCGTCCGCTCGAAAGGCTGCGGCGGCACCGCCGACACCGTATCAGCAAGAAGCTCTCATCGTTAAGTATCGTCTCAAGGCTCGTAAGCTTGGTCGGAGCATCCTTCGCCGTTGGCATGCGCGCATGGATCTCGATGAGGTCGATTCGATCGTAGATCTCTCCCTCTGTGAAGCCGTGAAGCGATTTGATCCAGCCAAGGGCGCAAGCTTCATGACCTTCCTGTTCTACCACCTCAAGGGTAATTTGGTTCGCGCGGTAACGAGCGCTGCCTCCGCTCACAGCATCCCCGTATTCAACACTGACGAAATTGAGACGCAGATCGGTGAGCCGGATCATCTCTTCGGTCACCAGTTCCGCGCCTTGAACTCCGCTGAGGTTGCCGACGCGGTTGCAAGCCAGGACGCGCCCCTTCCAGATGAGATGTTGTGGCGTAAGGAGCTTCACAGCCAGAGCTCGTTGGCGTGCGACAAGCTTGATCCCCTCGAGCGAGAGATCATAAAGCGCATATTCCTTCAAGAGCAGCAGATCATGGATGTCGCGGCTACCCTTGGATACAGCCGCTGCCACATCTCGCGAGTTAAGAAGAAAGCTCTTGAGACCCTCTACAATGAGTTGAGTAGCTCGATGAGCGATGTTGACCTCGGGAAGAAGCCCTCCTTTGATGAGGATGAGGACGACGTGAAGCTCAAGCTCGTGAGCCGTCGCCCGGTTCACCGCCGCCGTCCTCGTTCGAAGGTAAGCCGCGCTGAGCGATGCTTCACAGCTAAGGCAGCGTAACAAAACAAACCAGTGTCGAAAGGGCCCCAACGAAACGGTGAGTTTCGTTGGGGTTTTTTTATGGGTCGTTGCGTGATTCAAGCGCACCTCGATCTAAAGGCTCGCTTTTTGTTTATTTAACGCGGAGGCGCGGAAGACGCGGAGGGCGCTGGACCTTCGTATCCGTTAACGACTCGCATGATTGCAGCCGGAGGGGTCTGGTTGGTCATGGCATTACTATGTATCTGCGAAATCCGCGTTTTCCGCGCCTCCGCGTTACATAACCAAGATGTTCGAACACTGGCCAGGTTAGTGATTGCCCCTGGAGAACCTTGGCATCTATGCAACTATTCCCAGTCACGCAAGCGTTGTTCAGCTCCCCTTCACAAAACGGCGCGCGTACCGTTCGAACGACGCGACAGAGGATTCCTCTAGCTCCTCCGAGAATCCAAGCAGCGTTGTTCGCAGACACGGTGCGCTGACGACAGGATCGTAGCCACCCTCCAGGATACCGCAGTGCCTCGCGGTCGGTAGCGCGAGTCTGACCCCCTTGATCACGGTGT
>JAULVA010000067.1:0-3429 GCA_032111275.1 Bdellovibrionota bacterium
GTATCGATAACCTCTCGATCTGTCTACGTGAAAAAGCCTTTTGATGGGTGGACATACACGCATCGTCGACGCGCGTTGAGTACCGGTACGTCCACAGCTATCCTCTTCGAACTATCGATTTACACTCCCCAAGTGGCCTGAGAGGGGGTAGCTTTCACCCCATGAAAATTCCAAAGCTCTTCCCCGTTTCCGCTCTCTGTATGCTCGCCTCGCTCTTCGTCGCTGGTTGTAACTTCGGTGGGGGCGGAGGGGACGATCCGGTTGACGCGGACTTTCGGATTGGGGCGCTTCTTGATCTCTCCGGTGACGCTAGTCAGTCGGATCAGTATGTCGAGCAGGTGATCCTGCAAGCGCAGGAGGACGCGAAGAAGCTCGGGGTTGTGGTCGGGGTTGAGGTTTATAACACGGGTGGTGACCCATCGCAGGCCGCGCAGGGAATGCAGGAGCTCCTTGATAAGGGAGTTAGGGTGTTTGTTGGGCCCTCCTCAAGTAGCGAAGCTCAGGCGGTTTTGCCCCTCGCGAACGCGGCTGGCGCGCTTGTAGTAAGTGAGTCGAGCACCGCCCAGTCTCTCGCCATCCCTGGCGACGCGTTGTATCGAATGTGCCCAACAAGTTTGGTTGAGTCGCAGGCGAGCTCTGATCTTATCAAGGTCCAGGGACAGAGAGCTATCGTCACCGTGAATCGCGCGGATGTGGGAAATACCGAGCTGGTTAGCGCGCTGCGCTCCTACCTCGCGCGGTCGGGCGTAGCGCTCCAGCCACCGATCGTGTACGCGACCGATCACGGAACTGATTTTCGCGATGTCGCGCAGGCGGTTGGAGATGCTGTAACGGCCGCGGGCGGGGGCGCTAACGGTGTTGGGGTCTATGTGGCTGGCTTCGACGAGGTGGCTGATCTTCTCGCTGATGCCAACGGCATTCCCTCGCTTCAAGGGGTGCCTTTTTTCGGAGGGGATGGTGTTAGTCAGAACCCTGCCATGGTCACCTCCGCTGGGCCCGCGTTCTTTGCTGCTGACGCCGGGGGTATCCCCAGTCCGAGTCTCGGTATCCCCGCTGCCAAGCAAGGCGAGGCGGAGCAGATTATGATGAGTAGTACCGGTCAATCGAGTCCCGATGGATTCGCCCTCGCCGCGTATGACGCTGTGATGATTATGACGAACGCGTTCATCGCGGATCCAACCTTTGGATCTGATGGAGCTAAGAATCGCTCGTTGTTTGTTCGGAACGCGGATGGCTATTCAGGGGTGACTGGAACGATTGAGCTGAATGCGGCAGGTGACAGAGCCTCCGCTGAATACGATTTTTGGGCTGTATGTTACGTCAACGGCCTACATAATTGGTACAGCGCCGCAACGTGGACGCCCCTTTCTCCTACGTCGACCAACGGTTCCATCACGTACAATGGCTGTCCTGTGAGCTGAGGTACCACCCTACAGCTGTTTCATATGCAGCCTCTGGGCATGTGGCATCCCTAGGTGTGGGCCGCTGACATCCTCAAGGGAGTATACTTCGAGTATCGTCTCGCTTTTGAATGTAGAGATTTTGAAGAAAGGAGGGGCGCTTCTTTCTAGGACGCAAGTCGTACGTCTTGATTAGCCGGATATTTCGCGTGGGATTTGCGAGGTAGCTCGTCCGGCGAGTCAAATCCGACATACTCATTGAGCTGGACCTTAATCTTCTTCCACTGATAATCGAAGAGGCACATGCGCTCAGCGTCGACATACTCACCGTTTAAGAAGAACTCTTTCTTAAGACGGCCCTCTTTCTTGAAGCCCGCGAATTGATAGACCTTCCGGCCAGGCTCGTTGTGAGCGAGAAGAACCAGGTACATCTTGAAGAGATTAAGAACATCGAAACCGTACTTTACCCCTAAGATGAATCCCTGCTTTCCATATCCTTTCCCCTGAAAGCGCTCGTCGATGATGATATCGATCTCGCACTTGCGGTTGATCTCGTCGATCTCGACGAGACTCAGAACCCCAACGCTGTTACCAGTCGCTACCTCCTCAAGCACGAACCGTCGCTCGGTTGAGTTATGAACGTGCTTCTCGTACAGATCCTCAAGCTCGCGGACGGTTTCGAACGGCTCCTCGAAGAAGTAGTTCATCGTCTTATAGTTATTATGGAGCTTGTGTAGGAAAAGGAGGTCTGCCTTTTCGAGCGCTCGTAGTTGGAGAGTGCGTCCTTTAATCATACATTCTCGGGGTCACGGGGAATATTTATTCTAGCATCGCACTCTGTGTGGAGTGAGATGCGGAGCACTATACCCTAAAATAGGTTCTTTTGGGCGGGGTGGTGGTGTTTAATGTGGTAGACTTCTGAAATCATTAGGCATAAAATTTCTGGCACCTGCTGCTTCCCCGGGCATTCTCGGTCGCCGGCCCCGTGGTTGCCTAGCGGTGGGAATACGGTGCAAAGTGATGGCAGAGGTGGCCCCGCTTGCGCTTTATTTTTGGTGGCGTTCCTCAAGGAGAGTATCGCCATGTTACCCCCAGCTATGATAGGTGCTGCCAGCCGTTCGGTCCCCATTTCTGCGTTGTCGCTTCCTGCGCTCCCGTTCGGGCTCTCCCGGTTTGAGATGAACTTTAACGGAGAGGCCGCCGACTTTGACCAACGGCACCTTAGCAATTCGTGGGCGCTTGGAAAGGTCGGACATGAACGGAGTCCCTTCCTCGAACCAGTTGTCGCGCAGAAGATGGTGGATATCTATCATGAGCGGCGGGGCATTACCTGGAGTCATGGTGGCTACCTTGAGGATCGCACCGACCTATGGAGGGGCGGCTACCTTAAAGAGCCGGTTATTCACGGCGGAATCGACGTTACTCTGCCAGCCGGAACGGTAGTGCGTTGCATGCGTGACGCAACAGTAGTGTGGGTTGATGATGACAAAAACCCCAATGGTGGGTGGGGACCCTACATCGTTGTCCGAACGAAAAATGACGCAGGAGGGGTCGAATACGTACTGTACGGACATCTAGGAAATATGTTTGTAAAGGTGGGAGACGAGGTGAGTCGAGGCGGTGTCATCGCGGATATCGGATCTCCGCCACATAACGGCGGGTGTGGAGTCATCTTCATCTTCAGTGTATTGCTCAGGAATCCTACGAGTGGTGTTGCGATAACGATATTAACAAGACCCTTGATTGTTATTTCCCTTCCTCGCAACTTGATCTGTTTCGGATGAGATTCCCAGATCCCTCGGCGCTTCTTTGGGACGCAACCGACGATGTGGCCGGCGTTAGTGGTCGGAGTGGCCGGGGTATCGCCCAGTAGTGGGTAGACTGCTTGTTGCCCCCGCTTACGCAGAGTTCTCATCTGTCTCCATCTTGAGTGGTTTGAACGGACGGGGTTAGCCGGCGCATGAGCTTGGAAACCGGTAAGGTAGGCAACTCACCCGTATTACTGTTTTTCCTCACTCTATCGATTTTT
>JAULVA010000067.1:3439-28715 GCA_032111275.1 Bdellovibrionota bacterium
GTATATATTACAAGATCTGTCCTCGGCGGCGCCCGAGTTTTTAGGTGAGTTTGATTTCGTGTACAAGAGGTGTGTGTATGGTAGTAGGCCCTGAACAACGTATAGACCCCGGTGAGGGGAACGAGCTAATAATGCCCCACATTGACAAAGATTCTTCGCAGCCTGGACAGCCTGGTATCGGGGGGCCGCAGGCGCCCGTACTTGATATGATGAGCTTCGAACATTTGTCAGGCGAGGAGGCGTGGCATCGGAGCCTTGTATATCCAGCATAGCATTGTTGAAGCATCCCACGGGCGGTTCGGCACGCTGAGCGAGGTTCTTTAGTGTCGCTCGATAGAGCGGTCCTCGCGCTCCATGTAGCATACTCGCGCTCGCAATTCTTTGCCTGGTGCCAGGCTACTGAGCTTTACTTGATCCTGATCCCAAAATATTGATGAGTAAGTTAAGCACCGAGTTGCCTACAACCGGCGCGTGCTTAGCGGGAGTCTTTGAATACCCCCCGTACGCGCCAATTATGGATAACTCTCCTTGGTACTTCATGCTGCCTCCGGAAGCTTGAGAGGCTCTCTCTCAAACACGGCAGGCGACACGTAGCCCAACGCGGAGTGTCTCCGTTTCGGGTTATAAAAACACTCAATCCAGTTAAAAACTGCACTGCGTGCCTCATCTCTCGTTCGAAAAAGCTCGCCATAGATGGCTTCAATCTTCAACGAATGAAAGAAACTCTCAGCAACTGCATTATCCCAGCAGTTGCCCTTGCGGCTCATACTGCACGTGAATCCGTATCGCTTCAAGAGCGATTGAAAGATGTCACTCGCGTACTGACTCCCGCGGTCGAAATGGCACGAGATATCCGCCACCTTGCCTCGTGTGGCAACCGCCATCGTAAGCGCATTACACACAAGGTCCGTGGTCATCCGTGAGCTGAGCGACCAGCCAACAACCCTACGACTAAACAGATCGATCACCACAGCAAGATACAACCACCCCTCCATAGTCCAGATGTAGGTGATATCTCCCACCCACTTCTGATTCGGAGCGGTCGCTGCAAACTCTCGATTCAGCGTGTTCTCAGCTACAGGCTTTGAATGCGCTGAGTTTGTGGTTGCTCGAAACCTCTTGCCTGCCTTGGCTCGCAGTCCCTGCTGCTGCATCAAGTCGCCAATTCGCTTCTCTCCCACAATAATCCCCTGATCTCGCAGCTCTCTACGCACGCGTATACGCCCATACGTGCAGAAGCTCTCATCGTGTACCTGCTTGATGACGTCGACCAGCTTCCGCTCAGCCTGGCGCCGCTTGTCGCGCCTAGCGCTGCGCATAAACCACTGGTGATACCCCTGAGGAGTAACCCCAAGGGCACGGCACATCATCGATAGGTTAAACTGACCCCTCAGCTCACGAATGTGCCGGTACTTTACTTCGGGTCCTTGGCAAAGTACCGGCTCACTTTTTTTAGGAACGCAAGCTCCTGCTCTAGCGCTCTATTCCTTTGCTTGAGGCGCCAGATCTCTTCTTCGACCGCCGTACGCTTACCGTGCCCACGAAAGGCTTCCTCGCCTTCCTCCCGATGAGATTTCATCCATTTGGATAACAGGGACGGCTCGATCCCCAGGCTCTCAGCTACCTCCATCGCGCTCCGACCGCCGGCTTCCACCAGCCGTATAGCCTCCCGCTTGAACTCCTTACCGAATCTACGTCGTTTACTCTCCATAGTACCTCCACTGTACACTTACTTAGTGGAGACACTCCAGTTGCCTAACTCTTGATCAACAGATCGGGGACAGATTCATTTCGCCTTATAGCCTTGCAGCAAAAGACGATTCAGGTAGTTACGTTTTAGACCCGTTGCCAGCTCAAGGTGGTCAAGATGCGAACTATTTTGCGCCTTCGATGACTTCCGGTAAACCTTCCTAATCGCCTGAATCAGCTCACGTTTAGAACTAAGCGTCATCTCTCGCACCTCACCTAAATGCCTTAAAACATTTGTGAGGCAACCACTCCGTTAATCGATGCTCAAAGTTCTACTTCCCTTTCTTTTAATGTGAGGCATATCGCCTCCGCTCGCTTACGTTACTGACAAACCGACCAGCACCATAACTAGACCGTGACGGGCTTGATTCATAAAGAGATCGAACTCAGAAAAGCTTTTGGAGAGTAGACGTATGTCAACGGAGATAAAAGTCAACGGCACTCAGAGGGAGGATCATCTTAGGGCTCTTACGGCTGCCGAGCAGCCTCTGCGGCGATTTCAAGACGGTTGGAACGCTTTCATGGTCGAACAAACGGAACTGGGCTTCAGGATCGAGTCCGCCCTTTTGGCGAGTGCAGGCCTCCAGAAAGAAGAACTGAGCGATTTCGGCTACACTTTCGGCAAACTATCTCCGGAGAATCTTCGCAGCTTCGGCACCACCTGTGGGAGATCCGGTAACAAGGCGTTTGCGAAGGCGCCAGTCGACTTTCTGATAAAAGAAGGCGTGCCATATTGTCTTGCCCTCGTTGATGTGAACACACATGAGGTCGTCTCGTTGGCATTGGAACTGGGCAGGGATAAGGCAGAGACGTTTAGCGAATTGATAGGGTCGGCTGAAGGGAACCTTCAGCCGACCTTCTCGAACCCACCGGGTTGGACGGTTTTTGGCAGTGAGTGACCGGAGCCGGCTTTCTATTTTTTCTCTGTAGCCGGGCTTTTTCTCTGTAGCCGGGCTAGGGCGGGTTCAATAACTAAACGCACCACCCATATCTAAGGGGTATGGAGCAGTTTTCCCTCTGTAGAGGGGCTACTTCTTTTTCCCTCTGTAGAGGGGCTACTTCTTACTTTCCCTCTGTAGAGGGGCTACTTTTTCTTCTTCCTCTGGCAACTTCCCGTTCAGCTCTCCGATTAGCACCTCATGGGAAAGAAGATGAAATACCACCCTCACGGGAGCGTGCTGTTTTGCACGTTTAGCCTTGAGGAGGGATTGTTGCTTTTAGCTAATCCACTGTGCAAGGCGATCGTGAAGAGCTGCCTTGCTGCGGCATGCGCGCTCTACCCCGTTAAGATCTGCCACATTATTGTTGAGGCGACACATATCCGCCTTGTTTTGGTAGTCATAAACCCCGATCACGTTGAGGCGTTCTTTCGTCACTTCAAAACCGAGTCAGCTCACATGATTAACGGGCTCCTGGGACGCAACAAGCGCACCCTGTGGTGCGAGGGATACGATAGCCCTATCGTTCTAACCCCAACGAGAGCCTTAATAGCGATAGCGTATCTCTATGCGAATCCAGCCAAGAATAATTTAGAAATCTCCATCGACAGATACCCTGGGTTCTCCTCCTGGAAGATGTTTCAATCAGGTAAGGTTACCCGACATTGGAAGCGGCTGAGGCGTCCGCAGTTTACCGCTATCACACGAGATGCCAACAACTTGCGGGGCTACACCAAGCGTGCGGAGGAGATCCTAGCCTCATCCGATGAGATCCAGACGTTTACCCTTGAGCCCAACGCGTGTGAGAAAGGGGACGCGTCCCTTTTTTCCATTACTGAATACTCCGGGAACGGGACGCTTCCCTTGCTTCTTCGTCCCCCGTACGATTCATTTTTTGACGAGAAAGGGTAGCGTCCCCTTAATTCATGAATACGGCGCTGCCGACCGCGGCTGTTCCACAAGGAGTCGATCGAGTGACTCAAGGCGTTCGACATCGAGGTACACAACCTCACCGATTCGTTCGAGCTTTCCTTCAGCGAGGATGATTGAGCTTCGCATCGTAATGGTTTGATGCGCTTCAAAGAGGGCGGGGCGGATAATGAGGTTTGTGGTTCCGGTTTCATCCTCAAGGGTAATGAAGACAACTCCCTTGGCGGTTCCTGGGCGCTGTCTCGCGATAACGAGTCCCGCGGTTGAAACTCGAGTGCCTATCCGTATCCCATGTTTGGAGTGTAGACGCTCCGACGCGTACGCCTTCGTACGAGTGAGGTGCTCACGGAGGAACATCAGTGGGTGCGCTTTTAAGGATAATCCTGTTGTGGCGTAGTCATCAAACATATCTCGCTGCGCGGTTGGTTGAGGAAGTGATTGTTCGTGACCTGAGGAGCGCTTACTAAAGAGCGCGTCGAGGGGCGCTGGTTGTGAGGCGAGCGCGCTGATGTTCCAGTGAGCTGGGCGACGGGTGAGCTCCACCGAACCGAACGCGTCTGCCTTCGCGAGGGTTCGAAGGGTGGATTTTGATACGTTAATATCTCGTGCCCACAGGGTGTCTAGGGAGTCGAACTCACCAGCCCGCTCGACAGAATCGGCGATAGCCTCCGCATGGTCCTTGCGAAGTCCTGATATGAGCCTCAGACCGAGTCTCACTTCGCTAGAATCGTGTGCGGGATAGGACATCGCGCAATTCCAATTGCTTCTGTTCGCGTCGATAGGGGTGAATCGCACGCCGTGGCGCTGCGCGTCCTGAACGATCTGAGAGGGCGCATAGAACCCCATCGGCTGACTATTGAGAAGCGCGCACGCGAACTCGGCTGGGTAGTGTCGTTTAATCCACGCTGATGCGTAGACAAGGAGCGCGAACGAAGCGGCGTGAGACTCAGGAAATCCGTACTCACTGAATCCCTTAATCTGATTGAGGCACGTTTCAGCGAACTCCGCTGTGTAGCCGTTCTCAAGCATCCCCCGTACTATCTTTTCCTTAAAGTTCTCTATCACCCCTTTGTGAGTTTTCCACGCCGCCATCGCGCGACGGAGTTGTTCGGCTTCCCCAGGTGTAAAGTTCGCGAGGGTAATGGCGAGCCGCATCGCTTGTTCTTGGAAGATAGGTACCCCGAGGGTCTTGCCTAAGATTCGCTCCACTCGGGCGTCTGGATAGTACGGCTTCTCATATCCGTTCCTTCGCTTGAGGAACGGATGCACCATGTTACCCTGAATCGGACCTGGACGAACGATGGCTACCTCGATAACGAGATCGTAGAAGCATTTCGGCTTAAGCCGGGGGAGCATCGACATCTGCGCCCGCGACTCCACCTGGAAAACGCCAACACTATCAGAGCGGGAGAGCATCTCGTACACCGCCGGGTCCTCTGAGGGGATGGAGTGAAGTTCAAGTTTTTCACTCCTGCGCGCGTTAATGAGATCGAGCGCTTTCCGGATGCATGTCAGCATACCGAGCGCCAGGATATCGATCTTGAGCATACCGAGCTCCTCGATATCGTTCTTGTCCCACTCGATAATGGTGCGGCTCTCCATCCCGGCGTTGATGATCGGAACGATCTCACTCAGTGGAGTGTTCGAGATAATAAAGCCCCCAACGTGTTGTGAGAGGTGCCGGGGGAATCCAACCAGCTCATTCGCAAGTATGAGCGAGTTCTGAACGGTTGCGTCGAATGGATCGAGTCCTATCTCACGGAGGGAGTCCGCGGTAATGGCGCAGCCGGTCCATCGATGCACACCTTTCGCGAGCTTATCGACTATCTCAAGTGAGAGTCCGAGAGCTTTACCGATATCACGCACAGCGCTCCGAGCTTGGTAGGTGACAACCTCAGCGGCAATAGCAGCTCTGTGTCTCCCGTATTTGCCGTAGATATACTGAATGACCTCCTCTCGTCGCTCGTGTTCGAAGTCGATATCGATATCGGGTGGCTCTCTGCGTTCTTTGATCACGAAGCGAGCAAAGAGGAGGTCGATCTGAGTTGGATCGACGGAGGTTATCCCCAAACAGTAGCACACAACCGAGTTTGCGGCCGCACCCCGTCCTTGGCACAGAATTCCCCGCTCTCGGGCGAAGGTCACAATGTCGTAGCAGGTGAGGAAGTATTTTTCGTACTCAAGCTCCTTAATAAGAACGAGCTCATCATCAATTGCTTTCGTGACGTGTTCAGGCACCCCTGTTGGGTAGTGACGGTGCGCTCCCTTGAGTACCTCATGGTTAAGGTACTCATAGGGAGAGACTTGATTGGGGCATATCTCGTCGGGATAGGTGTACCTGAGTTGGGAGAGTGAGAAGGATGACGCTATCTCAGTGATCGTTTGCGTGCGTGATATGGCGTGTGGAAGCTCACGAAAGAGCCTCACCATCTCCTCAGGAGGTTTAAGATATCGCTCGCCGTTTTGAAAAAGGCGGAAGCCCGCTTGTTGTAAGGTGCATTTCTCTCGGATACAGGTGACGGCATCCTGAAGGGGCTTTCGTTCCGAGGAGTGGTAGTGCACGTCGTTCGTCGCTACTGGAGCTATGTTTAATTTTTGGGCGAACGAGAGCGCCTTGTGGAAAAGGTGTGGATTAAGGGGACTATAGTTTGATGTGAGCGCAAGGGAGAGAAGCGCCGGATCAAGGGAGTTCTCCTTGAGGATGCCGCAGAACTCAAAGAAGAGCTCCGCTCGTGTTTTTTTGTCCGTAGCGCTTTCGTGGTCGTCGATATGGTGAAAAAGGGTTTGAAAGAACGGCGGTACGATAATCGTGGCGAATGAATTCTGGACGGGAAGGAAATCAGCTAGGTTTAAAAAGAAGTCGTTCTTTGAGACATCTCGTTTGCCGTTGGTGAGGAGTTGGCAGAGCGTTCCGTATGCGTCCCTATCTTTTGGATAGAGAAGGAGTGAGCTTCGGTGATAGTGGGGAACTCTGGCGCTTAGGGGGTGTTTGCACATCCCGGCGAAATCTATCTCAACTCGGCACCCTACAAGGAATTGGATTCCAGCCTCCTGCGCCGCGACGTGTCCCCGTACGATTCCGGAGAGGGTGTTGTAATCAGTGAGTCCGATAGCTTTGTAGCCGAGTTGAGCGGCTTGCCAGACGAGTTCGTGCGGGTGGCTCGCTCCTCGGAGGAAGGAAAAGTTACTGGCTAGTTGGAGTTCGGTGTAGGCGGGGCGTGGGGTCATGAGGTGGTCCTGACGGCGATTTGACAACGTAGTTGCGTAAAGGAGTGGCGGTTGCTGTACCGGCCCGTGAGGACACGGGCCCTCCGGGGTCTTTGCGCATCGCTACATGTTATCCGGAGGGCCCGTCTCCTGACGGGCCGGGTATGATTAAACGCCTCAAATTGGATCGCAACGACGGCGACGTGCCAATGCATTCTCACACCCACATCCCATGCAAAAACCATGCATGCGTCGTCTGGTCTCGAAAGACCCACAACCACCGTCCGCACTCATCTTGAACTTTAAAATAATCACGCGTGACGCCCGCTTCCTTGGCGAGATTTCCACCCCACCATTCAGGCGATATCCGCTCGGGGCCGATACCGGTAAGAATTTTAAGTTTCTTACCCCGCCACTGAATAAACGAGGGCGGCTTGTCGGGAAGCATCGAGATCGTGGTTATCTCCTCTGGGTCCGCCAAAAGATAGGATGGACGCTCGTGGAGTGTGTAGTGGGGAATACTTTCATGAACGCTCATCGTATTCGCCGCGTCGCTCGCGCTGTGATACGAGAACGATTTTTCGGGTATGTATGATTGATTGAGCTTCGCGAAGAGGAGCCGCTCTTTGCCGATACGAACGCTAAAGGCATTGAGAAGCTCTTTTTTCTCTCGTGAGTCGGGCTCCTCTTTGTGAGGAGACGGCGAGAGGCTCTTTTGCTCGGAACGGGTCGCCTCGATCTGTCGAGCGGTGATCGTTATCTCTCGAATCTCGCCGGAGAAGTTCATGCCATCGATGATCGGTTCGATAATAGTTGAGAGGTGTCCAATATCATCGGTAGCTGACGCGAGCGCGAACTCTCGGTAGATGACCGCTTTCGCGGTGTCTTGAATGGCGAGATGAAAGTATTTCGCTGAGCGTTTGTTGTTCTTAAGCTTGTTGATAACGGCTTGGAAGAGGCTGTGGATAGAGATGACGATGCTCTTGCGATGCGTGAGCGGTGGTTCAAAGATACGTGAGGCGTTGTATCGTTTCGTCTCCTCAACGGTGTGCAGCCGCTCCTCGATATCTCCGAACGCCTGCTCAAGTCGGTAGGTCACAAATTTGCCGAAGCGTTGCGCGAGGGTATATCGAGGAAGGTAGGTCAAGTCTCCTATCGAGGTCATGCCCACATCGCGGAGGAGTTCGAGAGAGGGCGCGGGAATACGGAGCGCCGCGAGAGGAAGTGGCGAAAGCGCGGGTACGATCTCCTGCGTATTAATAACGATACGTGGGGCTCCAGCGACTGAGTAGCGAGAAAGCGCCCAGGCGGCTCCGAGCGTTGGAGCGACCGCGATAGCGGCGGTTCCTTTAAAAAATCCATGGATGTGAAGCGCGAGCTTGGTGATATCGCCGTGGAGCTTCTCGGTGCCGGTGAGATCTATCGTGATGCCGTAGTGAAGGGGACTGACATCTTGAAGCGTTCCTTGTGAGCGTCCGACAAAGAGTTCGTGATCGAGGCCGACCAAGGGGGAGAACTCAAGGCATCGAACGGCTAATTTGTAGAGCGCCCTGCAGTCCCTGACCGGATCGAACGGCTCAACGTACGCGCCAGGAGAGAACGCGACGGCGAGGGGAAGCGCCATTCCAGGTCGAACGCCAGCGTGTATCGCCGACGCGCAGCATCGTGTCACCACGAGGTGATTCGCGACCGTACTTGTCAGGAGCACCGAACTCGGTTTATCCAAACCTCTGAACTTTAAACCTCTCCTCGTGATCTGTATCGACCACTCGGGGAAGTAAGCGCAGAGATAACGTCTCTCTATCTTCATAATCGTTCTCTAAGCTGATAGCCCACGATGCGCGAGGGACAGCGCCTCCCTTGCTCCGTTCAAGGGTGAGGTTCCACATCGGATGGAGATCGGAGGAGGGACGGGGAGAGAGCACCCACTTTGTTGTGCTGCTGCTTGGCATGGAGAGGTCTTTGAGGGAACGGAGAAGGATGGCGGTCGTCCCGTTCGTGTGCGCACGAAGCGACAACCTCCGCGTGGTCTTGAGAGGTAGTCGGGGACAATCGGCGATAACAAGTTTAATAAGTGGTGACCTGAGCGCCGTTTCGATAGCCCACAGGGTGAGTTTATCGTTCGGGGGATCGATGAAAAGGCAGGAGGAGAGGAGGCGTTGGGGGAGTGAGAAGGGGGTCGGCCAGGAGCGGCGCCCTATCCAGGCGATGAAGAAGGGGGGCGCCCCGGAAGCAACCCTGTCCCAAGCGCTGGTAGGAGAGGTGTAGTAGGCATCGATAGCGTTTCGGGCGAGGAGGGTCGGAAGCGCGACGCTCGTGTCGACGTTGCGTGAAGGGTCCCTGTAGTAGAACTCGTGGAGCGCTCCGCAGGCGAGCCCTCCGACCGAGAGCGCCCCATCGATCTCCTCTACATTAAAAGGGATGACCTCGCTTCGCTGCCGTTGGGGTCGCTGTGAACACGTTTCCCACAAGTTATCCACAGGTGTGGATTCTCCCTGCCACACAATCCCCTCCGAGATGAGCTCGTTGAGGCTCCGAGCGACTGCTGGGCTCGTAACGCATGGGGGGCTCGATTGACACTCTAAATCTTTGAAATTATTGCTGTATAGGATCGTTTTCATATAGGTGCCCTAGGGAGATCTTCTGTATTCTAGTATATTTCTATAGTAGAAATAAATGCCGAACTTGCTAGAAAGGGTTCAAAAAGTTGTACCGGAGGGGTGTGGATAACTGTGGAAAACCCCTGTGGGGGACCTAACTGACGCAAATCCTAGGGGGAGGACCTTTGCGTCCTTTGTGGTCAATCTAATCCTTACGTACGGCGGACGCTAAGAAGATGAGAACCCCATCTCAGCGACTCTCAACACAATGGCCGTGAGCCGCGCTCTCCTTGTGGCCTCTGCCCATCAATTCGCTCGGTCGTGCCGTATACAGCCCAACCCTTCGAGGGGTAAGCTATCGTCGCTCCACATTTTTCCTACAAAGGTGATCTTCCTATGAAGAAGCAGCTCGGTATCACGTTCCTCGTGATCTTTATCCTCACCGCGTTTCTCGGCGTGGTGAAAGCAACGCAGATTCAACGAGCTATCGCTGAGTATTCAAGCTTCTCTCCTCCACCTGAGGCGGTCACTACTACCAAGGTTACTAAGGCGGATTGGCGCGAGAGCTTTGATACGGTCGGCTCCTTCGTTTCGATGCAAGGTTCCACGTTAAGCGCCAAGGAGTCCGGCAACGTTGTCGCCGTTCATTTTGAGTCTGGCGCCAAAGTGAAAGCGGGCGACGTCCTTATTGAGATCGATCACTCCGTTGAGGAAGCGAATCTTAAAGGCGCTCTCGCCCGTTTGGAGCTGGCTAAACAGAATCTTGCGCGTGCTAGCACGTTGCGAGGGCAGAGCGCTCTCGCGCTCTCGACCCTTGAGGACGCGCAATCGAAGGTTCGTCAAAGTGAGTCTGAGGTCCAGTCCATCAAAGCGGCGATTGAGCGAAAGACGATAGTCGCTCCGTTCGATGGGCGCGCTGGTATTCGCACCGTGAACGTTGGAAGTTTCGTGAACGCCGGCACTCCACTTGTTCCACTCTACGCGCTCAATCCGATATACTTTAATTTTTCTGCTCCTCAGCAGTTAGCTCCGCAGCTCGCGGTAAATACGGATGTTTCCGTTCGGGTCGACGCCTTCCCGAGCCGCGTCTTCGCGGGCAAGGTTACCGCTATCAATCCCAACATCGACGAAGTGCTTCGTACGATCTCGATACAGGCGACCGTACAGAACCCTCAAGAGGAGATCCTTCCGGGAATGTTTGGTTCCGTCCACTTTGAAATTGGAAACTCCATATCGCTTCTCGTTATTCCGTCATTGAGTGTCGCGTACGCGCCATATGGCAACTCTGTCTACGTTGTTGAGCGATCACGAGACGCCGAGGGGAAAGAGGGCACAACGGCTCGACAACAGATCGTACAGCTCGGTCGTTCGCGAGGTGACTTCGTTTCTGTAACGAAGGGTCTTACGGAGGGAGATGAGATCGTAGCGACCGGCTCTTTCAAGCTACGCCCTGGCGCGAAGATTCAGATTAAACAAGAGGGGACGCCAACACTCTCCCTAGAACCGACGGTCGAGAATAGATAACGAGGACTTCGCTCCATGAGGTTTACAGATACCTTTATTAAACGCCCCGTTCTCGCTATCTGCTTAAACTTGATGATTCTGATTGGTGGGTATACCGCTATTGAGAAGCTCAATGTGAGACAGTATCCGAAGAGCGATATGTCCGTCGTAACCGTCAAGACGGCGTATGTAGGCGCCCCCGCTGAGCTTGTTCGCGGGTATATCTCCACGCCACTCGAACGTGTTATCGCGAGCGCTGATGGTATCGATTATATCGAGTCAGCGAGTAAGCAGGGACTGAGTGAGATTACAGCGCATCTCCGTCTTAACTACGATGTAAACGCGGCGCTCACCCAGATCCAATCGAAGGTCGCACAGGTTCGAAACGATCTCCCTCCAGAGGCTGAAGTTCCAGTCATCAATGTTGAGACAAGCGATAATCGATTCGCCTCGATGTATATCGGGTTCTCCGCGAAGGATATGACGCCGAATCAGATTACGGATTACCTCACGCGGGTTGTGCAACCGCAGATAACCGCCGTTTCTGGAGTTCAGCGAGCTGATATCCTTGGCGGTCGTGTCTTCGCGATGCGTATCTGGCTCAACCCCGACAGAATGGCGGCGCTCGGTATTAGCGCGACCGAGGTTCGCCAAGCTCTCGCGAGTAATAACTTCTTATCCGCGGTTGGCGCGACGAAGGGATCGCTCGTCTCAGTCAATCTCATCGCTAACACCGACCTTAAAACCCCGGAGGAGTTTAGCAAGCTCGTCGTGCGCCAACAGGGTGACCGTATCGTTCGACTTGAGGAGATCGCCGACGTTACACTCGGCGCGGAGAGCTACGACGAGGACGTTCGATTTAACGGACAGGCGGCGATATTCATGGGTGTGTGGGTACTACCGAACGCGAATTCCCTTGATGTTATTGACCGAGTTCGCAAGGTTCTTCCCCAGATCGAGTCCAATCTCCCGTCTGGAGCGAGCCTGACCGTTCCCTATGACGCCACGAAGTACATTCGAGACTCTATCCAAGAGGTGCTGAAAACCCTGACCGAGACGATAGCGATCGTTGTGCTCGTCATCTTTCTCTTCATCGGTTCCTTCCGTGCGGTGCTCGTTCCGGTCGTCGCTATTCCATTATCCCTCGTGGGCGCCGCGATAGTGATGTTGGCTCTTGGTTTTACGATCAACCTGCTGACCCTTCTCGCTATCGTACTCGCGGTTGGTCTTGTAGTGGATGACGCGATCGTGATGCTTGAGAACGTCGAGCGTCACGTGAAAGAGGGGATGGATCCGATCCCCGCCGCGCTCAAAGCGGCGCGGGAATTGGTTGGACCGACTATCGCGATGACCATTACACTCGCCGCGGTGTACGCCCCGATCGGTATTCAGGGTGGGCTCACGGGCGCTCTCTTTAAGGAGTTCGCGTTTACACTCGCGGGCGCCGTTATTTTCTCAGGAATTGTGGCGTTAACCCTCTCTCCTATGATGTCCTCTCGACTGGTGAGGAAAGCGCATCGAGAGAACGCGTTCAAAATGAGAATTGACGCTCGTTTGGAGTGGCTGCGCGCGAAGTACGAGGAGTGCTTGCGTGTGGTCCTTCGGTACCGCCCATCGGTGGTCATGGCGGCCGTTTGGATCTCGTTGCTGATAGTTCCCTTCTATGTCGTCGCGATGAAGGAGCTCGCGCCTAAAGAGGATCAAGGTGTCCTGTTCGGCATTGTGCAGGGGCCGCCCAATTCGACCCTTGAGCAGCTCGAGGCACCAACGACAGATACGTTCAAGGCATACTCGTCATTTCCTGAGTACAAGGGAGCGTTTCAGCTCACAAGTCCTGGAGGTGGTTTCTCAGGTCTCGTCACGAAGCCGTGGGCGGAGCGCTCTCGTTCGATCTTTGAGATGGAACCGGAGTTGTGGGGAAAGGTCGCCCAGATCCCTGGCGCTCGAGTTATCGTCACCACAAAACCAGCATTGCCCGGTGGTAGTGACTTCCCGGTGGAGTTCGTCATCTCCTCAACAGCTGAGCCAAGTGAGATCGTGACGTACGCGAATCAGCTCGTAGGCGCGGCGTTTCAGAGCGGCAAGTTCATGTTCGCTGACACCGACCTGGAATTCGATATCCCTCAGGCTGAGATCGATATCGATAGGGACAAAGCCAACACGATGGGGCTCTCGCTAGCCAGTATCGGCCAAGACCTTTCCCTCTTCCTCGGCGGAAACTACGTCAATCGTTTCTCTATCCAGGGGCGAAGTTACAAAGTCATACCTCAAGTCCAACGGGGGGATCGACTGACACCTGAGCAACTTCTTGAGCTTCACATACGCGGCCCTCAAGGAAAGCTCATCCCACTGGCGACCGTCGCGTCGCTCAAGAACACCACTGAACCTCGGCAGCTTAACCGCTTCCAGCAGCTCAACTCGGCGAAGATTCGCGGCGCGATCGTTCCTGGTGTAACGATTAACGACGGGTTGAAGGTCTTAGAGGATAAGGCTCAAGAAATTCTCCCCGTTGGCTACGTTACTGACTACGCTGGTGAATCGCGACAGCTTCGCAAGGAGGGGAATTCAATGACGAGTACCCTCGTGTTGGCGCTTATCGTTATCTTCCTCGTGCTTGCGGCGCAGTTTGAGAGCTTTATTGATCCGCTCATTATTTTGGCAGGCTCCGTGCCGCTCGCCCTCGCCGGAGCTCTTCTGTTCGTATTCCTCGACTTTACCTCCCTCAATATCTACTCGCAGGTAGGTCTTGTGACGCTCGTGGGATTGGTAGCTAAGAACGGAATTCTGATCGTGGAGTTCGCCAATAGGCTTCAGGAGGAAGGGGTCGAGCGTTTAGAGGCCGCAATACAAGCGGCGACCACCCGACTTCGACCCATCCTTATGACGACTGTTGCGACCGTGGTTGGCCACTTCCCGCTCGTCATCGCCTCTGGGCCAGGCGCGGGAGCTCGTAACAGTATCGGAATCATGCTGGTGAGCGGAATGATCTTGGGAACCGTGTTTACCCTCTTCGCCGTTCCAGTGTTTTATAGCCTCATCGGAGGTCGAACCAAACGTTCGGGGGCAGGGCACGTTCTCTCATCGGGATATGAGCAGGAAGAGACGCACGGGTATGTGACTCGCGCCGCGAGATGATTAGATGATTAACCCGAGAACAAACCGATACAGGTCAGATGTGAGGTCTTGAGCAGACATTCATCCCTTCCCAGCTCTGAATGAGTGTGGGAATCTAAGCATGCTCGTGAGCAAGGATAGAGAATGAACAGAAAGTTTTCAGCGGTGGTGGTGGCTTTGATGTGCGCGGGATGCGCGGTAGGGCCAGACTACGTCACCCCTGATACAACTCTTCATAAGCAGTTTCTTGGGGACGAGGGGCAGCCAGCGGCGGAGGAGCTATCACTTGAGAAGTGGTGGGGTAACTTTAATGATCCGACCCTCACACAATTAGTGGGTGATGCCGTTCGCAATAATAACGATCTGCAGAGCGCCATCTCTCGAGTGAATCAGTCACGAGCGATCTATAATCAGACCTTCTTAAATCTCTTCCCGACCATTACGTCGGACGGTCAGTACACGAATACACACATACCGACCTCGACCTTCGCTGGTGGGGCCATTAGGGTTCCGCAGTCGCATATTGACAACGATTACTTCTCCACAGGTTTCGACGCGGTGTGGGAACTCGACATCTTCGGTCGCGTTCGCCGAAGCGTTGAAGCGCAAGACGCTCAGATCGATGCCTCTGTCGCGGGCCTTCAAGACGCTATCCGTATCCTGGTTAGTGAGGTTGCGCGCAACTATATGGAGCTTCGTGGCGCGCAGCACCAGAAAGAGGCCGCGCAACTGAACGCACGCACTCAGGAGCAGGTTGTGAAGGTTGCTGAGGCGCTCTTTAAAGGTGGACAGTCAACGGAGTTTGATGTGGTTCGCTCCCGAGCGCAGTACATGAACACCTTGGCGACGATTCCCCCGTTTGAGGCCCAAGAGAAGGGAGCCATATACCGAATTGGCGTTTTGACCGGTCGTCAACCACAGGAGCTCGTTAGCTTGCTGTCGCCAACACTGCCCCTTCCGGCCTACTCGGGGCCTGTAAAACTTGGAGACCCCGCGTTACTTCTGAAGCGGCGTCCCGATATTCGCGCGATTGAGCGACAACTCGCCGCTGCTACTGCCAACATCGGAGTCGCTCAGGGAGATCTTTTCCCAAAGGTCACCTTTAATGGATCTATCTCTCTGCAAGCTCCCACTGTTCCTGAGCTCACGTCGGGCGACAACGACGCATGGAGCATGATCCCAACGATCTCGTGGCCAGCGTTTAACCTCGGTCGCGTGCTCGCCCAGGTCGACCAAGCCGAGGCATTCACCGCGGAACAGCTCGCTCGCTACGATCAATCGATTCTTTTAGCGCTTGAGGAAACCGAGGGTGCTCTCGTTCGCTTCACTGCGGCGAGACAACGTCGAGATTACCTGAAGGTAAGCGTTGACCAGAGTGGGAAAGCCGTCGCTATCGCGCGGACTCAGTATGAGAATGGATTGATAGATCTTCTTCCGGTGCTTGATGCCCAACGCGTGGCTCTCCTCGCTCAACTTGAATTGATCGCGAGTGAGACCAATCTTTTGAGTTCCCTTGTGCAACTCTTCAAGGCGCTCGGTGGGGGATGGGATGATGCCCTTGGAACTGATCAAGTTATTGATGTGATCGACGAAACGGGGCATGCGCCAGCAGCCATCCCAACGGTCTCCGTGGCGCAATAGTCACTCGATAACGCTTCGTAGAGGCCTGAGGCGAGGGATCCTTCGCTCCGACGGGCGGAAATGTCGGAGCTTCCGCACCGTCGGAGAACACATTTTCGAATCACGTTCCTATCGTTATCGCAGTGTAAACTGGATTGAGAGAGCCGCCCCCTGAGTACCGCTCGCGTTAGTGCCCGAGTAAGGTACCGCTGTTAGTCGATAGAACTGTTTTGCGTAAAGCCACTCAGGATAGGCAGTTCCCGTACTCGGTGCGATCGCGAACGGCGCCGTGTTATCGAGTGAGAGGGCCGCCGCGTCCCTGAGCCAGCGTACACTTGCCGCGCCGGAACCAGAGAGGTTGGCCCGCAGATTTATTTTGGGCGAGCTTCCCAGGTTACTGAGAGTGATGGTCGAGCCATTCGGTACGTTCTCATATCCGGAGAACGGTTGCCCTGTCGCCGCGTTGATAAGCGTGAAGCTAGAGATGCCGAAGGTGGTATTCGGTGGATTTACCGTAAATATTCCGTTTTTTGATGAAGTCAGCACTGAATCACCTGCCTCAAGTTTGACAAGGTAGGTTCCCTGAAGCGAAGGAGTCACTCCCGTTATCGCCTTTGTTGGTTGGGAGAAGGTCAGAGTTCCAGGACCTCGAATACGAGACCATAAAATGCTCAAAGTATTGGTGGGCCGGCCATCATCCCTGACCGTTCCGGTTAGCGTCACGGGATTTCCAAAGACAAGGGTTTGCGCAAGCCCCGGATCCACGGAGGGAGCTGCATTTACACTTACCGGAGTTAGTGTGGCCGTCGGGGTAGCCGTTGGTGTGAATGTCCGTGTGGGGGTTGGTGTCGATGTACGCGTCTGTGTCGCCGTCGGTGTGACGGTGGGCGTGCTTGTTGGTGTTGATGTGAATATTGGTGTCAGTGTTGGTGTTGGTGTAGCTGTAGGCGCCCTTGTCGGTGTAGAGGTGGGTGTTGGTGTAGACGTTGGTCTCGGCGTTGACGTGGCTGTCGGTGTAGACGTTGGCGTTGCTGTCGACGTCGATGTGAATGTCGGTGTAGGAGTTGGTGGATCGCCGACGGTGATGTTCGTGGTGAAGGCTCCTGTTAACCCTGAAGGGTCCTTAACTGTCAGTCGGACAGCATAGGTGCCCGCTAGCGAGAACGTTTTGCTGGTTATACCGCGGGTGGAGTTTGTACCATCAGAGAATTCCCAAAGGTACGTTAATGGCTCATTCTGTGGATCTGTTGAACTAGACCCGTCAAATGTAATAGCAAGAGGGGGCGTTCCCGTAAGCGGGTTGGCTTTTATCACAGCCGTTGGGGCCGTATTCGTGACGGGGGAGGTGGTAAACGTGAATTGAATACTTAACGCGTCTCCCTGTGTGCCCTGGCCCCCAGCTAAGGAGAACGGCACTGCTGTTACAAGATAACGTTTTCTGGTGAACACCCATGACGGGAAGTCGGCCGAGACGCTTGGTTCGATGGAGTAGGGAAATGATGCGTCACTTCCGGTCGCTACAGCGTCCTGGAGAAACACCACGCTGCCGATTCCACTTCCTTGCGTATTAGCCCGCACGTTAATGGCGGTGGCTCCAAGGTTTGAAAGTCCGATGATAGCTCCATTTTGAATTGCCTCGTAGCCGGGAATGACCTGGTCAGTATCGGCGTTTATCAAAGAAAAACTCGTAACCGCGAAGGGCGCCGAGGATGGATTTACCGTCACGAGCGTGTTTTGCGCCGTTCGAAGGGCGGAGTCGTTGCTCTCAAGTTTAACAAGATACGTTCCCATCGTAGTTGCGTTCACGCTCGTAGATGCGCGAGTGGGTGTAACGATATCAAGCGAACTTGGCCCGCGAACCCGGGACCAGAGCGTATTCAACACCCCGGTCGGTAGTCCATCGTCAGATACGGTACCATTCAACGTAATCGGGTTGCCTAATCGAGTTGTTTGCGGAAGGGGCGCGGCGACTGAAGGTGCCCTGTTTGTTGTCGTGGGATCGTAGACGCGGATGGTGGTTAGGACCTCGGCGTAGAGTCCCAAGGAATCCGTGACCCGCAGAGTAATAGGATACTGTCCTACCTGGCTGAACGTTTGGCTCGTTGTCACAGTGTTGGCTAACTGAGAACCGCCAAGGCTCCACGAGTATCGTAACCCACTATCCTCAGGGTCGCTTGAGTTCACTGCCGATAGTGTAACGCTGAGGGGTGCGGGGCCCGATAGTTGTGACGCTGTAATCACAGGAGTCGGAGGTCGGTTTTCATAGAACGCCTTGAATTGCGTCGGTGTCGATCCTACCGTGAACGCCCTCTCGCGATTAGTTGACCCATCGTTCCACTTCACGAAGCTTCGAGCCTGATGAACGATCGGCGCAATTACGGTTTGCTGAGAGTTCTCAATCGGCTTGGCGATATACGGCGTGAGGAACTGAAGCTCCTCATCAACGTAGGTCATCTCCGCCCCAGTTGGCTCGCTGAGAAAGGTTGTATCGACCGTTCGAGGATTGATCAAAACGCACTTTTGGTCATCAAGCCCGATTCCCGCTGTCGCATAGAGGCACACCATGAATCTCGTATTGTCTGTGTGCTCCGATGTTTGGAAGCTTCCGGAGCTCACGCCGGATATCTCATCGAGGAGGTGCTCGTGAAGATTGTGTTGTTGGATAACGGTCCATGTGAGGGTGCTATCGGGCACCCGAACGCCATCGAACTCCGCGTATCCGGAGAACGAGACAGTATCACCGATCGCGTACGTTGTGTCAGGCGTCGGGGATACAATGTGAACTCGAGGAGGTGTCACACCGGTGCGGATAGTGATATCGGTTGTTGATTCCGCGAATGGCGCGGTGGTTTCCTTAACAAAAACCTTAGCCTCAAAGGTGCCCACCGTTTGGTAGACGTGCACAGGGTTTGCCGATGTTTCGCCGGCGCCGGTGCCATCACCAAAGTCCCATGAATAGCTGAGTGATTGACCGTCAGCGTCACTTGTTCCCGCTGTGGTGAAGCTGACCGCGAGTGGGATCGATCCACCGGTCGGGTTAGCTTTAAGCACTACCGTCGGTGGCGTGTTGCTTGAACCGGTGTATCTATACCGTCTGACCTGGCTCTTGCGAGTAACGAGATCAAGGAACACCGCGTACAGATTTGTATCGGGTCCGATGATAAGTTGAACGGGCCCTGAGGAGGCAGAGGTCTCATTCGCGAACGGATTTACCGTTGGAAATCCTTTCTGATCGAAGGTGAGGTAGCGAATGGAACGTTGTGCGTAATCCGCGATAAAGAGCGCACCGCGGTACTTGGCTGGATAGGTAGTGCCCGGATAAAACGCAACGCCTGTGATAGAGGCGCCTAAATCTTTCCCATTCGCGTCCACTGGATGTTTGTACGCGAAGAGTGGGGCGGTAACCGCGCCGAGGCCTTGGTTGTAGAGGGCTCCGCAAAACGCTGAGGTCCTGGAAAATTCCTTGAACGCGGTGTTAACCATACTTACTGTGTTACCGGTTCCGACGGTGCTATTGGTGGTGTTACCCCCTTCATAGCACGGCCATCCGTGGTTCGTTCCCTTTCCGGCATTAACCTCCTCCCAAGAACTTGTGCCTACATCGCCCTGATACACCTGTCCTGTAGATGGGTCGACCGTAATGCGAAACGGATTACGCATACCGTACGACCATACTCGGGAACGGTTGGAGCCTGGATTAGCTGGATCGAAGAAAGGATTTCCAGGCACGCCCTGGCCTGTATTTGGGTCGATACGCAGGATCTTGCCAGCTAGGGAGTCAATCATTTGGCTGCGGAGCGACGGCTTGGACGAGCCGTTGTAGGAGGATCCATCGCCGTGAGAGGCGTAGAGATAGCCATCAGCTCCAAATATGATGGTACCAGCGCTGTGGGATAGTTCGTCACTCGGCAGACAATCCTCAATCGGAGCTCCATCCATGGTGAGCCCAGTCATACATGAGGCGGGCTCAGGAATTATCGTCGTTCCTACAGCGATCTGTGATGCGGTATTTTGGGCGGTGCTATTTTTCCCCAGAATAACCTCGATTGAACCGGGAAGAGCTACGTTGTAGTTCTTTGCGGCATCGGCCTGAACCCGGATGAGTCTGGAGACGCGGGGAGCTGTGTCATCCGCGAGCAGCTCCGGTGGATCGTAGGTAAAGAAAAGATACACATACGGGCGCGTAGGGAATTGTGGATCAAGCGCGATGCCGCCCAACCCACGGTCCGTGCGCCTATTGGTCATGCCTGAAATGTCGATGAATGGGGTAGCGAGTAGCGTTCCACTTTTGGCGACTCTGACAATGCCCTCTTTGAGCGCCAGGTATGTTCGATCCTCTGGGCCAAACGCGATCGCCGTCGCCGGGGGGAGACCTGTTAGGATCGCCTCCTCAACGAATCCACTATCGGGGACGAGTACCGATTGCGCCCAACTTAACGGGGAGATCGCGAACAGAGCACAACACACAAGCGTGAGCGTCGCGGCGAGTCTACGATAAGGTTTCATAGAGAATCTCCAAAATCGGTGGAGTGGGTGGCACAACGAGTACGGGTATACTGCACTTCCAAGCGAAGTCAGCATGAGGAGGCGCAGGAAGGATGAGTCGGCTACTGAGCGATGTCGAAAAATGGCGATGGGGTCATCGGCTCAACCAGCGCGTGCATCACGATGTGAATTATCAACATCAAGCCCAGAGCGGCTGAGAAGAAGGAGAGCTTCGTATCGTTCTTCGGCGCGTTTGGATTCACCTCAATCATCTTATCGACGGCGACAAAGAGAATGTAGAAGCAGTACATGAAGGCGAGAAACCTAACAGCTAGGAGACCGGGAATGATTCCGATTGCCCATGCGACGAAGCCGGGGATGGCGGAGTTCGCGACCATGGAAAAGGCTCGATCGAACGACACGGTGCGGTGAAAGTGTGGAGCGAGCTTGTGCAACATCCACCCATCGATGAAGAGCGACACGATCATCATCGATATCTCAAGCGATTGATTGGTGAGGGCGTAAAAGAGAGGGGCTCGCCAGAGGCCAAAGAACTCAACGTCAACGCCGAAGAGGAGATGACCAAGGACGGGGCCGATAACGGCAAGGACCGCGAGTGGGCCCACAAGGGAAAGTCCGGTGACGCGGGCTGTGGGATGTTCGCGCGAGATGGTATCCCAGCAGAGTCGGGGACTAAAGCTCACGAGTTTGATTCGAGCGATAAGATCGGGGATACGAACGTTCATCCGGGTCAAATTACTTCAGAACGGCGGGGTGTGGAATTGATTTGCGCGAAAAGTAACACTGTTTAACGGCGAAGATCGGCAGAGGTGGATGTAAGGAACTGATCTTACGACAGATTATAAGGATGCGCGATCGTGATCCCTGTAGACACGATTAGACGTGATACCGCTAAACCACTAAAATTATCACACGCTTATGCCGATGGTAGAGATGGCGTGGTAGCGTAGCCCACTCGAATCGTATGGAACGGATCCTTGTTGCCTCCGCAGCTCTTAATCAAACTCCTCTCTCGTGGGATGGGAACCTTGCGAACATACGCGAGGCCATACGCATGGCCCGATCACAGGGCGCCCAGCTTCTCTGCCTGCCTGAGCTGTGTGTAACCGGATATGGTTGCGAGGACGCTTTCCTTTCGACGGGCGTAGTTGAGCGCGCGCTAGAGTACGCTACCAAGGTCGCCCAGGAGGCAAAGGGGATCGTAGTCGCGTTTGGACTTCCCCTCTCGGTGTCTGGAATCGTGTACAACGTTGCCGGGCTCGCGGCGAATGGGAGAATCGTCGGTTTCGTCGGTAAGCAGCATCTCGCGGGAGACGGTGTTCACTACGAGCCACGATGGTTCAAGGAGTGGCCCCGTGGGGTGTCGACCACTATCTCTGTTGCAGGGCGCGAGATTCCCGTTGGAGACCTCGTATTTTCTATCGATGGTATTACGATCGGTTTTGAGATCTGCGAAGACGCGTGGGTCGCTGATCGTCCCGGATTGAGACTCGCTCAAAGCGGAGTCGATATAATTCTCAACCTGAGCGCCAGTCACTTTTCATTCGGTAAAAGTGAGGTACGCAAGGGCCTAGCTGTCGAAGGCTCCCGCTTGTTTGGCGTTGGATACCTCTACGCTAACCTGCTTGGGTGTGAGGCTGGTCGCATTCTGTATGACGGCGATGCCTTGATCTGCTCTCACGGCGAGGTCGTGCGCGAGGGGCTCCGTTTCTCCTTTAAAGATGTCGTCGTTACAGCAGGCGTGATCGATCTTGAACGTACTCGTGGTGCGCGTCGACGGGATGCGCATGTGAATTCATCGCTTCAGAGTGAGGTTCGTCGCGTCGCCGTTTCCGGCGTAAGGCTCAGCCGCACTCTAAGGGGCGCTAACTCATCTGATTGCGCGCCGCTTTCGAAGCACGAGGAGTTTACCCAGGCCGTGACGCTCGGTCTCTTCGATTATCTCCGGAAGAGTCGAAGCGAGGGGTTCGTCGTTTCGCTGAGTGGCGGGGTCGACTCAAGCGCGGCGAGCTGTCTTGTAGCCTTGATGGTTGAGCGCGCCTGTAAGGAACTTGGTTTCTCGGGATTCGCCAAGAAGCTCTCGTACATCTCGTGGATGAAGAGCGTTAAAAACCGTTCGCAGGTCATGAAAAAAATTCTAGGCTGCATCTACCAAGGCGCGGCCAACAGCTCCAAGACGACCCATGACGCCGCGGCGGGGCTCGCGAAGGAATTGGGAGCGGATTTCTTTGATGTCGACATCGCTCCACTCGTCACGCGCTATGAGGAGCTTATTTCGAAAGCGACAGGGATTGAGCTCTCGTGGCAGGAGCATGATATCGCGCGCCAAAACATTCAAGCTCGTGTTCGTTCTCCATCGGTATGGTTGTTGACCAATCTACGAAAGGCGCTGCTGCTGAGCACAAGCAATCGAAGCGAGGCCGCGGTTGGATACACCACGATGGATGGTGATAGCAGTGGAGGACTAAGTCCTCTTGGGGGGATCGATAAAGCATACCTCCGGAAATGGCTTGTATGGCTTGAGAAGGAGGGGCCAAAGGGGCTCCGAAGGTATCCCTCACTGAAGCGGGTTAATGTTCAGGCCCCCACCGCAGAGCTCCGGCCTCAGAAGGAGAAGCAAACGGATGAAAAGGACCTCATGCCATACGAGGTTCTTGATTCGATCGAGCGCTTCGCGATTCGGGATAAACTTCTACCCGAGGATGTGCTCACGCTCATTAAGGAGCAGTATCGAACGCGATTTAAGGAGAGCGATCTAACCGCCTGGGTTATTCGATTTTTTAAACTATGGAGCGCTACGCAGTGGAAGCGTGAACGGTACGCGCCGGCATTCCATCTCGACGACGAGAGTCTTGATCCGAAGAGCTGGTGCCGTTTCCCTATCCTGTCGGGTGGATACGCGGAGGACTTGCGCGAGCTATCAGTTACTAAAAAGAGGCGAAGGTAGTGGCTGCGGACGCTCAGACAACACGACTTGCTATCTACGGTGGAGCGTTCGACCCTATTCATAACGGGCATCTCGCCACGATCGGGCAGCTTTTAGCGAGTGGTCAGGTCGATAAGGTGGTGGTCGTCCCAAGTGGGGATCGTCCCGACAAGAAGCTGTCGGTTTCCGCGATGGATCGTTTAGCGATGACTCGACTCGCGATTGAAGAGGGGTTCCCACATGACGACCGAGTATTCGTCTCTGATCTGCACACGGCGGGAACCGTTGGGTACGGAACTATCGATCTTGTGGACCATTTCTCACGTCAGCCCGGCATCGCTCCGTACGTCATCCTCGGCCAGGAACTACTCGGCGATCTTTCGAACTGGAGAGATGCCGCCCGCCTTCAGGCTATCGCTCGCTTTATCGTTATTCGTCGACCTGGCTCTTTAGAGCAGCGCCTCCCCACGGAGGGCACCTGTGCGTGGCTGCAAGCGCCACACGACGTGGGGGTTTTGGTGTCCAGCACCACACTTCGTGGCATGCTGGCCAAGGGCCTTTCCTGCGCGGGACTTTTACCACCCTCCGTGATAGCCTTCTGTCGGTCCCGAGGGCTCTACGGGGCTAAAACGTAACCAAACGCGCTATTCGCGGGTTATCTGATCTCTTTCGAACTGAGGAAAACAGATGTCGACACCCATAATCCCCCAAATATCCCCCCAGGAATTAAAGGCTCGTCTCGACGCCGGCGAAGATCTCTTTCTGCTCGATGTGCGTGAGCCGCATGAGCGGGACATCTGCAATATCGGAGGGGAGCTGATACCGAAAGATACAGTCGTCCAGAATCTTCAGAGAATTCCAAAAGATAAAGAGGTTGTGGTGTACTGCCGCAGCGGTGGACGTAGCGATTGGGTCGCCCGAGAGCTTGTGGGACGGCACGGTTACACATCGGTCGCTAATCTGGCTGGTGGGATGCTACGATGGTCAGATGACGTGGATCCCTCCTGTAAAAAGTATTAAGTCGTCCTCGTTCAGCGAGAATTCGGCGCGAACGAGAAATAAAAATTCCCTTAGTTTTTTCTTGGTCATTCCATCCACTCTTTGTTACCCTCAACGACTGCGACAAGGATAACGACCCTCTTGGTTGAGCCGTTCTTGGAGCTCGCTCTTTCACATCGCTATACGAGCACTACACGCTGAGTCCTCATCGGAACTCGGAGCGATGGCGGTTTGCTTCCGTCATTCCTCTTCACGAGTTGCGACGAGGACTCACAATGACCGAAGTCATAAGGTTTATATCAGGTAGTCTCCCCTTGAGAGATGCGAGCGTCTCTGAATGGAGATTACCCTCGGTTGGGTTTTTTCCAGTTAGGAACCTAAACATACATGAAAACGTCAATCATCCTCGGAGAAAGGCCGCACGTCGGTCCCGTCGTCGCGCATAAGTCAGTCAGGGCTCTCGCCATCTTGGTGATGAGAGCTCTGGACAAGCAAAACTATCGCGGTGGCAGAGCGATCGAATACCGAGATCAGTTCTCGGATGGCCTGGTCAGGATTCATCGGGATCCCGCCGGGAGAGTCTACTTCCGGGTGCCTCGTCTTGAAGCCTCAATTCGGCTTAATCCCTCTCGGGTAAAGCTGCTCTTGAGCCGAAACGTGACCGAGCTGGAGGATTTTCTTGAGAAGCATCCCCTGATTTTGCAATATCTCGATGAGAGCAAACTCAGGGCAGCGATGATCAAATAAGCCTCTACCGTTGAGTCTCATGAGTCCGGGTGCGTAACTCTTGTTCATCAAGGTTAATGTATTTCGGTCTTGTGAGACTCTTCTTTGTCTTATTTCTTGTTATTCCCTAACCAAACGAATTGCTCGCCTAATCGCCACCCCCGGAGGGCCTGTCTCCTGACAGGCCGGGTATGTTTCGATCTATGGAATTGGATCGCGAAGGAATACGCGAGTCGAGACCGTGGTCGCGATGCCGGCCCGTAAGGATACGGGCCCTCCGGGTTCATCGCATTCCACGCAACATAATCAATCGCCACCATCCCATCCGGAGGGCCTGTCTCCTGACAGGCCGGGTATGTTTCGATCTATGGAATTGGATCGCGAAGGAATACGCGAGTCGAGACCGTGGTCGCGATGCCGGCCCGTAAGGATACGGGCCCTCCGGATTAACGCCATAT
>JAULVA010000068.1:0-5520 GCA_032111275.1 Bdellovibrionota bacterium
ATGGAGGATTTTTCCACGTGCTGAAAATCGAAGAGCAACCCAAGATCCGCTTTCGCAGCAGGGAGGGGTTTTGCCTCGCTTCCCTAGGATTGGGATTGGGCGAATGAATGATACTATTCAACGTGAACGATATCGCACCGCGTTAAAGATTCTGACAGGCCTGTTGCTACTCGGTTTCATGGCGGCGCTGTGGCTGATCGTGAGGCCATTTTGGATACCTTTACTTTGGGCGGTCGTGCTCACCACGACGACATGGCCACCGTATCTGCGCCTGCGCAATAAAGTGCGGAGCCCTCCCTACATAGCGCCCCTCCTTGCCTCATCGCTTCTTGGCATCATTCTTTTGCTCGTGCTCGTTTCCCTTCCTATCCAACTTACCTCTGAGGTAAGAACGCTGGCGGCACACATTCGGCAGACCGACCCGCAACAGCTGGCGAACGCCGTGGCCGCTATCCCCGTGATGGGTGACTTCATCGCGGACGCGCTTTTAGTCTATTTCAGCGACCCCGGTTCGTTGGCCTCCGTGTTAGAGGAGAATCAAGCTATGATTTTTTCGGTCGCGACGTCCGCCGCTCGTGGGGTGCTCGCAACCGTTGTCGCTATCCTTGCGTCCCTCGTTGGCTGCTTCATCTTATACCGTCACGGAGAGATGCTGGTTGAGCAACTCCGCAACATTCTTGAACGGATCGGTGGTGAGAATATCGGCAGGATGATCGACACCGTACATACCACCGTTGTTGGCGCGGCCTACAGTGTGCTTGCCACCGCGATGGCGCAAGGGGTGCTCGCTGGTTTCGGGTACTACATCTCGGGTGCGCCAACACCCTTACTACTCGGCGTGTTAACGCTCATCGTCTCCCTGATTCCTTTCGGGCCCCCATTCGTCTACATCCCGGTCTCAGCATATGTCCTCTTCGCGACGGACCTTCCCTGGTATCACGGCGTCGGATTAGCTATCTGGGGGACCATCGTCGTAAGCACAGTGGATAATGTGCTTCGCCCCCTCTTTATTAGTCAGGCCACCAAACTCTCCACCATCCTCGTGTTTGTCGGCGTTCTTGGAGGGGTAGCATCCTTCGGTTTGCTGGGTGTTTTTATAGGGCCCGCTCTTATCGCGGTCGCGCAACTCTTATGGCTTGAGTTAGCGCAACCAACCTCCTCTGGGCAACTCGATGGATCTAATTCGAGTCATTGAGCTATCGAACCACGGTTCATAAGATCCCATGGTGTACCGTTTAGAGGTGGCATCATGGACAAGCAAAAAAAACCAGGAGACCCAAAGTTAACGAAAGGGCCCGGCAAGGAGAAACCCTCCAAACCAAAGTCAGGTATCGGTATAGATAACCGGAATGAATCGACACGGAGGTATGGGGATTTGGAACCGGAAGGATATACCCGCCATGCCCACGCGGATCGCGAAGGCGAATATCAACGTGGGGGCAAAGCTCCCACGGAGCTTCCGATTGAGGAGAGCTCTCCGATGAAAGAGGCTCGCTTTCGTAAGGATAAGGATAAACGTGAGATTCCTCCCGACAAATTCGGTGGACGTACCTTTGATGATCTACCCGGCGATCACGATATCGTTGATGACCTTCTGAAAAGACCACCAACGCAGGGGACATAGGAACATCAACGGGCTTTTAATCGCTCAGCGAGCGCGGCTACGTGGCGGCCTTGCGCGCGAGCTATGGCCAGCTCGTTTGAGGAGGGGTGTCTTTCCCCTTCGGCCCCAGCGACGGTGGACGCGCCGTACGGAGATCCTCCGGTGATTTCATTCATCGCTAGCAATTCCCGTGCGCTGTACGGTACTCCAGCATAGACCATTCCTTGATGAAGGAAGAACGTCGCCAGGGAGAGTAACGTCGTCTCCTGACCTCCATGTTGACTGGCGGTAGAGGTGAAAGCCGCACCTATCTTCCCGATAAGCTCACCTTTCACCCATTGACCGCCGGTGGCATCAATAAACGCTCGCATCTGCGCCGTAGCTCCGCCGTATCTGGTTGGAGACCCGAGAATGATGCCGTCTGCCTGCGACAACCTCTTCGGGTCAGCCATTGGAAGATGATTAAAGCGTTGCTTTGCTTCAAGCGCGCCCATCTTTTGGAGTATGTCGGCCGAAAGGGTCTCCGCTACTTGAAATATCTCCGTCTCAACTCCTGGGATCTCTCGGCACCCTTGAGCAATCGCTTCAGCCAGCGCGAAGGTGTGGCCATAGGTACTATAAAAAACGACGTGAATTGTGGTTGTCATCGCTGCATCTTCCCTTCAGATTGAAAAGTCTCAGTGTATACGCGTTACCTATAGCGTCCGCGCGAGGCTCTGAAAGTGAGCCCTATCATTTGAATCTCTCCTCCGGCTTTGTATCTCCTTAGCCACAAATCATCATTGTTCCACTCAAGGGAGCCCTTCATGAACGTTCAGCTAAAACCCATTCATCAACAGGTAATCGTGATAACAGGCGCTTCAAGCGGCATCGGTCTCGCAACCGCTCGTATGGCGGCGCAGCGGGGCGCTCGACTCGTTCTTGCGAGCAGGAGTGGTGACGCTCTGCGGGATCTCAAGGAGGAGATTCATCAACATGGCGGTCATGCCATCCACGTTGAGGCTGACGTTGGGCACGAGGGAGACCTCGAGCGAATCGCGGCGGCCGCCGAGGAGACCTTTGGTGGTTTCGATACATGGATTAACAACGCGGGTTCGAGTATCTACGGAAAATTAGCGGATGTTCCGGTTGAGGACTTTCGAAAGCTCTTTGAAACGAACTTTTGGGGTGTCGTATACGGCTCACTATCGGCACTGCGCCATTTGCGGAGTCGTGGTGGGGCGATCATCAATCTCGGGAGCGTCGCCTCGGACTCGGCTATACCACTCCAAGGAATGTACTCCGCGACGAAACACGCGGTGAAGGGATTCACCGACGCCCTTCGGATGGAGGTTGAGGCAGAAGGGCTTCCCGTATCGATCACCTTGGTCAAGCCGAGCGCTATCGATACGCCATACATGCAACACGCTAAAAATTACCTAGAGGATGAACCAACTAATCCCTCTCCCCTCTACTCCCCGCAGGTCGTAGCTCAAACCATCCTTCGATGCGCCGAACACCCTTGTGGCGAAGTCATAGTGGGAGGGGTAGGCAAGTTAATGTCTCTGGCTGGTAAATACACCCCCCGTCTTCGAGACTGGATATTTGAGAGCCTCATCATTCCGGCTCAACACAGTGGAAGACCGGTCGAAGCTGGGCAACACAGATCGCTTGAGCATCCAACTAACGAGCTGAGAGAACGTGGAGCGACCCCACAGATGACCTTCAGGTCGAGCCTGTATACCCGGGCTGCTTTTCATCCCGTCATGTCGGGCTTGTTACTGCTCGGTGGAACCGTAGCGCTCACAGCGCTACTGCGTGGTGCCACTAAGGGGGCGCGCCGTTCTTCTATCTCAAAGCGTCCTCGTAGCTTCTTTTCGCCTGAACATAGGATTCACTAATGACACCAGTTGAACGCTCTCCAAATCCGCGGGAACACCATGTGCACGGGCCGTTTCCGCCTCAACAACAATCGATGCCTGGGCGGGAATCCGAGATGCTTCCTCGTCCCGATTTTGGAGAAGAGAGCTATCACGGAACTGGTAAATTATCGGGACGGGTAGCGATCATTACTGGAGCGGATAGCGGGATCGGGCGGGCAGTCGCCGTGGCGTTCGCTCGGGAGGGAGCTGATATAGTTATCTCCTATCTTAATGAGCACGAGGACGCGCGAGAGACCGCGCGGGTTGTTCAAGAAGCCGGTCGGCGCGTGGTCACGATACCGGGAGACATCCAGGAGGAGCGGCATTGCGAGGAGGTCGTTGCTCGTTGCCTCAAGGAGTTCGGCAAAGTTGATATCCTTGTGAACAACGCCGCGCACCAGGTATCTCATGAATCGTTCATGGATGTGACCGCGGACGAGATAGAGACAACCTACCGCACAAATGTGTTCGCGTGCTTCTTCCTCGCAAGGCCCAGTCTACCTCACATGCGGGCTGGAAGCTCAATCATCAATGTAGCCTCGATTCAAGCCTATCAACCGAAGCCCCACATCTTGACTTACGCCTCAACGAAGGGCGCACTCGTCACCTTCTCGAAGGGTTTGACACAAGAGCTCATTCAACAGGGCATTCGAGTCAACGTTGTGGCACCCGGGCCCGTGTGGACCGCACTCATCATCTCAACTATGCCCACAGAGAGAACCGAGCACTTTGGAGAGAAGGCTCCGATAGGGCGCGCGGCCCAACCGGCAGAGCTGGCTCCAACTTTTGTCTTTTTAGCCAGCGATGACTCTCGCTACATAACCGGCGAGGTAATTGGCGTAACAGGTGGGGAATTAACGATGTAGCGACGGACGGTACATTAAGAGACTCGAGTTCATTTCGCTCCGATCATGCTAGGGTTCGCCCTCGACAGGCTGCGCCGGTAGGACCGGTAGGATGGGTTCGATCTCAGGTACCATTCCGTATGATGTGGCCTTCCCCCGGTAGGGCCCGACTCCCGGCGGGCCGTGTGACAACGTTAAGCATGGCCCTTCGTCGATAGGCATGAGGTCGGGTATGTATGACAAAGCCGCCATCCCCTCTTCGTCCGGTGAGAGGAGATGACAGCTTTCGCGGCCGTCGGTTTATATCCCTACACCGTGGCGGACGGAGGAATCCGGCGAGTTCGCTCACGCTCGCTTTCTGTCTCTCGGCTACGAGCCTCATGGCTAGAGGCGATATCAACGGCACCAGCTCGTGCGAGCAGCTCCTTGGCTTTATCTCGCCAATCACTATCAATGCAGTGCACAGAGATAAGCAGGCCCCCATCTCTGATATGCCCCTCGTAGCGCTTCGCTTCATATTCCGGAAAACCAAGGCCGATCAGACCACCAGCGATACCGCCGATGGCGCTTCCCGCTCCCAATCCAGCAAGGGCGGCAACGATCGGTCCAGAGGCAAGCAACACACCCAAGCCCGGAAATACTATAGTTCCCGCGCCGGCTAGCCATCCTAACATTCCACCGGCGATCGCTCCGGCAGCGGCCCCAGCGGTTACCCCTTCAGGGGCTTTAGAGCTCGCTGTGTGACCAAACTCGTGCGCGGAGTCCGGTTGAGGGATGAGAGCGGAGATGTCGCCGTTGAGAAATCCATTCATTCGCAAGTCCGCGACACACCTCTCAAGCTCTGTCCGGGAGTTGAAAAGACCCATGACCACATAGTTCTTTTCTCGTTCACTGATCGGTATCTCACTCTCTCTAACCATGTGTCCGTCCTCCTGAAGCGTCTTCGCCTTTCACCACAAGTTGATTGGAAACCTCTCCACCTTGAGCGTTATCCCGAGCGATCTGCTCTATCGCTTCTCGTTCGTCCGAGCTCTTCACTGGACCGCGAAGGGTAACAGCCCCTTTGTCGTCGGTAATAACCTTTACATTCTTTGCCGCGGTTGATAGGTCCTCACGGTCGATAATCTGCTGCCGAATCGCCCGAGTTATACGCACCGATTCAGGACGTGAA
>JAULVA010000069.1:0-13368 GCA_032111275.1 Bdellovibrionota bacterium
TCAGAATGAGCGACACACCACGGATTATAGACGTAGGAGATTATTCATATGAGAAAAACAACAGTAGCGATACTTACCATCGGTGCGACGGCTCTCGCGCCACACTACGGCGAGGCTCAAGATCAACCAGGGACCGGCGGCATTCGACTTGAGATAGCGAACCAAGCGTGCGGAGCGGTTTCACCAGAATCGGCCGACATCCTCAATCCAAACCCCAGCGACCTTAATGACGGGGACCTTGATGACGCAGAGACCGCGGCCATTCAGGAGGGGTGTACCCTTCGAGCAAGCGCCCGCAACGCCGCAGGCCCTCCGCTCGCGAACACCCAACTCATTCTCGTCCGGGGCGCCGCTCCAAGCGGAGAATTTAGGCAGTTCGGTGACCCGCGGGTTACCGACGCGAGGGGTAACGCGACCTGGCGCTTTCAACCGAGCCCGGACACCGATTACATCTACGAGGTAGTCAGCTCCTCTCCAGGTCAACAGGGAGCTCGCTCAAACTCCGTAGAGATTCAGCTCTGCACCGGAGGTGACAGCGTCGGCGCTATTGAGGGCGCTCCTACAACAGATAGCGGCCAGGGATGCGAGCAGGTCAATGCCGGAGATACTGACGACACAGACAACGTCAGTGACTTTCTCCAACGGGGACCTAAGCGATAAAGATCCTCTGAACTAAAGCGCCTCTCCCGTGAGACGCGCGGCGCACGTTACCAGCTCGGTGCGTTCGCTGCCGCGTCGGTCGCGGGAGCTGCGCGCGAGCAATCCACAATAACCTCTTTCAAGGTCGCTACCGCTTCGGCTATCGCCTCATCAGAGATCACAAGGGGTGGAACAAAGCGGAGGACACTGTCCGAGGTCGCGTTCAACACAACCCCGCGCTCTAGTCCAGCCGAAACAATGGAGAACGCGATAGGAGTTTTCAGCACAGCGCCGATCATTAATCCAGCGCCGCGCACCTCCTGAACTTCGTCGATAGCACGGAGCTGCTCGGCGAAGAGAGCCCATTTTCTTCGCGCCTCGGCGAGAAGATCCCGCTGCTCAATCTCATCAAAGGTTGCGAGCGCCGCGGCACACACGACCGCCCCACCTCCGAAGGTAGTTCCATGGTCACCAGGGCCATACACCGAGGCGTACGGCTCATCAGCGATGCACGCGCCAAGCGGCAAACCGTTCGCGATCCCCTTCGCGGATGTCATGATGTCTGGCTTCACTCCGCGCGTTTGAAATGCCCACCACGAACCGGTTCGCCCAACCCCAGTTTGCACCTCGTCGAAAATGAGTGGAATTTTAGCCCGATCACAGAGCTCTCGGAGCCCCTGAAGAAACTCAACTGTTCCCGGAATAACGCCACGTTCTCCTTGGATCGGCTCAACAAGAATTCCAGCTACAGAGTCATCAAGAGCGGCGGCGAAGGCCTCGAGGTTATTGTAGGGATTGTGTACGAAACCTTGCGGCAACGGTTCAAACCCCTTCCACTTCTCCGGCTGCCCAGTGGCGGCCAGCGTTCCAAGCGTTCGACCGTGGAAGCCTCCCTCCGCGGCTAAAATCTTGTACCGCTTCCCGCCCCCAGCCTTCCGTGCGAGCTTAATCGCGCACTCGTTCGCTTCAGCGCCGGAGTTACAAAAGAATATCCGTCCCCATCCACCCGTGGAGGCGTGAATGCGCTCCGCGAGACGCCGCATCGGGAGATTACCGAAGAGATTGGAGACGTGGACGAGCTTAGCCGCCTGCTCGCCGATCGCGTTCGCGACTCGGGGATTCGCGTGACCGACCGAAACCACCGCGACACCTGACAGGAGATCAATGTATCGTCGTCCGTTCGTGTCGTAGAGGTATTCACCCTCACCGCGCACAAAATCAACGGCGGCTCGTTTATAGGTGTTCATCAGGGGGGTCTGATTCATAAGCGACTCCTTTGAAGACGATGCGCGACGAACACCTGAGGCGTCCCCGAAGCACCAACACGATCGGCAGTATATACCGGAAAGGACCTCTAAATACACCGATAAGGACTCTGAAAATGAGAGGCTCGGAGATGTACGACCTTGAGGCAGCGCCAAGATACCCTTAGGGAAGCGAGGCGAAGCTCCACGTTTCGTGATCCACCATGAGACTAGTAGTAGGTTTTGCCTCTTATCCCTTACCTGAAGAGTTCAGAAAACGGTATAGTAGACTACAGCACGATGATTAACCTACCTCGTATACGACGCCCCACTCCCCCTCGCCCCTCCAAGGGCCCCGCCCTTTTGAGCTATGCCCGTCGAGAGGACATGCAGGCCCTCTTCGAGCTGATGGGGATGATCGCCACCACGCACCGGTGGGAGCCACAACCCGACATTCAGCAGATTGAACGCTTCATCGGGGCGCACCTTCCCGCCTCGGAACGAGAGTTCGCGATAGCGCGCTTTGTCCACGGCACGACGATCGCCAAGATGCGGGAGGCTGTTGTAAAACGTGCCTTTCAGCTGTACGGGTTTCGGGACTACAGCGAGCCGGATCGGTGGCTGGATCCACTGCAGGTACTCGACATCCTGCTGCGCGTCGCGCTCACAAACGGAACGTTCACCGTGATTAAACGCCAGATTATCGAGTATACCCGCCAGACCCTCGGGGTTCATAACCGCGCATATTGGGTTATTCGCGACACCATAGCTCATAAGCTCGGCGTCCATATCGAGCGCGAGGGCGCCTCCTTCTTCGAAGAAGAAACCGAAAGCGAGCGTCACACCACCAATCGTCCCACTCCAACCACTACCCTGCCCCGCATAGATGCCCTCGCCCGACTGGGACTTTCCGAGTCAGCCAGCTCAGTAGAGGTAAAGGCGACCTATCGAGGTTTGGTGAAGCGATGTCACCCCGACCTTGTGGCGGCCAAGGGCGACGATGCCGCGATACGAGCAGCGGCGCTTCGCTTCTGTGAGATTCAAGAGGCGTACGAAGTCCTAGCATCCACGCTAAGTAGCTAAAATCTCTTGCCAGAATCGGTACCATTCCGGCGGCAACAAACCCTTTTGACGGGAACCCCGATTGCGATGTTTAATCGGCCCCCATATGACAGACACAAACCCGCATATCAAAGTTATCCCCGCTAAGACAAAAGGCTTTATCTCGATCAACAGCCATCCGGCTGGGTGCGCCAAGAGCGTCACAGAGTGGTCTGAGCGAGCTAAGTCTAAGCCAACTATCACCGGTCTCGGCACCGCACCGAAGGCCCTCATCTTAGGCGGCACAACGGGCTACGGACTCGCCACCCGTGTCATCCTCACGGAGAACCTGAACGCCTCAACGATCTCGGTCGGCTTTGACGCACCGGCTTCTGAGAGTCGCCCCGGAACCGCCGGGTGGTACAACACCTACGCCTTCCATCAGCGCCATCAGGGAAGCGGCAAGCACTTCAGCCTCAACGGCGACGCTTTCGCCCAAGAGACCCGAGAGAGCGTAGTTAAGTTCATCAAAGAGAATTTCGGAAAGATTGGCATCTTCGTCTACAGCATCGCTGCCCCTCGCCGAAAGGATCCAGCGACCGGAACGGTGTACAGTTCGGTGCTTAAGCCAGTCGGCGCTCCCTATTCAGGCCTCACCGTTGAATTAGATGGCGGAAAGCTCTCCATGGCGAGCCTTCAACCAGCGACCGAAGAGGAGATCGCCAACACCACTAAGGTTATGGGGGGCGAAGACCTCATGCTCTGGATCGATTACCTCAAGTCGGAGGGTGTTGTTGAGGATGACCTCAAGGTTGTCGCGTACACCTATGAGGGCCCCTCGCTAAGCTGGCCTGTCTACAAAGATGGGACGATCGGCAAGGCGAAGGATGACGTGAAGGTGAAGTGTGAGTCCCTGAACAAGGAGCTCGCCAAGGGCGGTGGCATGGCTCGTGTAGCGTACCTCCAAGCGACCGTGACACAGGCGAGCCTCGCGATTCCAACCGTGCCGCTCTACGTGGCGATCTACTCAAAGATCATGAAGGAGCACGGACTCTTTGAGGACAACCTCGATCACGTGTACCGCATGCTTCAGATCCTCGGACACGAGAAAGCGGGAGCTGACACCAGCGTCGCCCTCCGTGCCGATGACCGTGAACTCGACGCCAAGATCCAGAATATCGTTACCGAGCGCATGGGCGTTCTTCAGGCAGGAACGGTACTGGATGACACGCACTTCTCCGCTCTTCGCGGCGCGTTCCTCAACCTCTTCGGATTTGAGGTGCCTGGGATCGATTACTCGACACCCGTAGATACGCTCTACGGCAAAGAGTGGAAGTTCTAGCTTCCGCTTGGTCCCACGATCGAAAAGCCCCCCGGACTCTTGCAAGAGTCCGGGGGGCTTTTCTTTTGTACCGAAACGCGAAGCGAACGAAGCTCTTCCGATAGTCGTTACTAGGAAGCGCCCGCCGTCGAGGTCACCTGCTCCATAACCCGCTCCAAGTTGAAACTTCCAGGCTTCTGGCGTGGAGGGAATTCGCGGAAGCTCTGCAACCACGTACCAACGTACGCCGCGGCCGGAGCGATCACGAACATGTGTTCAAGGTACCACCGTTGCCAGTCCATACCGATATCGTGAGCCAACTCGAACGGATCCATGCGGAGGTTGGTGATAAGCGGAGCTCGGAGCTGCTCAAATGGGGTCTGCCATACGTGCAAGCCGTGCGCGTTCTGCTTGAGGAAGGTGATCTTCCAATTCTCGTAGCGAAGCGCCGCTGGCTGACCATCGTCCGTCCAGTAGATGAAATCCTTACGAGGCCATGCACCTTCACCCTGGAGCGCTGGCATAAGATTATATCCATCAAGGTGAACCTTGTAGGTCGTTCCGTTTACCTTACGTCCCTTGAGGAGATCCTCCTTCGCTGACGTATCACCCGCGGCCGCAAGGAGCGTGGTCATCATATCCTCATGCGCACCGACCTCATTCACGACCGTTCCTGGCTTAATAACGCCAGGCCACTTTATCGCGCACGGAACACGGTATCCTCCCTCCCACTGGGTGTTCTTCTCACCGCGGAACATCGTCGTTCCACCATCCGGCCAGGTAAAAGCCTCAGCACCGTTGTCGGTTGAGTACATCACAATGGTGTCGTTCTCGATTCCGATCTCCTTGAGCTTCGTGAGCAGCTCTCCGATCTGGCGATCGTGCTCCACCATTCCATCGGCATATATTCCAAGCCCGGTCTTACCAGCTACACCTTCTTTAAGGTGGGTAAAGATGTGCATCTTGGTTGAGTTCCACCAGACAAAGAACGGCTTATCGGCCTTCTTGGCTCGATCCATGAAATCGATAGCCTTGGCGTTGACCTCTTCATCGATGGTCTCCATGCGCTTCTTGGTAAGAGGTCCTGTATCGACGGTCTTGCCATCGGAGAAGCTATGCATGACTCCGCGAGGACCAAAATTTTTTTTGAAATCAGGATTGGTCGGGTAATCGGGATTCTCCGGCTCCTCCTCGGCGTTGAGGTGGTAGAGATTGCCGAAGAACTCGTCGAAGCCGTGCTCGGTCGGGAGCATATCATCTCGGTCCCCAAGGTGATTTTTACCGAACTGTCCGGTCATATACCCCTGAGCCTTCAGGAGGGTGGCGATCGTTGGATCCTCCTTCTTCATCCCCTCGGGAGCCCCCGGCAATCCGACCTTTGTAAGACCGGTGCGGATAGGAGATTGTCCGGTGATGAACGCCGCTCGTCCGGCGGTGCAGCTTTGTTGACCGTACCAATCGGTAAAGAGCGCTCCCTCCTTAGCGATACGATCGATGTTCGGGGTCTTGTACCCCATCATGCCGTTATTATAGGCGCTCACATTGAACTGCCCGATATCATCTCCCCAGATAACGAGGATATTTGGCTTCTTCTTGGTTGGCTGTGCCACAGCGGCCATCGGCGCGAAGGATTGCGCAACGAGCGCGGCGCACAAAATACATTTTATTAATGATTGCATTCTCACGGTATACTCCTCGAACGGTGACATGAACGGCGCCCCGAATGTCTGATATCTTTACCGTCAAGACAAGGACTTTCTTGGTCAAGACCCACACGAGATCCCCCCTCTTTTCATTGGGGGATGATCGTGACATTAATTCCGACACACAGGCATCACCCTTAACATGCGTTTTACAGCTACCCCCTATGATCCAGCTCTGCGCATCCCTCATCCTCTTGGCCCTGGCGCTCCTAACGCCTGTCGCTGCCAACTGCGAATCACAAACGGCTCAGAAATCGGCGCATGAGGGGATGATCTTTATACCGGGCGGCACCTTCACCATGGGGAGCGACGACGATAGTAGCCGTCGAAATGAGGCCCCCCCTCATCAGGTGACCGTTGATGGATTCTGGATCGACGAGCACCCCGTGACGAACACGCAATTTCAAACGTTCGTTCAGGCTACGGGTTATGTAACTACCGCGGAACGCACGCCGGCCTGGGAAGATTTGCAGAAACAACTTCCACCAGGATCGCAGAAGCCCGATGAGAGCCTGCTCGTCGCGGGCTCTATGGTCTTCACCCCCTCCGATGGCCCTGTCGACCGAGGGCACATGAGAAACTTCTGGCGCTGGGTGCCGGGAGCGAGCTGGAAACATCCCGAGGGACCGCACAGCGATATCAAGACCCGAATGAATCACCCGGTCGTGCAGGTTTCGTGGGACGACGCCACCGCCTACGCTCGATGGGCAGGCAAACGCCTTCCCACCGAGGCCGAATGGGAGTTCGCCGCTCGTGGTGGCAGCGAGAAAAAGAAGTTCCCGTGGGGAGACCAATTCCGACCAGAGGGAAGGTTTATGGCGAACACCTGGCAAGGGGACTTTCCCTACCGTAATACCGGGGAGGATGGATTCGTTGGCACGGCTCCAGTCAAATCTTTCTCACCCAACGGTTATGGACTCTACGACATGGCCGGAAATGTCTGGCAGTGGTGCAGCGATTGGTATCGACCTGATACCTATACAAAACGGACCGAGCCCAGGAGCAAAGATGAGCACTCATGCCACAATCCCAACGGGCCCGACCAGAGTTTTAATCCTATGAACCCCACGTCTCCCGAGCGTGTTACGAAGGGAGGCAGCTTCCTCTGCCACGTCAGCTACTGCGAGAGCTACCGACCGGCGGCACGAAGAGGGACTCCCGCTGATACAGGGATGTCGCATATCGGATTTCGTTGCGCACGCTCGAAATAAGCCCCACTGATCACAAGCGAACGTATCGTGAACGATCTCCTGCTCGCAGCGTTTGCCAACCCCATCCTTATGCGACCCAAGAGCCCTCATGGGAAATATCTCTCGGAGGTTGAAAATATCACCACACCATTAGCTGGAGACCTACTCATGAACGCGATGAAAGTATCCCTTTTCTCACTCCTCCTCTCGACAATCACTATCTCAACGAGCGCCCTCGCCGCTGACATCACCTCAAGGGACACGTCAGTACAAAAATTGACCGACCCAGAGATCGCCAGCATCGTCGTAGCCGCTAATAAGGTCGACATCGAGGCAGGCACATTCGCGGCTGCGCATTCGAAGAACGCCAAGGTACAAGCCTTCGCGCAAACCATGGAGCGGGACCATACATCTGTTAACAAACAGGCCGTTGATCTGGTCACAAAGCTTAACGTTCAACCGAAGGAAAACGAGGTAAGTCGAAAGCTGACGAGCGATGGGGAAAAAACCCTTACGAGACTACGGGGCTTACACGGAACCGAGTTCGACAAAGCGTATATCGATAATGAGGTCGCCTACCACGAGACGGTGATCGATATGGTAAAAACAAGGCTTATCCCTGAAGCGACCAACTCCGAGTTGCGGGAGCTTTTAGTGAAGGTTTCACCGACATTCGTAGAGCATCTGAACCATGCGAAAGCACTTCAATCTGAACTTCAGAAAGCTGGGTAACGTACCCTCCGTTGGGGCGATGGAGGGAGCGGTTCTCCTCTCTCTCCTGTCGCTCAGTATGGCACTGTCCCCTCTTGTGAGCGCACATGCGCAGACAACCCATACCGTTCTCATTGAGGAGATGCGGTATAAACCGCCAATGCTCAGCGTTGCGGTTGGCGATACGGTGGTGTGGCGCAACGTTGACCTCGTTGCGCACACCGCCACCGCGGCAAATCACTCGTTTAAATCTGGACCGATAGAGGCGAGCAAGAGCTGGTCACTCCGTTTCGAGACAGAGGGGAAGTTCGACTATACATGTCTCTTTCATCCACAGATGATGGGAAAGATTGAGGTAACGGGAGGGGTCGGATGAGAAACTCTCCTCGCCGCTATTCCGCCCAAGGTATCTCCACATGACCCTTCCCCGAGTACGACGTTTCACGTAACGGTACGAGGGGGTGATGGACTCATCCCCGCTGGCGACAGTTAGCAATGGAGCGATGAGCGGTTTGATCGCGACGGTGATCTTATCCGTGCTGGTGCGCATCCTACCCGGATTTAGAGAGCCATCTCCTCCCAGGAGAGTACGTGACGGGCAGCAGCGACCGCAAGGAATAACTCCGGCTGGAGCTTTACTAACCTCTGAGTCTCCGGGCCCAGAGGGGCTCGCCCAACAGTTCTCCTTTAAGGTCGCGTCTGGACTGTTTGGTCGTGATGTCAGTGCCTATGCGTACCCGCTCGGTTTGCTGACTCACTTTGTGTACGGCTCGTGGTGGGGAGCGGCATTCGGAATCATTCAAGCATCCCTCTCGTGGCCTGCCACGTTGATCGGGGCGGCATACGGTTTATGTGTGTGGCTCATCGGTCCAGTGATACTCGTGCCTGCCATGAAGCTCATGGGGCACCTGACCGAGGAGCCTCCGCTCCGAAGCGTCATGCTTGCCACGGGACACATAGTCTACGGCATAGCTCTCGCCCTATCGTTTGAACACCTACCATGGAGGAATCCATGAACATTTCGACCGAGGGAGATCCGATAACCAAGTTTATCTTCGCGACGGGCATTGAGTGCAGTTATCCAACGATCACCACGCATCACGGCACGAGAGTTCGGATCGACAAGCTCGAAAGCAGTTTCCACTATCAACACTGGCGCACGGACCTCGAATTGGTGAGGGAGCTCGATATCACGTTCCCTCGATATGGACCGCCCTACTACAAAGTTCACCTCTCCTCGGATCGCCACGAATGGGAATTTACCGATAAGGTTTTTAGCTACATGCGGGAACTGGAGATCGTTCCTATCGCCGACCTATGCCATTTCGGGGTACCGGATTGGATCGGTGATTTCCATAGCTGAGATCCTCAAGGTAAGAACCGACGCTATCTTCATTCAGAGCGAGAACGCGGAGCACTTTCACATGGGAGCGGCGTATCGAGAGCTAATCCACCATTTTATGGAGGAGCCGCTCTTTCCACACAGCAGCGCGATGCGTCTTTAAGGAGATCACCATGAAGCAACACCAACAGGATCCCGAGGTCGTCGTCGTTACAGGAGCGTCCGCCGGCATCGGCCGGGCGGTCGTTCGCGAATTCGCCAAGGCTGGCGCACGAATCGCCTTGGTTGCTCGAGGACGCGACCGAGGTTCTATCGTGCAGGTGGGATCGGCGTTAGCTCACCGTTCGATCCCCCTTCAAGCTCCTTACTGTGGGGCTAAACACGCGATCTTCGGCTTCACCGAATCGGTGCGGAGCGAGCTGATCCACGCGGGGAGCAAGGTACACGTGACCATGGTCGAGCTTCCCGGAGTGAATACCACTCAATTTACGATGGTAAGGAACAAACTCCCTCGGAAGACTAAGCGTGTAGGCACCGTATTCCAACCCGAAGTTGCCGCTCGCGCGATCGTGTGGGCGGCCCGACATCCACGCAAGGAGCTGCTGGTAGGATCTCCCACGGTGGAAGCCGTCCTTGGCCAAAAGATCGCGGCACCCCTTCTCGATCGCTATCTCGCTCGAGCTGTATACGAGCAGCATATGACCGATGAGGTGGAAGAAACGAATCGAGTCGATAACCTCTGGGCCCCTATTCCGGGGGACCAGGGGTCGCACGGGCCCTATGACAGGATCGCCAAGGGCCAAAGCAGCCAGCTATGGTTTGCAACGAACCGAAGGTTGATTGCGAAGTCAGTACTCGCCCTAGCCGCTGTTGGGGTGGCTGCTACGGCGGGCTGGTGGTCGAAGACGCACAAACCTCTCAGATGATCTCGACCCCTCATGCGTCGCGCTCTGTACCATAAGACCCGTTCCCCTCACCTGAAGAGCGATCCATCCCACAGCACGTGATCCTCCACCGAGAGCTGATGGCGGACCGACCCCGTCTTGGCTATACTTCCCATGCTCGGCGGTCTCGATAGCCCGCTCCGCACAAACGTCTACCTGTGACAACTCATGCTCATGAACAATATCGGTCGGATTGCCCTCCTCTCATGCTGTATTCTCTCCCCGTTTTCATCCGTTAGGGCCGGCCCACTTCGCGAAGCGGTCAACGCCGTCGGCGACGCCGCGGGCTACGTCGGTGAGACGGTCGGTGATACCGCGATGGCGGTTGGCAAAGGGGTATCAGGCACAGCGAAGGAGATAGCTGGCACAAACGATCCAGCCGCTACCCGTCGTGAGATCGACGCCGTCGCGGAATCGACCCTCTCAAAGGTTCTCTCGTCGAGCGCCGGGGCACGAGAGCTCTTTGAGAAAAGCTACGGATACGCCGTGTTCGACTCGCGCAAGGCCTCGTTTATTATCACAACGGGAGGAGGAGTTGGTGTCGCTATTCGCAAATCGGATGGCAAGAAAACCTACATGCACGTCGCCTCCGCGGGCGTTAACGTTGGCGCGGGGTTGCAGTTCTACCAAGGACTCTTTCTCTTCGAGAACGGAACCGCTTTCAACGGTTTTACTGATAAGGGATGGCAAGCCGACGCGACCGCTGGAGCGACCCTCGGGAAAAACACCGTTGAGGCGCAAGCGAAATTTACGAACGGGATGGCCTACTATCAGCTCTCTGAAACCGGCATCATGTTGAACGCGGATATCACCGGAACGAAGTACTGGAAGAGCAAAGAGCTTAATAACCTGAAATAATCCCAGCGTGAGGCCCCCCGGGTGAGACCGCCGCTCTTCACTCGGAGTTCTTACCTCTTTCAATCTTCAATCGCGAACCTAGCCGTCCGGTCGCTCACTGAATCAGCTCACTCCTGGTCAAAGCTATCGTCGCAACAAAGTGGGGGAACCTCAAGCGACTAGAATCGGGGCCCGCTCCTCAAACGACGCCATGCCCTCTCGCCAGACGCAGTACGAGTCACCTTCGTCGCCGCCCGTTGTTACCACGTATGGCTCCCCGTTTCGATCCATCGCGTGAATGATGACGGGACCGAGGTACCCTCCTCTCAGGTCCTTAAGGTCCGCCACAGCCTCGTGGACCGCCTCAAACACCGTCGCTCCCCGCTTCATATAGAGCACCACGGAGCGCGCCGTCCCAGCGCGAATCGTCATCTCTCCCGTATGTGTGCATGCGGCTCCGCCGTAACGATTATCTACGTACATGCCAGCCCCTATGATTGGGGTGTCGCCAAGCCGACCCGGATACTTGTAGGCCCACCCGGAGGTGCTTACACCGCCGTAGAGGTGCCCGCTCGCATCTCGAACTAGAAAGGTAACGGTGCCACGAGAGAGGTCGCTGCGGGTATTAAATGAAATGAAGGGAGCAAGAGGGATGGAGTCGATGTTCGCGCGTTGCTCCGGTGTCATATTCGATTCAAGCCACTTCGCGTACGCAACCTTTGACTCATCGTAGAGAAGGTCACTCTGTTCAATTCCCATCTCTCGGGCAAAGCGCGAGGCCCCCTCACCGACGAGCAGGACGTGGGGCAGGGTCTCCAGCACCTTACGAGCAGCTGTAATCGGATATCTGCACCCATCGATTGCGCCGACGGCACCGACTTCGAGCGTTTCGCCGTCCATGACGGAGGCATCGCACTGCATGAGCCCCATGATATTTGGAGCTCCACCAAAGCCAACAGTTCGAGCGCGGTGGTCGTCTTCGACCATCTTCACGCCTCGTTCGAGGGAATCAAGGGGTGAGAGGCCGTTGTTAAGAGCTTCAATGGTGCCTTGAATCCCGTACATACCTTCGTGGCTTGTCAGAACAGTGGCGGTCATAGCGTTACCTTATTCTTAAGACTCCAGCTCGTGCTCCCACGACCCCGAGTTCGGCCGGGTGAAATGTATTCCTGTACCGGTTTGTAACAGATGGAAGATCTCTTCGCAGTGCTCTTTGTCTCGACCCGCAACCAGGACCTGCGCCCAATTCTTCGGGACAACAACTGACGAATTTCCGGCTTCGTCTTTGTGAGTCACGGACGCGAGGTACATGGGAATAACAACGCCCTCATCTGGCGAGGTTCGCGCATAATTCGTGTCGTTGATAGTTACAAACCTCTCAAAATCAGCCGCTGAGTAAAGGTTGTCGGGTGTCCACATGTATCGACTTATCCAGAACGGAGCCTTGAGCTTCTCAGTGCCTACGATGTGCGAACAGGCGCTGATCGGAGGACGACCATTGAGTTCAATCATGACGGGCCGAACCTTGCCATCCGAGCCTTCGATAATCATGAAGTCAACCCCCACGAGACCGTAGAGATTGAGCTGCTCGCACGCGTAGCGCGCCACGGCTTGAAATTGGCGATCGATCTCTGCTTTCATCTGAGGGCCAAACTTTTCAAGGGGATCGAGGGGGCAGCTGCCCCAGAAGTCGCCGGAGGGACCAACGATCTGTTAAAAATATCCCCGAACCTGGGCTGTGCCGTCGGAATTCAGCGTCATAAGATTGCTGCCGGTGCAGATAACCTTGCCAGCTATGAGCGAGCCGTCGAGGTATCGAGCGTCCTGATCAATCGTAATGCCACCACAGGCTGGACTAATGCTGTCGTGAGGCCACAACGTTTCCATCGTCACGCCTCCATAATCGTTTACCTTGGTGGCCTGTCGAACGGCCCTGTACATCCGCTGTACGGCCCCGTGAAGCTTTTCGGAGGTAACGGGAGCGTCTACCTTCATCAGGAGGTCGCCCCCGAATGCGTGAGAGTACTTCACCCACACCGGGGTGCCCTTGAAACGTTCAACGGCGAGCTCTATGTCGCTGGGCTTTCTGAGATGAATCCGTGGGCAAACTGAATAGCCGTAGGTATTCGCGAATGACGAAAATCCGACCTTGTCGTTTGTGAGATAAGAGTCGCTCGTTTGCACCGGCAGGAGTCACAACTCCATCGCCTGTTCGCGGATGTACTCGCTGGTGAAGGCTGAGACGAAGTAGCCGTCTCCGAGCGACGGGCGCTCTCTGAGAGCCAGAGTAACCGGGTCAAAATGAGGAAAGCCAACGGTCCTATCCGCCACATTCTCACCATTAAAGCTCACAACCTGAGCCGCAGATTTAATGAGCCCGAGATCGACATAGTATT
>JAULVA010000070.1:0-6507 GCA_032111275.1 Bdellovibrionota bacterium
ACCGGCGATATCGAGATCATGAACAAGGATCTGGTGATTTGCCAGCTTGATGAAGGCGCGACGCTCAATATGGAGCTGACCGCTGATGTGCTTCGCCCAGACTTCTCCACCTCGACGAAGGAAGGCGCCCAGAAGTTCCTTGAGAACCTGATCGGATTCTACGTCATTATGGAAGGCATCTTCTTCTACAGTGGTTTCGTGATGATCCTCTCGTTCCACCGTCAGAACAAGATGACCGGAATTGGCGAGCAGTTCCAGTACATCCTGCGTGACGAGTCGATCCACCTCAACTTCGGTATCGACCTGATCAATACGATCAAGGCTGAGAACCCAGGACTTTGGACTGAGGAGTTCCAGGAGCGTATTGCAGATAAGATCCGTCAGGCTGTAGAGCTCGAGTGCAACTACGCGGCGGATTGCCTCCCACGCGGAATCCTTGGGCTCACCGCCCCGATGTTCCGTGACTACGTTCAGTTCATCGCTGACCGTCGTCTTGAGCGTATCGGACTGAAGACTCAGTACGGCTCGAAGAATCCATTCCCATGGATGAGCGAGACGATTGACTTGGGCAAGGAGAAGAACTTCTTCGAGACTCGGGTAACTGAGTACCAGACAGCCGGCGCGCTTAACTGGTAGTTCTGACTCTGTTCGAAAGGTTCGAAAGGGCCGTCCGCGGAGCTCCGTGGACGGCCCTTTTTGTTTGCGTATTGTTCGCTCTACCCGGTGATCGAAGTATCGGTATATGCTTTGTGCCTGTTGACTCGGTAGGGAGGGCACTATGACAGAGCAGGTTCGGGCCGATGAGCGGGCCCAGCTCATATCATTCTTGGGGTACTTAAAGAAAAGTAAGGCAGCGCAGGAGATGCTGCCATCTCTGCGGGTTCTCTCCCGCGGTATCTTCGTTGATGAGCGGGCCGTTTCGGCACTGATTGAGCACTACCAAGTGTGGCTCGAGCAGGAGAGCCACGGAGAGGCTCACAAGTCCCCGGAGAAGAGCTTTCAATGGTTGTTCGAGGGGAGGGATCCGATGAAGCACTACCTCGTTGAGGGGAAGACTGTGCTGGTCGGTTTCGTTGTTCCGGTGCTGATTACGAATCCTCAACAGTTTGGGCTGCCGTATTACCTCGGGTCACTCCTCTCAGCTGAAAACTATCTTCATCCCGCCGATCCGAGCTTCGCTAAGATTTCAAAACTTGAGATGCGGCAGGGGAAGGGTGGCCTCGAGTGTCACGTCACGACCCGGGGCTCGACCCTCGTCGTCCATGAGAAGGTCGTTCGAGATTTCGCCGCCCTGATTCGTGAATCTCGATTTGTGGAGCGTCGATATCCCGAGGCGCTCCGTACCTTGGCGGGAGGTTTAAAACTTTTAGTTTCGCTCATTCGTCGAGCGCGCCGTATCCCTCGCACCTTTCCGATCGTTGTTCCGTACGATGTGAGGAGTTCTAAGACAAAGAACGTTCGCATGGCTGGAAAGTTTATGTTTATTGAGGAGAGGGGGCACCTTCTTCGCACTATTGAGTTGAGCGGTCGAAATCTCAGTGGGTTTTTACGCGCGGAACTCCTTCGGGCGCCTCGCGACAAGTTAGGTTCATTTAAATTAACGCCGAAACACCGCGACTTGATGGGCTTCTATGAGGCCTTTGGGAAGCGGCGGTCGGTACATGCGCGAGCGTTCGCTGAGTTTGAGGAGGGAGTTCGTCGGACCCGTGATTCACGTGAGCGGTTCCAGGGATTTTTTACGGCCACGGAGTGTTTCGAGAAATTTTCCCAATGGTATCAGCTCTCGCAGCCTATCGAGTTTCATAAAATAAAGAGCTCGGTAGAGCGCTTTGGGGTAAAAAGTGAGCGATATCAACTGTACGGGGGGTGGATCTTCGCCTTCGATCGCTCGCAAACCTTGGCGCGTTGCGTGGGACGCCATATTCGAATGCCGGGACACCGGCGTGGCGCGGCGTAGGATAGATCGGGCCTTTTCAACCTACGTCGAACGCCGGTTCTCGATTAGGACTGCCCAGTTGGCTGCGTCTTGTATTCTATCTTCGCGGTGCTTCTTAGTTGTGCCAATTTCTCTTGAAGCGCTTTATCGTGAACTCCAGCCATTACTTGGTAACGCACCTTCTCTTTTGCCTTCTCAAAGGTAGGGGGCTGACTCGCCTGATGCTGCTCAACTTTGATCAGGTGGTACCCGTACTGAGTCTTTACCGGCTCGCTGATCTCTCCAACTTTAAGCTCGAAGGCGGCCTTTTCAAATTCCGGTACCATCATACCTCGCTGAAAGGTGCCGAGATTTCCGCCATCAACCTTCGAAGCTGTATCATCCGATGTTTCAGCGGCGATCGTGCCGAAGTCAGCGCCAGGCGCCGATGCCCGTTTCTTGATCTCTTTTACTTTATCGAGCGCCTTTTGTTGATCGGCTGGCGAGGCGTCCGGTTTAACGAGGATAAGGATGTGTCGAGCGCTTACGGTCTCCGGCTCGGCATAGAGATTCGGATTCGCCGCGAAAGCTGATTTGAGCTGCTCATCCGATACCTTAAGATTGGCGAGCAGATCCTTCTCGATGAATTTCTCAATCGTGAGCCGCTCGTTCATATCCTCAACGAAGCCATCCCAGGAGGTGCCGTAGCTTTTTAAGATAGGCTCCACAACCTCTCGGCCACCCTGCTCTTGTATGATCGTATCGACCTCCTGCTTGATCTCGGCTGGTTTGTAGCCAGGTGCGCTTTTCGCTGCTGCCAGGAGGATCTCCTTGTCCACTAAGCTCGTGAGCACAGATTGGCGAAGTCTGGCCAGCTCTGCTGGCTGTCCTTGAAGGGCGTCAACGGCCGCCCGGAGATCGGGTCGGCTGAGGTGCTGATTGAGTTCGTCCTCAGTTATCGAGTGTTGACCAACAACAGCGAGGACAGTGGAACCGTTTGTCACAGGGGAGCTATTTGCCTGAGCTGAGGCTGGTTGTGATTGTTGGTTGGTCTGCGCGCTAACGCCGTGCGCCAGGGTCAAGAAAGCAACGATCGCGAAAGAAGAGAGCTTTTTCATAGTACATCCTTAAAGATAAAAGGCAAAACCCCGCTATCGCGGGCTTTTGCTAGGTAGCAGTGCTGTCGCACCGCTTTCTTCTCGCGTCTTTGCGATCAAAATAGGGCTCACACTTATGCGAAACAACGCGAATGCGTTGTTTCGCCTCTTCTCCTTAAAGGAGGTGGCTCCCAGAGAGTAGTTTCCAAAGCACTCTCAATCAAGGTTTAATCGTGGAAGTTCACGGGGGAACGGGGTAAAAAGAACCCATGATAAACCGAGGCGTTACGTATGGTGGCGGAATATGAGTCCAGATGATGTTTTTAAGTCTGTGCGGAAGGAATATGAGCGAGATGCCCTGTTGGAGGAGAGCGCCGCGTCGGACCCATTCACACAATTTCAGACCTGGTTTGACGCCGCGCTCGTCGTTGGGAGCGAGGAGCCGAACGCGTGCGCGCTCGCCACAACCGGGAAGGACCTACAGCCTTCGGTACGGATGGTCTTGCTTAAATCCTTTAACGATAAGGGATTCGTTTTTTACACGAACTACCTTAGTCAAAAAGGGCGGCAGATAGCCGAAAACCCACTAGCCACTCTGCTATTCTATTGGCCTTCGTTAGAGCGCCAAATTCGGATTGAGGGCCGGTGTGAGCAGGTGTCACCGCACGAGGCGGACGCGTACTTCGCGTCACGTCCTCGAGGTTCGCAACTTGGAGCCGCCGTATCCCATCAAAGCGCTGTGGCGGATTCGCGACGGGTGATTGATGACGCCTACGCGGAGTTAGAGCGGGTGAGTGGTGACGGGCCGGTTAAGCGTCCCGCGCATTGGGGTGGCTACCGAGTTGTGCCAGCGGAATTTGAATTCTGGCAGGGGCGAGAGAGCCGGCTTCATGACCGCCTGAGGTATTCAAAACGTGAGGGAATATGGGAGATAGCTCGATTATGGCCATAAAAGAGGAGCCCCATGTAGTGCTGCTCGGAGGCGGGTACACGCTCCAGCGAGTCGCTGAACTCATCCCTCGCGAGCGCTTTGTGATAACCTCTCGAAGCGCCGAAACATGCGACTCGTGGAGAGCGCGAGGATGGAACGCTCATCAGGTATCGCTGGAGAATCGTGAGAGTATCGCCTCACTCTTCGCGACGTATCCGCATATTCGGCAGATCGTTGATAGCGTCCCACCATTGCGAACGGGAAGCGATCCCGCCGCCGGCGTGAGGAATCTGGTGTCAGTCGCGATGGGCAAGGGAATCAAGCGGATTTTGTATCTCAGCACAACGGGAGTATTCGGTGGTCGAGACGGTTCCCTCGTTACCGAAGAGACGCCGCCAGCTCCGTGGAATCCACAAGGACAAGCGAGGTGGAGTTCAGAGCAGGCGTATCGCGAAAGTGGCATTCCATGCACCGCGTTGCGATTGCCAGCTATCTACGGATTCGATCGAGGACTTCTCTGGTCGATACGAAATGGGACCTATCGGTTGGTTGGCGATGGGAACTCATGGAGTAATCGTATTCACGTTGAGGATCTCGCTCGAATAATCGCGGCGGCACTTGAGATTATGGAGCTGCCGCCGGTTTTATGTGTCTCTGATGACGAACCGGCGCGCGCTTGTGATGTGGTCGGATTCGTGTGCGAGCGAGAGGGGCTCCCCATGCCCGGTTTTGTCTCGGAGGAGAACACGTTGAGGGCGGGGGCTTTTACTATGCTCTCAAATCAAAGGGTCAAAAACGATCATATGAAGCGAGTGCTTGGAATCTCCTTGCTCTATCCGACGTACAGAGAGGGATTTTATCCGACAAAATGAGGGTGACTCATGGCTCAAACTACCTATGAAGAGATGCCGTACGCTACGTTCGCGCTCAGGCTGGCGGACCCCAATAGATTAGCGGCTATCGCTCGTCTCTATGGTGTGGAGGTTCCCACTCCCAACACCGCGTCCGTATTGGAGATCGGATGCGGTACGGGAACTAATATCATTCATCTCGCTGAGCGATATCCGGGGAGTCGGTGTGTTGGTGTCGATATATCAGAGCGGCATATCGCCGACGGGCACAAGATAGCCCTCGGAAGCTCGTGCTCAAATGTAGAGCTTCGATGCGGAGATATTCGAAACGCTGCCCTTGGGCATGGAGAATTCGATTATATAATCTGTCACGGTGTCTACTCATGGGTCGCCCCGAGCGTCAGGCAGCACCTTTTGAGCCTCATCTCGTCCGCGTTGAGTGAGAACGGCATCGCTCTGGTAAGCTACAACGTCCTACCCGGATGGCGGAGTCGAGGAATTCTGCGAGATATCATGCAAACAGGCGCGATGCATCGCGTGCTCTCCACAGGTAGCGACACGCCAGAGACCCGCCTTGATGGAGCAATGGAGTTGCTGCGTCTCGTCGCCGAAAAGCGGGGAGAGACGGGAGAGCTCTACGGCACCTATATCCGAGAGGGCATTGAGCGCTTTCAGGATTCTCATCCCTCATACCTGTTTCATGAATATCTGGAGGAGTGTAACGAACCGTTTCTCTTCTCCACTTTCATGCGAGACGCTGAGCTCCATGGGCTCCAATTCGTTTCGGAAGCCAAGCCCTCGATGATGTCAGTTGATGAGATGGGGGAGAAGGTTTCCTCATATCTTGACGGTCTCGGAGGGGACCTCCTCGCGCGGGAGCAGTGCATCGACGTTCTTCGAAATCGAATGTTTCGGGAGACGATCTTGTGCAAAGGCTCTATCCCCCTTAAGCGCGACCTCAAAGCGAGCGTCTTTACCTCGCTTTATTTCGTTTCTGACCTTCGAAAGATCGGAGATGAGGAGCGGGAGGCGGTATACCGAGACGTTATCACCGAACGAATCGTGCGAACGCCGAACGATGAACACTCGGCACTCCTACAGATGATCAGTGAGGCGGGATATGCCGGATCCTCCTTCGCTGAGTTAAAAGAAGGGTTCACCGCCACCACAGCTGGAAGGTACGACGAGCGAGCGGTTATGCATGGACTTGTTCGTCTCTGGCGGTGGGGGCTTATTGATATCGCTCTTGAGCGAGCGCCCATCCGCGCGCATCTACGTGGCGAGGCCCGAGTCTCCCGGCTTGCTCGCTATCAGGCTTCCACCCCGGAACGATTCGTCACCTCGTTACAACATCGGTCCTTTGAGTTGACCTCCGCTGAACGAGAGATGGTAGTAGCGTGCGATGGGACGCGTCGTTTGGATGAGATCCTCGGAGACTCCACCGATCGTGAGACCGCACTCGGCAGATTGTTAGCGCTTGGATTCTTCTACGACTAGTGGGTCGTTTGGTAAACAAGGCAATAGCGTTGTTTTGCATAGGAGTGAAGCCTATTCTGGTCGCAAAGACGTAAGAAGAGAGCGGTGCGGGAGCACCGCTACCTAGCAAAAGCACGCGATAGCGGGGTTTTGCCTCTAATCCATAAGCTTCGGACGCTTGAGCTGCATGATGATACCGATTGCGACGGTGAGTAGCGCCATGAACGCCCACTCATA
>JAULVA010000071.1:0-14757 GCA_032111275.1 Bdellovibrionota bacterium
CCCTCTAACTGGGTTCATCTATGTGGGATCCGACCCCCCTGAATTGGAGTCGGTTATGTGGGATCGGACTAGCCAAAACTGGGGTCAGGTATGTGGGACGCAACAGCAACCAAGTTCGCCGACCCCATACGCTTGTTCGAAGACTCCGCTTATGAAATCTTAATGCCTCACCAAGTACTTTTAAACGTTGCAACTGACAACAAACGTAAGCCACGGCTCTCAAACGCTCAGTCCCAAGAAGCAGCGAGAATTTTGGACAAATACTGGACCGTCCCGCAGCCTTCGGTAATGGACTTTGGCATTCTTAACGGGGGTCCCGACTTCTTTCTTTACAAATGTGTCGCTGATGTCTGCGTCGACGGAGGTACTTGCAAGGAGATATTTCCGCGCCAGCAGGGGGAAGATATCATCAAGGCCCTTGGTTTCTCACGAAGGTTCTTCAACGAAGCGATGTCCTGGGCGAAAAAGGTCAGTCGGTTGCGAAAGAAGGTTCCTGCCTTCGAACGTACGTACAACCGAGAGGAGAGAAAGCTCAGAGCAGCGGTTACCAAACTTCCGAAGCGGCTCTACGTGAATCATACCTTCGTACCGCGAGGTAGCTGGTAATCCGCCACAAAACAGCAGGCGCGCCCCGCACCGTCCTAGCTATGGGCGGTGGGGGACCCGACCTGCACTACCGCGTTACGGCGGACTCCCTCCGCAACCTGCTATGCTTAGCGCCATACAGGAAGTAGATCGCGAGCCCTATAGCCAGCCAGATCACAAGCCGGAGCCAGTTATCCTCTCCGAGCGAGTACATCATCACCGAACAGATGGCGATACCGAGGAATGGAATGACCGGCACCCACGGAGTGCGGAAGGGTCGAGGCACATCAGGGTTCTTCTTGCGCAAGACAACGACACCAATGCAGACCAAGATAAAGGCGAAGAGCGTGCCGATGCTGGTCATCTCACCGACGATGTTTCCGGGTACGAGAGCGGCGAAGAGTCCAGTGAGGATCATAAACAGCAGGTTGCTCCGTACAAGAGTGCGCCGAACTGGGTGAACGTGCGCGAATGCCGCAGGCACCAGGCCGTCCTTAGCCATCGAGAAGAATACGCGAGACTGCCCGAGCAGGAGCACCAAGATAACCGAGGTATATCCAGCCAAGATGGCGACTATCACCGCGGTCATCAGTCCTTTGTACGGCGTATGTGAGAGCGCGATCGCGACCGGAGCCAGTCCGTCAGCGCCCTGAAACTCGGTGTACTTTGCCAGTCCGGTCAAAACATGCGCGAAGAGGATGTAGAGTACCGTGCATATCGCTAGAGACCCGAGGATTCCGATCGGCATATCGCGTTTCGGGTTCTTCGCGTCCTGCGCCGCTGTTGAAACGGCGTCGAAGCCGATGTAGGCGAAGAAGATAACGGCTGCGCCCCTAAGTACGCCACTCCAGCCGAATTCTCCGAACGTTCCCGAATTTGCCGGAATGTACGGGATATGATTGTCCGGGTTCATGTAGCTCCAGCCAAGAGCGATGAACAAGATAACGACGCTTACCTTCAGGCATACGATGAGATTATTGACGACCGCTGACTCGCGGGTTCCCTTCATCAGCAGCAACGATGCGAAAACAACAATAAAAGCCGCCGGCACGTTGAGGATTCCTGAGATAACGGTTCCATCATGGAGCTTCGCTTCCGCGAAGGGCGAGAGCATCCAGGGACGAAGCGCGTCCGCGAGCTCTTGGCCTCCAAGTAGTGCGACTAGCTTATTGAGGTATCCCGCCCAACTGATCGCTACGGTTGCCGCGGCAACCGCATACTCAAGTACAAGGTCCCATCCGATGATCCAAGCGATTAACTCCCCGAGGGTCGCGTAGGTATAGGTGTAGGCGCTGCCAGCGACAGGGATCATCGCGGCGAACTCGGCATAGCATAGGGCGGCGAACACACATCCCAGCCCGGCTATCATAAACGATATGGTCACCGCGGGTCCGGCAGCGTGCCCGGCGGCCATGCCGGTTAGGGAAAATATTCCTGCACCGATGATAGCGCCGATACCTAGCGAAATGATGTTAACGCCGGTCAGGGATCGCTTCAGCGTTTCATGCGCGTCCCCCTCCCCCGCTTCCGCTTCAGCCCTAATAACTTCGATCGATTTGGTGGCAAAGAGAGGATGGGACATAGCACCTTGAAGAGAAAAGGCTTGATTGGTAGACACAGGACAACGAGGCGAACCTCCCGTGAACGCTAGCTAAAAGGACACTAGCTGACAAGGAGAAGATGTACGCGCGTAAGAACGAAGGCGCGCAGGGGCCTACCCCACCCTTTGCCCGAGGGTCCCTTCATGGGCTAAGGGAGAAATCCTAACAAGGCGATGAACACATTACGACTTTAGGCGACCGCCTTCCTCTCAAATATCCTGAGGATCCCCCTTCCACCGGTACTTCAGCCTACGGAGGTGAGCCGCTGCCTTAACAGCGGCATGCAGCGCCCTTCCCTTCACGGTCCGATTAAAGATGTAACAGTTCGCGTGCTCCCGCACGTAGGGGGTCCATACGCATTTCCATTCCATTCGAGGACCAAGGAAATCAAAGCAGGAGATCCCCTCCTGTGTCAGAGCTTCAATCACATACTTCGCGAGGAGGAGCCCGGGGGAAAATTTCTTATATCGCTCATCATACGCCACCTTAGGGATGTAGTAGACGCCGTTCATTTGTACACCGAAGTGCATGGCGATCGGCTCACCACTCAGACGTAACGAATACAACCTGAGAGTGCCCTGCTTCTCAGCTACCTTCGCGATCGTCGTGTAAAAGTTGATTAACGAGGAACTTAAGGAGATGGCGGACCCATTTTGCCCCTTCCAGCCTGAGGCCTCGAGCTTGAAGAACTTCCCCACTATCTCCGGGTCCGCTTCCTTCGTGAGCGTGAAGTCTACGGGCCCCTCCTGACGCAGCTTCTTCTCTTTACCTCTGAGGCGGCTTCTGGACCCCTTAAAGCGGTCCGGACAGTTGGTAAACGGATCTTGTCCGTCCGCCGATAGCGGCAAATAAGGCATCTTACGCGTTGGCCAGTGCAAGGTCGGATATCCATCCAACCGCGCATGGTCCCTGAACCCTTCAAAATTTCCGTTGGTGGGAACGTCTCGCGCCTCGATGACGTCCCAGTCGCCTTGGTCTCGTACGCACTCCCACGCTGGCTTCGTTATAGGTTCTCTACCCATGCCATCCTGCACGAAATCGAAGCGACAGGAGTGGAGATTCGAAAGGCTTTGCAAACACGAAGCAGGTATTCGGCCGAGCACGTTCCGAGATCTCATGAGCGGCAGCAAGCCAACCAAATCATCTCCCTTGTGTACGCTCACGAGATAGGGATTCGTTTTCGGTGCTAGGCTGACCTGGAACGCTTGAAACCACTCAGGTTGATAGAAAGGCTCACCGCAGACCCCTTGTGACGTGAGCTTTCTCCAGGCCGAGATAAATTCGGAGTTATGAAACTCACTCCAGTCTTTGATCGCGGCTTTAAGAGCTACGGGACTGGACGTTTTCGGCGCTACTTCGTGGGATGGGATCACTGCGTCAAGCATGGAAAGCCTCGTGTATAATTTCAGCTTCTGACCCTACAGAGATAGCAACCAGGCCCGAGATGATAGGAGTCACCAACAAACGGACTCATCCTTGCTGACCTATAAGCGCCGTCCGCCCTGCCTTAAGAAGATCAGTCGGTGCGAGCGACTGTCAGCGATGGAATCCGCGGAACAAGAGCGGCGCTTTTTGAACGCGCGGTGATGGTGGATGGTCGATACGTCGGAAATAACTCTCGACCGGTAGTCGCACATGCCAATCTAGCGAGGTCAACTATAGGTTGAAGGGTATGCATGGCGAGCCTTAAGCGGCTGCGCTTCATATGCTCGCAGGGTGCACACTTCAGAATGTAGAGAGAGCACTTCGTGGTGGCCTTCGAGCTTAGCCCGCGGCGCTCACAGTACTCTTTGTAAGAGGCCTCTGTATCGGTGTGCGTCGTGTAAGATGCAATACCTCGCGAGCTACACGCTCAACGTCATCACCATCGAGTTGTTGATGAATCGGCAATTCCAAAATACTGTTGCGCCATTTCGCCACTCGACTCCACTTTTCACACAGAGAGGCTGGATGCGGTTGACTCCATAAATTGACGCTTCCAACGCCTTGCCGCATTAACTCCGCTCTGAAACGGGGCTTGTTCTCAACATAAATAGGATAAAAGAGCGGGCACGCCCCCTCAGCAAGCGTTTCAACCGGGAGGGCGCTTAGGTGTCGTAATTTGCTATGAAGGAGTGCGAAGTTAGCGCGCCGCCTCTCAATGACCCAGCTCGGGTCGACGAGTCGCATCAGTCGTGGCACCACCTTTGAGGATGAGTAGCAAAGAGTTTTTTGATCTAACGTGATCGTGCCTGACACAACGGTCTTGTCCGCGATCCCTTTGCGGAGCTCGTTCGTACGATTCCAAATCCGGTTGATGATTCCGTGCGCGGACGCGCTCCGTACGTCTTGCGCCACCAAATCGGCGGTTTGTAACAAAGTTGAAAAGAGCGGCGGCGACCGTAGCTCGGGAGGTTGTGTTGGATTTTTGGTCACCACATATCCGCCGTGTGGAAGGGCAACGGATTTGTAGATTGAAAAGAGAGCGATATCTCCCCGAGATCCGAGCCACGTATCTCCCTCCTTGCTCAAAAAGCTGAGCGCGCAATCCTCGATCAGTCTAATCCCTTTTTGTTGACAAAAGGCGCTTATAACCCCCAGACGCTGCGGAAGTCCGAAGTAGTGAATGATGTAGAGGGCGGAGACATCCTCGTTTAGTTTCTGTTCAACGTCGGAGAGGTCAACCTCGAAGTTATCATCGATAGTGTAAAACCGAAGCTTATATCCGGCCGTAATCAAGGTATCGATCTCTGTGCCCTGAAAATAGGAAGGCACAAGCACTGTGCTTCCGGCGCGAAGTTGAATCTGCCGCAAGCCAGAGAATAGCGCGACCCGCCCGCTGAACGTCCAAGCGCCCCCTGGTTCAGTAAAAGGAAAGACCTTTTTCCAGGCATCGGAACCTTTCGCGAGGAGCGACATCGGTGGAAGAGTAAAATAAGCGGAGAGGTATCTTTTTGGTGACGAGATCATGCGCGGGGCCCTTGGGGAGATAGAGTTCACTTTTCGTCCAAGAAAGATGGACCGGTGGCGCCGGAACCTCAAATGACTCTGGTCATGGATGGTTGACGCTTCGTTCACATCATGAGCGACAAAGCTCACCCGGAGCCACGTGGGACTCGTAAAAGTAGTTGCGAGGGAAACGCATGAGAGATACAGCTGCTATCAATCAACGAGGTAATAAAGGAGTACCATGAGCGAATCTCATGCCACATCCGAGTACATCGCCACCAACAACCCGAACAGAGCAACCGAGAATCCGTTGGAGATGTTCTCAATCATCCGAGACGATTTCGCCTACAAACTGCAACGTCGGCTCGGGCTCATACCGGCGAACGGGTTAGGCATCGCCCGCAGGGCGATCTTTTGGTCGATGGTAGCGTGGCTTCCGATCGTGCTGTGGGCCCTTTTTTCCGGGCGCCTGACCGAACATGTCACCAACGAACCGCTCTTGGGACACTTCGGCATTCATGTGCGTTTCCTTATCGGTGTGCCACTCCTCATAATCGCCGGTGGGGTCGTTCACTCGGCGATGTACCGACTCCTGCCGCAGTTTATCACTTCAGGGATCGTTCCGCCTGAGGAGCTCCCTCGGTTGAAAGGGATCGTTGCCGGAATCTCCAGATTACGGGGTGCCTCTATCCCGTGGTTAATCATCTTCGGCATCGTCCTAGCGCGAGCCACGGTGGGAGATATCCTGCACCAAGCGCATGAGATTGAGTGGGCGACTACCCCGAACAACGGGACTATGAGTCTTGGGTTTGGCGCCTGGTGGTTTTTGTATGTTGGACGCCCGGTATATCTAACGCTTCAGCTTGCCTGGATATGGCGGGTCATCTTGCTCTTCATGCTCTTTCGACGCATCGCTGGTTTGAACCTCTCACTCGTTGCCACACATCCGGATCGCGCCGGAGGACTCGGCTTTTTAGCGGGGCTTCCAGGCGCATTCGCTCCGATCATGTTCGCGACAACTGTGGTACTCGCCGGAATGTTCGCGCACGACGTGGTGTATCACGGCGTTTCCGTACAGTCTCTGTACGTCGAGATGGGTGCGCTCGTTGGAATCCTGGTTCTTGTGTTCCTGAGCCCGATGCTCGCCTTCTCTAGCGCGCTGTCTCGGACTCGTAGGAAAGCTCTGCTCGATTATGGGGCTTTGGTTAGCCAGCATGGACGATCGGTCCGAGAGCGGTGGATAGACAAGCGAAATGTGACCGATAACGCGGTCCTTGAAGCACCTGAATTAGGTCCGGTCGCTGACGTGGCCGCGATGTACGAATCCGTTAAAGAGATGAGAACTATTCCTCTCGCGAAGTCCTCGGTCGCTCCCCTTGTCCTCGCAGCCGCGGCACCAATGCTGGCTGTGCTCGCGATAGAGATCCCCATTGCGGACCTTCTCAAGACCGTTTTACGCGCGTTGGTGTAACAGGAACAGGTTTATATCGTCCGGCCGCGGACGATCTTGGGAAGAAGGAGCATATCAGTTCCTCTTTTTTCCCGCCTGGACCGTTGTCGGGGCAAGAAGAGCGCAAAATATGTTTTTTCGTGGCGAGCCCATCAGGGCCATTGTATCCGACTACCCCTACACGTCTATATAATGGAGGTCCCCTATGATCCGCTCTTTGATCCTTTTGGCTACTGTATGTGTAGTTCCATGTCTGAGCGCTCAGGCGGACACCGGAGCATCTCAGGCACTCGCTAAAACCGAGAAGGCTGTAACTGACGCCTATGCGGCTGCCGCGGTTACTGAGAAGAAACCTGACAACGCCGTAGCGTTAGCACACGCCGCTGGCTCAAAGGAAGCTGGTAAAGCTCATGCCGCTGCCGCTGCGGCTGACGCGAAGGTAGTGAAGGCGAAAGGTGATGCCGCCACGGCCGCTAACGCTGGGGCCGCTGTTGCTGGAGCGGTCGGCAAGTAAAGCTCCGCTCTCTTATATGAGGGCATACGCAAAGGCCCCTCGCCAGGTTCTACTGGCGAGGGGGCTTTTTTGGATTTGGTACCACAAGCCAGGCATCATTTAATGATGCGGCTGCAATGGCTCTCCTGTGTCACTTCGTGGCACTCGGTACTGTTCAAGCTCCCGCTCCTCCCGAAGCCGAGCGTCAGCTTCCTGTTGGTCACTTCCACTTCGTCCACCAACGAACGCGAGCCCAATCACTAGTAAAGCGACGCCCAGCCATACCCACGCGGCCCGCGATACTACCTTCGCCACGTCCGTAGCGAACTCGCGAGCCTCCGCGGTTATCCGCTGGCTTGCCGATTGGAGCTGTCCTCGGATCTCGTTGACCCGTTGCTCAAGGGCGCTCGCTACCTGTTGCGCCTGTTGGCGCGCGAGGCCTTGCTGTTCAAGTCGACTTACGAATTCAGGTCCGGTGAGTTGGCGGTAGATGGTATCCGCTTCGCGTCGTATCGTATCCCCAAGTTGACCAGGATTTCGCAGACTTCCTCTGATTCGATCGAGCGACTCTCTTCCTATCCGTACAACGGTATCTGTCGCCGCGGCAACCTGGGTCTCTCCCAACTCAGGGGCCGCTTTTCGGATCGCGTCCTGTACATCAGCTCGATCCAATCCCTGGACCATATTTTGCGTGTCATTCACAATGCCTTGAGGGATCACCTGCGGAATGGCTTGAGCCGCTCCCTGAATCACGCCGAAAGCGGCTTGGCCGGCGGACACGAGCGAGCTGCCCACAAAGAAGGTTAGGGAGATCAAAAACATCGCGCCGCAGAGAACGCCTGTCACGCTCCCACCAAATGAAGTTGTAATGCCAGGCGCCGCCTTCGCCGCGGCGTACCCCCCGGCGTATGCGGACGCTGCTAAGCTGAGAGCCACCCATGCGAGAGCGCCCCACCCCACCCCACGAGCGTTATCAAAATTGAAGACGGTGCCCGATACCGCCACACCGATCATGGTAAGGAAAAGATACGCTACAACGGCCACAGCAAGACCGAAAAACGCTCCGGGCCAACTGACCCCTCTGATTATGTTATCGCGAACGGTATACATGGTACCTACCCTTTTCATGCGGTTTACTCTCGTATGCATTCACAATACGGAGCCGCGACCTAGTTCGGCATGAGTAGGATCCGTGCGCGTAAGGGAGCTGAGCCGCACGCATGTGTTCGGGGGATATAGCAAACGGTGCGCGGTGCGGTTCCACCTTTCATGGAATCACATCCGAACTGATCCGACGCACTCGAATCCTCGTCACATCGCGCTCTTTGCGAAGCCCGTGAATACATGTGAGAGAGTTCTCCTCCTCGCTTTCGGGTAGCCTGGCGCTTTGACGTTACGTAGAATAGTCGATATGCCAAAAGAGGGGAGAACATCCATGCGATCAATCGCGGCGTCTGTACTACTTGCTAGCTTTTTCATCTGTCACTCAGCTCACGCGGTCCTTGATTGGGCTCCGTGCGCCGGGGATGCAGCGACACACTGTCCCGGGCTCACCCTCGGCAGCGATGAGGCTGCGCAGTGCCTCAAAAAGTTGGCGGTCCCCTCCCCACCTTCATCACCAGGAGTGAAAGCACTATCCAGTGAATGCGCCGCGACCCTGGAGCATTGGGAGTTTCACCAAACCTGCAAGGAGGACATCCAAAAGCTATGCGCGCATGTTCCAGCGGGGGACAACAGAATCCATACCTGCATGCGCGAGCAGAGGCAGAAAACGACCCCTTCATGCCGTTTATTTCTACAGGAGTATCTTGCCCCGGAGCATTCCTACGAAAACGAATTGGATTGCTAAGGCGCCCGGGCTCTTCACCCAGCTCCTAGCGCTGATAGCACGGGCAGGAATGATCGTTGATTTTCCTTGTAATATGGACCACATCTTCTTAGGCTTGCGTCGCTTATCTCTCACTTCAAAAGGTGACTATGAAACGTATACTCATCGCGCTTATGACCTGTGTGACTCTCCTTAGTATGGGAGGGTGCGGCTACAATACGATTCAGCAGCAGGATGAACAGGTTACCGCGGCATGGTCAGATGTCGTCAATCAATATAAACGCCGCGCCGACCTTATTCCCAATCTCGTCAATGTCGTCAAAGGGTACGCCGCTCACGAGGAGGAGGTACTGACGAAGGTAACCGAAGCGCGAACAAAGGCGACCTCGCTCACCGCGGACGCGAGCGTTCTCGCAAATGATGAGGCGTTCAAGCGGTTCCAAGAGGCGCAGAGCGCACTCTCAGGATCGCTCTCCCGTTTGTTGGCGATAGCGGAGAATTATCCTCAACTAAAAGCGGACGGCAATTTCCGCGACCTACAAGCTCAGATCGAGGGCACCGAGAACCGTATCACCGTCGCGAGAACCCGATACATCGAGGCGGTGCGCGCCTACAACATAACGATCCGCTCCTTTCCCTCCAATCTAACCGCCAAAATGTTTGGGTATGCGGTTAAGCCGAACTTTACCGTTGAGAACGAGAAGGCGATCGCGGAAGCACCGAAGGTGACCTTTGACTAGGACGTCGATGTGATGAAGTACCGTCATCTGTTCATAACCCTGCTGATGTCTGTTGTGGCGCCATTACACATGGCTGTTGCCCAATTCGTGCCCATCCCTCCCCTTACAGAACCCGTTATCGACCAGGCTGGCGTGTTGAGCTCCACCGCACGGGGAGACATTGAGCGCGAGGTGCGGGCGTTGAAGGAGGAAAAGGGCAGCGAGGTCGCTGTGCTGATCGTTCCTTCGACTAAGCCTGAGGAGATCGAGCAGTTCAGTATCCGAGTTGTCGAGCGCTGGAAGTTGGGCCGAAAAGGTATCGACGACGGCGTGCTTCTCCTAGTTGCGGTACAGGACCGACGGGTCCGCATCGAGGTAGGCCGCGGGCTTGAGGGAGATGTCCCTGACGTCAAAGCGTTTCGGATTATCGATGAGGTGATCTTACCACAATTCAAAGCGGGGAATATCTCGGGCGGCATTCGAGCGGGTGTAGAGGCGATCGTCGGTTTAATTCGCGGAGTGGATCTTCCACCACCCGCGGCAACGGATGACAGCGCGGCGGATCTCTACTTCCCATTAGCCGTTTTTGGGTATGTTGCCGGGGCTCTACTCGGCTCGCTCTTCGGGATCCTTATCGGAGCGGGAATCGCGGGAGTGGGCACCTTCCTGATCGGATACACCCTCTTCTCACTAGCTGCAGCTATCGGACTCGGCGTACTCGTCTTAGTGCTTGTGCTGCTCCTGCGGGGTACTCATGGCGGAGTTGGAGATCGTGGATATCGAGGGGGAACATCGTACGGCGGACGCACCAGTTCGGGAGGCTTCGGCGGCTCCTTTGGTGGCGGGTCCTTCGGCAGCGGAGGATCGTTTAGCGGTGGTGGTTCCTCAGGGAGGTGGTGATGCAACGTTTACTACAGCACGCGCTCACGGGACGATGGCATGTTTCAAAGATGCTCTCAAAAGGGGCGTCTCAAGAGATGGGCGACGCGGTGAAGGAGGCTGAGCGTGGGCACTCCGGCCAGATCCGGGTGGTGATTGAGGGGACGCCGGGCATATTTCATGTCGTTCAACGGCGCACCGCCCGCGATCGCGCGATTGAGGTGTTCGCGTTGGAGCGGGTTTGGGATACCGCGCACAATAACGGGGTGTTGTTGTATCTCATGGTAGCGGAACGGGACGCCGAGATCGTCGCGGACCGTGGCTTGAACGGAAAGGTATCGCCCGACCAGTGGCATGCCATCTGCGTCGCGCTTGAGAGGGATGTCGCGATACAGGGACTCGTTCCCGCCGTGTGCGCGGCGGTTGTCACTATTGGGGATCTCGTGCGCGAACACTACTCATCAGACGACTCCGTGAATGAACTCTCAGACGACGCTATCATCCGCGGTGGATAGTCCTCCTAAGCCTTATTTCCTCAACACATAACTCCCGCTCGCACCACGAGACGACACCTCACAGCTCGAAGGCTTGCGCTCATCATCCCCGATCGATGCGCTTTGTTTAGAATACCGTGGGTCTTCAACTTGGAGTGTCCGCATGTCGAATCACCGAAGCCTCGCCGTTTTCCTTATCACCTGTCCCGACCGTCGGGGAATCGTCGCCTCCGTTAGTACCTTTTTCTTTGAACGTGGCTTTAACATCGTCCACTGTCAGCAGCACACCGATCCCCTTGAGGGACGGTTCTTTATGCGGATTTTGATCGATATCGGATCTACTCCGTACGCGCGTGGGCAACTCTCGGAGGAATTCGAAGAGGTCGCCCGCGCGTTCGCCATGGAGTGGTCGGCTCACTTTACCTCCGACACTACGCGAATAGCGGTGCTCGCGTCGAAGGAGCCGCACTGCCTCTTCGACCTTTTATGCCGAGCGCACGGTGGAGAGCTTACCGGCGCGCAGGTGGCGTTGGTAATCTCAAACCATCCTGACCTTGAGGCCACTGCCACTCAGTTTAAGGTGCCGTTTTTCTTCTGTCCGGTAGAGTCCTCATCTCGACGCGCACAAGAGAGAGAGATTACGCGACTCCTCGCCCAGCATCACGTTCAAGTGGCGGTGCTCGCCCGCTACATGCAGATCCTCTCAAGCGAGATGTTAGATGAGACTCCGTTGCCGATTATTAATATTCATCACGCGTTTCTGCCGGCGTTTCAGGGTGCTGGCCCCTATCGGCGAGCCTGGGAGCGCGGCGTTAAGATGATCGGCGCTACCGCGCACTACGTAACCGCGGCACTCGATGAAGGCCCGATCATAGAGCAAGATGTTGAGCGTGTTACGCATGAGGAGTCGGTAGAGGCGCTCCAAAACAGAGGAAGGGACATAGAGCGGGTCGTTCTCGCGCGCGCCGTCCAAGCGCATCTTGAATACCGCGTGATTACCCACGCGAATCGTACGATCGTTTTCTCTCCAGGGATTTAAATCTCCCAAGGCCTCCCGGAGGCGGCCTCCCCCAGGATATGTACGCATTACCTTCTTATCCTAGGCGTCCCATGAGGACGTGTCGTCGTCGCAACTTTCCCCCTCATCATCTCGACGTTCAAGCCACAGTTCTCAGCGAGGCGCGAGTGATATAGAGAGCTGCCTAGCCGTAGCGCTGGTTGGTTTGGCTGTATTCGCCGCCACTTCAACCTTCGGGAGGACCCTCTCCGACAAGATAGTGCATGGAATAGTTCCTGGACTCGGAGGTCCTCAAAATCTTCAGGTAGCTGATGCGGGGAACGTGGGAGGCGGCGACAGCGACGAGCCTGGCACGGGTAGTGTCGGAGGAGGTGCCGGGACTCCCCCTGATTGGGAGCCTGATACCGGGAGTGTCGGAGGGTCCGGTGGGGGCTATGCGGACGAGGGGGACACCGGAAGTGTCGGAGGAACAGCTGATGATCCCAATCCGGGCAGCGAATAGTAAGCTGCCGAATCCGGTATCAGCGGGGTCTCCGCGCTACCGCATGAGTGGACCTCTTGCGATTTACTACAGAGATTCAATACGTTAGCGGTGACAACGATCGGAGCATACTCCTGTCCATGAGCGTTCCTCTGTAAGCGACATTTAATCGCCACCAGTTGTGTGTAAACGCAACCGGTGACAAGCTCACCGTCACGAATTGTGGCCACCCGATGTTCCTATGAAAAACTCCAACGCTGAAACTCACTCCCCTCTCACGACGTTTTTGATCAAGATCGGCGTCTGGGCCGGTCTCTTCGGGATCCTGTGGATCCTGCGATCCTTCTCTCTCCTCATCTTCCTCACCTTTGTCTTCGCCTACATCCAAGCGAAAGCCGTGGCCCGCTTGGAGAAGCGCCTCGCGAATCGGACGGTCAGGGTCATACTTGTCGGGGTCGCTTTCTTAACCGCCGTAGCGGGTGTGATAACCTTCCTCACTCCCCACGTTCGCGATCAATCCGCTGGTCTCGTTCGCTCCTTACCTCAGGTGCTGCGTCAATTCGACGACACGCTGTACGATTTGCGAAAGACCTCTCCTCTCGCCGCGGATCTTATTCCTCCGCTCCCCTCTAACGGTCAAGAGAGCCCAACCCCATGGGATATTAAGAGAAGCCCATCAGCGCAGATCCTTGAAGGTATCTTTGGCTTCGCATCGGAGGGGAACGAGGCGATGGCGACGAAAGAGATCTTTGAGCGGGTCCGAGCTATCACCGAGCGTGGGCTCGCGCTCGGGTCCAGCTTTCTCCTCTCGATACTCTTCTCATTCCTGATCGTGCTCGACCTTCCAGAGCTGACTCGGGGGGTACGACGGCTTCGTGAATCGCGTGTGGCGTTTATCTACGAAGTTGTTGGTTCCAGTATCTCGGAATTCGCCCGTGTGCTTGGAAGCGCGTTAGAGGCTCAGTTCTATATCGCTATCATCAACACGATCTTGACGGCTATTGGAATCAAGATTTTAGGACTCTCCGGTAGCATCGCCTTCCTCTCTGTGGTGGTGTTCTTCTGCAGCTTCATTCCGGTCGCCGGGGTGTTCCTCAGTTCAGCACCGATCTGTCTCCTCGCCTTCCAAAAGGGAGGACTAGGATTGATGCTGGGAGCGGGAATCCTCATCTGGATAATTCACCTCATCGAGGCGTATATCCTCAATCCAAAGATCTACGGACACGCCCTCCGGGTTAACCCGGTGCTTGTGCTGATCATCTTAACCCTCGGAGGTAAGCTGTTCGGGGTGTGGGGCTTGGTACTTGGGTTGCCGATCTGCACCTATGTGTTCGGAAGAGCTATCTGGACCGATCGGTAGTCCGGAAACTCAGACCTTTTGATAGGGAACCTGGCGATAGGGAGGCTCGCTGACCGGCGAGCGCAGGACCTCCCGATGATACTCGCGAATCGAGGAGATCTCGTCGACGGGGATCGGGTCTAAAGTGTAATGTTGTTCCATACACGGGGAGGGTATACCCTTCCCCAAGTATCGGTAAACGAAGCATCCCCGCGCGGCGAATACATAAGGGTCCTGCCAAACGCACCGAGGCTTTTTGTTAGGAATATGGTAGAGCTTATGGATTAAACCACTTACCTCTTGTATCGGTTTAATGGTTTGAGAACATTCCCCTGTTCAAGGACACCACCGGAGCTTCGTACGATACTATGATGCCTGCATAGCGAGGAACATGCGCCTTGCGCGAGTACTACACAAGGTTACAACCACGACAGTGACCTGCTTGAAAGCTGTCGCGCTAGCGACCTTCGTAGGGGGAATCTGTGCGCATCACGCTATCGCTCAAAATCTCCCCGGCGAATCACTCGACCCTCAAGAGGTCCTGAATATTTCAGCCCCCGAACAGACCCCACCACCTCAGGAGGAGAAACCATTTTCCCTCGGGGACGAGCTTGAGCACCTCGGCCGCGTGTACAAAAACGACAACGACGAAACGTTACAAGAACTTTGGCTCCTCGGACGATATCACGGCCAGTATCACTGGACAGAGGCGAATACGGGAGAAGATGATGGATACGAGACCCGGCGTTTCCGCCTAGGCGCTCAAGCGAAGATGCTCAAAAAGTTGACGTTGCACGGCCAAATGGTGAGTGGCAGCAACATCGATCCCTTCTACAACGGGTTTACCGAGCTGTGGGCCCAGTGGGCGTTCTCACCTGAAATAGCACTCACGATCGGTCAACAAAAGAATCGCTTCACCCATGATCGCGACGTCTCAAGCCG
>JAULVA010000072.1:0-7072 GCA_032111275.1 Bdellovibrionota bacterium
CTAGTTATGTGATGCAAAGCACGCACAACCGTATTCGATACCGATAGAGCACGTGCCCACATGCGCGCGCCAGTCGAAGCGTTATCGGCTCACCTGGACCTATCCCCCTGACAAGACAGGGGCTCCCGGGGGCCGCAGACGCCTTCTTTTAAAAAGCACCCCGCCGCCATGTACCCTCTCACGCGCCCTTGCTATCCTGGAGCGCATGGCTTCTATCCCGATTATAAGCACGCAAGAAATCACCAAAGGATTCAGCGAGCACCCCCTCTTCTCCAAACTTTCTCTGGCTATCCACGAGCACGAGCGCCTCGCGCTGATCGGCGATAACGGTTCGGGAAAATCCACGCTCTTAAAGATCCTGGCCGGACTCGAGGAGGTCGATGACGGACATATAAGCTTCCGCAAAGGACTTCGTTGCGCGTATGTCCCTCAACAAGAGGACTTTCCCATGGGAAAAAGCGTGGGAGAGATACTTGAGCTGGCGCTCCACCACCACCACGGACTCGATCATGGTGAGATCGCCCGACGGATCAACATCTACCTCGGCGCGACCGGTTTTAACGATGAGTCGGTCCAGGTAGACGCGCTCTCAGGGGGGTGGAAGAAGCGTTTGTCCATCGCGTGCGCTCTAGCGCTTGAACCGGATTGCGTACTACTCGACGAACCGACGAACCATCTCGATATCGACTCAATTCTTTGGCTGGAGAATTATCTCGATACGATGAGGTGCGCGATAGTGTTTGTGAGCCACGACCGCTATTTTATTGAACGACTCGCGACTCGCGTCCTTGAGATCAACAAAATGTATCCCAACAACGCGATGGTGTGCGATGGCGGCTATGCGGACTACATTGAGTTCCGCGGAGAAAGGCTAGAGCAGCTCCAACAACAGAGACAATCCCTGGCCAACAAGGTGCGGCGAGAGGTTGAATGGCTTCGCCAAGGGGTGAAGGCGAGAACGACGAAATCACGGGCTCGAATCAACGAGGCGCACCGTCTTATCGATAACCTTAAAAGCTCCCCTACAGGAGCACAGCGCCGCGCGGATATCGAATTCTCGTCTACCCAAAGAAAAACCAAGGAGCTCATCAAAGTCGAGGAGATCTCCCAGTCCATGGGGGGAAAAGAGCTCTTTTCTCGAGTATCCCTCATACTTTCTCCAGGAACCCGACTCGCTATCGTAGGCCCAAATGGGAGCGGCAAGACAACCTTCATTCGCACACTCCTCGGAGAGCTCGAGCCGACCCATGGGCGTATCACCAGAGCTCCGGGCCTTCGTACCGCCTTCCTCGACCAGGCTCGGCGAGAGCTTAAAGACGATGTCACCTTACGCGATTTCCTTTGTCCACATGGGGACTCCGTGCTGTACCAGGGACAGTCGCTCCACGTAGCGGCGTGGGCATCACGCTTTCTCTTTTCTCATCATCACCTCGCTACCACTCTGGGCTCTCTATCGGGAGGCGAGCGCGCTCGCGCCCTTCTCGCCAAGAGCATGTCCCAAGAGTGCGACATCCTACTCTTTGACGAGCCGACCAACGATCTCGACATCGCGACACTGGAGAATCTTGAGGAAAGTTTCGAGGACTTCCCCGGAGCGATCGTTCTCATAACCCACGATCGATACCTCCTGGAGCGGACAGGCAGCGCCGTGTTGGGATTACGAGATGGTACCGGCGTCCTCTACGGAGACTATGCGCAATGGGAGTCCGCGAAACGGGATACGGAAGCCGCACGCGGTAGGAAGGAGAGCGTAAAGGAGGTCGAAGAGAAGCCTAAGCAAGCCACGAAGCTCTCCTACAAAGACGCCCGAGACTTATCGATGATTGAGAACCTGATAGCGAAAGCGGAAACTAGGCTCACAGAGATCCAGCAAGAGATGGAATCCGCGCACAACGCTACCAGCTCCTCGAAACTCTCCGAGCTCTGCGACGCCCTTTCGACGCAACAGGACGAGGTCGAGCGCCTGTATGAGCGCTGGCAACACCTGGAGAACCTCCGCACGGCGCTCTCTAAGTAAGGGAGGCAAAACCACGCTGACGCGTGCTTTTGCTAGGTAGCGGTGCTCCCGCACCGCTTTACGAGATGCGGCAGTGGATGGTTACTGATAATTTGAGTCGCATGACACAGAAGACCTTAGTGAGTCAGTCAGACGGTTTTGCTTGGGCAAGGCTGCTGTGGATGAGGTGCCAGACGAGCGCAGCATTCGAATTTCACGTACTCAAGAATATCTTCCGTTATACGAAGGTGCGTTACAGAGGGATTTTAAAGAATTCACTACACCTGAAGACCCTCTGCATGTTGGCGAGTATCTATCTCAGAAGAAGGGTTCTTGCCGCTACACGGGGGTAGTGTATCTACCCAGCCCCTTTTCGGGGGCTCCCGAAGAAATTCGGCGCTAAAAAACCACAATCTCGCGTCTCCGCAACCAAAATAGCCTTCACACCTATGCAAAACAACGCGAACGCGTTGTTTTGCATCGCTTCCCTAAGTAGGGCGCGCTACTTATCGAAGGGAACCGGCAATCTTCTTGAGTTCAATGATCTGACTCGCGGAGTACCCGATATTGGAACTCCAGACTATGCGTCCCTCTTTATTTAAGAGAACCGCATAGGCGCTTTGGGGCCGTTCGTTACCCAAGGCCTCAATAATCTTTGGCGCGTCCTCGTAGACCGTCACCACGGCAGTCCAATCGGACTTCGGAATACCACTTCTCATTCCGTTATCGATGAAGCTTTGCACCATTTGAGGCATCATGCCGGCGATGGTCGGAACTTCAACGATCTCAGCGAGCACCTCCGCCTGGAGCGCGCCAAGAATCCACCGATCGATATCAAACTGGGTCTTCTGCGTGTATCCCACGAGAACTAAGGTCACTTTACCCCGATAATGGTCAGGCAACGTAATCGGTTCCTTGTTCAGATTTGTGCCGTGAACTGTCGGGAACATCGAATTTTGAACATTTCCGGGTGTAGATACCTTCGCGGTGCACGCAACACAGAGCAAGGATACGAGAGAGAGAGCTATGATTTTGACGTTCATACCCCTTACTTTGACAACATGACTCAAATTGGACAAGAGCGAAGCCGATGTGACGCCCAACGCTTAATCCGTGAGGCACGCGGGATCAAACTCATACCCGCCGTTCAGCCAGGTTACGATCTCTCTGCAGAATGGATTCTCAATCCGCGGTTCATATCGAGCTCGAAGATACCTCCTCTGCTCCTCGCTTAACGCGCCCTCCCCTACATCGTTAAAAAGGGCGAGATCCTCCCCTAGTAACCTCCCAAGTTCCTCGCCACACACCTGGTTGATGCACATCATACTAACCAGGTCTCGGTTGTACGACGAACCCTGACCATAATTAAGCGCCAAGCTCGCCAAGGGAATCTGGGAGAGCCACGGCTGTTTCATGGGGTTTACCGCGTGGCCACTCAGCAGTTCAGTGAGGTGCTCGCCCCTATTCTCAAAGGCTCGTAGAAAGATAAAGGGAGATGCCCGCTTACTATCATTGACCGGATAATTATCCCAGAGAAACGGCTTTCGACGGATTCGTTCGGCCACCTCCCTGAGGTGCTCCGCGGGATAGGCGGACGACATCACCTTTTCCCCAGTCCAGAAAAGGTCGATCGAATTGTCGAGCCCCTTCCCGAGGTCTTCCAAATAATTCCGGGGCATAGCCCCGAAACATCTCTCGATGATCGGATCGTAGCTATAGTAGGTCGGACAAAAGATGATCCGTGGCGCTGTCGATACCTCACGAATATCACCCAGTATCCGAATTTGGGTCTCCGCGAGCTTAGGTAGATCTCCGCGCATGTCGTCGAACAGCACACAGAGGATGTCCACAGGAAAAGAGTTAAGAACTTCTACCTTCTTCCGAAGTGCGGTTCGCGCCTCGGGTCCGTATGCGATATACGCCTCATAGGGAGACAAGCCTACACCGAACTGGAGTCCCTCCGCTTTGAACGAAGCGCAGAGCTCTTTCAAATGCTCGAGGCGTTCCGCGGGGAAAGGTTCGTTCCATCGCTTCCGCAAAAAGGGCTCATCCTTGGGAGCATACACGTAGAACGAGTATCCATGCGCGCGTAAAAAGGCGGGATACACCGATCGCTCCTGCCACGACCACGACGAGCCGAAAAACCCCTCTATAACTCCGAGATATGGAACTGCTGTCGTCATGCGCTTCACATGCTTAGTTTTTGTATCTCTTCCAGTGTACGTCACCTAACGATGATCGTCACGAGGGAAAGGGCCTGTCTTGACGCCCCGAGCGGGGCCATCTACGTGGATTTAACCGCTCTTCTTAGGTACGATACCTACTATGTCTCCCCTCTTTGAATTATCAGCCGTTGTATTTGATATGGACGGCTTGCTCCTTGATAGTGAAAAGGTCGCTCAGGAGGTCATCCTCAAAGCGGCCCGCAGTGTTGGTGCACCGCTCACGCCCGAAGTAACCCTCAAGATGGTAGGACGAAACGAAGCGAGCAACTACCTCTATCTCCTTGAACTACTCGAAAATGAGGATCGTGTACGAGCTCTCCTTGAAAAGACTCACCAGCTCTATGCGTCCGAATTTGAGGCGGGGAGAATTCCTCTCAAGACCGGCGCTCAGGAACTCCTTGCCACCCTCGATGAATTTCGAATACCGAGGGCTGTCGCCACATCTACAAAACGCCAGATAGCGATTCGAAAACTGACGAAAGTTCACGTACTCCACCGTTTTGACCACATTCTAGGGGGAGAAGATGTTGAACACGGAAAGCCTGCCCCAGATATTTACCTGAAAGCCTGTGCCGCGCTTGGAGTTGCGCCGGCCGCATGTATCGCCTGCGAGGATTCGGCTTTTGGAGTTGAAGCCGCCTTCACCGCCCACTTACGACCCGTTCTCGTTCCTGATCTCCTTACTCCGACAGAGGAGATGCTACGACAGGCATGGCGAGTGCTTCCGAGTCTTCATGAGGTAGCGACTCTTGTCCGAGAACTTCAAAAAGAGAAAGCCAAGGCATAGTCCCTTCTAACTCACGGACGCTCTTCAGCGGGAAAGGGGCCTTCCCGCCCCGGGATGCCCCAAAGAGAGATGGGAGGTGCCTGCTTTTTGATGAGCCGCGCGTAGTCCCCATCGCTAAGCAGAAGGTCGACGTGACTTCCTACCTCAACAAATTGACCTTCCCGCAGTGCGACGATCCAATCCACGCTTTGAATGGTACTCAAACGGTGCGCGATTATAATGCAGGTCCGTCCACGCATGAGCTTACTCAGAGCGTCTTGCACCAAGCACTCAGAATCCGCGTCCAGGACGCGCGTTGTCTTTCCGCATCCGGACGGTCCAATGGGCGCTACGGTCTCACCAGCTTGGACGGTCAATGATATATCTTTCAGCACTAAACGCGATTGCGGTGCCTGCGGAGTGGATATCGGAGCCGGCGGAGAACACAGCGGCGATGCTTGCGGGTACCTAAATGATACTCCATCAAACACAACCTCACCTCGATCAGGGTAATTTTTCCGGCTAGTTCCCACCTCCTCAGGCTGTGGTTCTCTATCAAACAAAGAGAAAACTCGATTCAGCGAGGTGATACTGCTTTGATATACCGAGTTTAAACTCGCGAAACGAGCAAGCGGACCGTAGAGGATGGCGATATAACCGAGATAGCGAGTGAACTCCCCCGCGGTAAGAGCATTGGCTCCTCTCGTGGCGAGAATTCCCTCCATAATGATGAGGATCGCCGAGCCGAAATGCATAAACATTTCATCGAGAGCCCCCATCATGTGTCCAAGGTGACTATGTCGGACAACAAGCTTGTAGTGATTGGTATCGAAGTCTGACAACCGGTGAGAGACGCGACCAGCTATGTCATAGGTCTTAATAACCGACATACCGCTAACCGCCTCCTGGTAACGGCCATTCAAACGATTGAGGGAACGTTGCACCCGCTCGCTCATCTGCCTGAGCCTTGGATTGAAGAACCGGAAGGTGTAGTAGTACGCCGGAATAAGCACAGTGATCGTCACGGTCATGGGCACAGAGATACTGAATAGGCACACCATGGCTACGACGCAGTGCACGAGATCGATGAGAGCGATCACGAGAATTCCGTGGAATAGTCCGTTGAGGCCGTGCACCTCCTGCATCAGTGTCCAGACAGTAGTACCCGAGTGATTTTTGGTGAAATACGACATGGGCAGTCTTTGGAGGTGGGAAAATAGGTCTCGCCTGATATCCACGACGATACGATTGCCTTCCATCATGTTGAAATGACCTCTTCCGTAGCCCGCTATGGCGTGAAGGACCGGCGCGAATACTCCTATCGCTCCTAATATGAAAAGACATCGCCTCCGTTGATCCATACCGGCATCATTCGCAGAGACATCGCGCCCCGGTGAGATCACATGGTCAATCAGAGCCCCTATGAGCCAAGGGATACACGAAGGTTACGAGCGACCCAAGGAGCGCGCAGGCAAACGTAGCGAGCGCCAGCCACGAATGCCTCTGAAGATATGAAAACGCATGGCGCAGATAGCGTAATTCGCTAGCCGGTATCATCTGGATCGCTGACTCTTTGTGTAGGAGCGCGCACGGTACCCGATACCAAGGGAGGAACTTATGATACCAATAAGGATGGCGGCGGGGTCTCTCAGTTCAGCCCCCTTCATGGAAAGCACGGAGCGCTTGGTGATGCATGAGCATGCGTAGGGGGCCTACCTTATCCAAGCATGGCTTTTAAGAATATTTTTTGGAGGGACTTCTTATCGCGTTCCCGTTACAACGGATTAACCGCTCGAATCATCAAGAGCGCTTCGGAGCTCCGCCAAGGTGACAAGTGTCGGTTTAGAGGAGCGTTTACGCGAGATTCCAGCCGCGGCCGTTCGTTGAGCGGTCTCCAACGACTGGCCTACAATTCTGCCCAACAAGACGCTGCAGCGGCCCGGACTGCGGCGAAGACCCTGGGCGGCCGCGTGGAGGAGACCAACGTCCTTGTGAGTGCGGGGGCCCATGAGGAGGAATAGGCCATTACCTGCATTGGCAAGCAGGTGGGCCACGGTGCGTACAAAGTCATCCAGAGGACAGTCA
>JAULVA010000073.1:0-1505 GCA_032111275.1 Bdellovibrionota bacterium
TGAGTCCGCGGACATCGAACCACGACACATAGTGTAAGCTATCCAACACTCCTGATTGAAACGTTACCCCCACAGCGTCATTGGCGCTGTGGGGTTTTTAATGAAAAGGAGGGCGGATTGAGGCTAGGGAAGCGAGGCCCCCCCCTCGTGAACGTGCTCGTAAACGTGAACGTACCCGGAATAAAAAACCAACTCTTTCGAGCACATTCACCTGTCGGGAACCACAATCAGACTATTAGTGAGTTTTATCTCGCTTCCCTAGATACCAAACCCTTTAAGGATATCGTCAGCGGCCTCTTGGTCGATATCAGCGTTCCCTGATGGGTTTTCGGAATTCCCATCCAGAGAGGTAGCTATCTTGAAATGGGTCAGCAGCGCCCGAAGAGAGCCATCAAGTCCTCCTATGAGCCTGATAACTTTTTGAACCTTCTGGCTGGTTAAATCTTGAAATTCCTGGCTCATCACGATCTCATGCGATAGCTCGCGTAAGCCGATATTCGTCTCCCTGCTCTTTGACACCTCTCGAACAAGCGCCTCACTATCGATTGGATTCCGACGTACGAGCTGCTTTATGGCGTCTAATCTACGATCGTTCTCCTCGATAAGAGCCTTTTGGCGCTCCACCAACTGGAATACCCTGGAAGCAGCCTGAGCCGTTTCAAGTAATACCGACGAGAGCTTCGAGACTGAGTCTGGAATGTTTGTGGAGGTCATCGTGACTGACGCCGGATCGAACTCTCGCTTTAGAGAAGCCAAGATACCCTCAAGCTTACGGATGGCTTCGTTGGATTCAGCCGACACGAGCTCAGCCATCGCGGCGTGCAGATCATCCGCGCATCGCACCTCCGTAACGGCGGAACCCTTCGCCCTTCGTTTGGCGCGTTTTGATTTTGATCCTGTCATAGAAGCACCCTACGCGGCGGGTTTTTTTCTGTTGAAGATAGCGGCTATCTTCTCTTCGAGAGACGCCACCGTAAATGGCTTCACGATGTACTGAGAAACCCCCGCTTTGGCCGCCTCAAAGACGTTCTCCTTCTTGGCCTCGGCGGTCACCATGAGAAAGGGAATTCCCTTGAAATTATCATTCGCTCTCACGACCTTGAGAAAATCAAGTCCCATCATATTCGGCATATTCCAATCCGAGATGATGAAGCCAAACTTGTCTTTTTCAAGCTTTGAGAGCGCGTCGAGTCCGTCCACCGCTTCCGTCACATTACTGAAGCCGAGTTCACCGAGCGATCTCCGCACTATTTGTCTCATCGTCATGTGGTCATCGACCACGAGGATCTTGATGTTAGGATCGATATTTGGAACCATTTTCCCTCCCCGCGGGATTAGACCCGCTCCTTTTCCTGCTCAGCGGGAAACTCGGCGGCGCATTGTTTTTGGGCGCACCACTGCTTCCAATTCTGCTCATTCGTTAGTAACTCACGAGCGTCACCCTTATGGCTCCAGTACTCGGCCTTAGCGGAGCTATGGGAGTGCTTTTTATGGAGCGGGGTCTT
>JAULVA010000073.1:1515-10051 GCA_032111275.1 Bdellovibrionota bacterium
CAAAGGACATCTCCGGGCTGGGCGATGTAGCTGAGCCAATAGCTCGCCGACTTGAAATCCTCCGCGAAGAACACCTCCTCGAGCTTTCCCTCAGCGGTGATTCGATAAACAACAAATGGAACTTTCCAGTCCATATTCCCCTCGCTCATAACACGTAGTCGTTATTCTGACGGCTGACGCCCCCACTACCTTCAATCGGATTGTGAGAGCGGAAGCTTGATAGTGAAATCCGGTGCGCACCTCTCCTTTGCATCGCGTGTGGTCCTTTCCTGGAGCTACACGTGCCGTTCCGATGGCATAACAGGCTGACGCTTCGCCGCGCCGCGAGAAGCGATCTCAGCCGCGATCGCCTCTAACGACAGCACGGACGAGGTTAATCCAGCGTCAACTACAGCTCCGGGCATTCCCCACACAGCACACCCCTCTCGTTGTTGCGCGATAATGGCCCCCCCTGCTTGTTTGATGTGTTGACACCCGACCAATCCATCCTGTCCCATGCCGGTTAAAATGACCCCTAAAGCGTCGTTGCCGTACACCTTCGCCACCGAGCGGAAGAGCACATCCACCGCGGGCCGACACGAGTTCTCAGGAGGTCCCTCGTTGAGCGTGAGGATGGTACGCCCCAGAATTTTTTTAACCTCCATGTGCAAGCCACCGGGCGCGATGTAAATATGGCCGGCTTTTACCTCTTGTCCCTCTACCGCCTCCTCAACGGGAACGCTCGACTGAGCGCTGAGCCGCTCAGCCAAAAGCTTCGTAAAGAGCGGCGGCATGTGCTGCACTAAAAGTATCGGAACCTCGAGATTCGCCGGCAGCTTTGGCAAAAGCTCCTGAAGAGCGTTCGGTCCTCCCGTAGATACTCCGATAGCGACTACGCCAAAGTTTCGCGAGAGTGGTGTGCCGCTCTCAATAACTTGAGTTGCCGCTCGTACCTGTTTCTCAACCGGTTGCGTCGCGACAGACTTCGAAGCTGAGACCCGTAACGCCTGCGCAATCGGCGAAACGAGTCCTTTTATCTTCCGGAGAAGGTCCTCACCCACTACCTCGCGAGTATTGATACCGTGACTCGATGGCTTGGTAACGTAATCATTGGCTCCGAAGGAGAGCGCGTCAAGCGTATGGCTCGCGCCCGTTGCCGTAAGGGAGCTACACATAATGATGGGAATTGAGTGATCCCGCTTTCGTATCTCCTGAACGGTTTGAAGACCGTCCATCTCGGGCATCTCGATGTCGAGTGTAACGATGTCGGGCTTAAGGAGCTCAAGCTGCTCAAGGGCAAGTTTACCGTTGGCCGCGGTACCGGCGACCTCAAGCTCCGCGTCAGCTTCGATAAGGTCCTTTAATACCTTACGAATGACCGCTGAATCATCAACTATGAGTACCCTAATTTTTTTCATCGCTCCCCCCTGCTATCCCGAATCGTCCCGTGAACGAGGCACTCGAGTGCCCAAATGGTATTCGGACGATTCGCTGAGCAACCCAACGCTTTTCAACTAAATTTCTTTCTGAGTCCCAACTGCCTCAAATCACGAGTGATTGGACCCGCGTTTCGGGATTACCTGAAAAGCAACAACTCAGCTCAAGTTATCGAGGCAACTATCCGACTCACTCTTCGGATAAAACCCGGGGAGATACTCTATGAGCGAGCAGGACGGTCTGCTTCATGATTTCTTAATTGAGACGAAGGAGGGGCTCGATCACCTTGACCAGGAGCTCCTGGCCCTTGAAACAAGTCCAGAGGATAGAGACCTGATTAACGCTATCTTTCGAAGACTTCACACCATAAAGGGCGTATGTGGCTTTCTCGATTTTCATAAACTTGAATCCGTAACGCACGCTGGGGAGACACTCCTCGGCGAGCTCCGCAGCGAGGTTCTGAAGGTGGATGACAGGATCATTACCCTGCTCCTCACCTTGTGCGACGCTATCAGAACGATCGTGTCCAGCATCGAGGAGACAAAGCTGGAGGGCGACGCCTGCTTCGACGCTCTGGTGGCAGACCTTCTCGCCGCGGCAAAGCCAGAAGAATCGGCACCAGCTGCCAAGGAGCTATCGCTCGATGAGCAATTTGAGATCCTTTTGGCGCAACGGGAGGCCGAGGAAGCTGCTCAAACTCCCTCCACTCAAGCAGTCCCGTCCGTTCAACCCATTGCAATCCAACCAGCGATCGTTGAATCCGCCCCCTCTCAACAGAACCAATCGGAACATCATGAAGCGACACCAGCGAAGTCGGGCCCCCAAGAGACCTCTCTGCGAGTCGACGTGCACCTCCTTGACCATCTGATGAACTTGGCCGGAGAGTTGGTGTTGGCGCGTAATCAGATCCTGCAAACGACGAAGGGGATCGATGATGTCAATTTTCGCGCGATAACGCAGCGCTTAAATCTCGTCACGTCAGAGCTCCAAGAGGGGGTGATGAAGACCCGCATGCAGCCGATCAACACGGTGTGGAGCAAATTCCCCCGCGTAGTACGCGACCTCGCGATAACCTGCAAAAAGCAGGTTCGCCTTGAGATGTTCGGGAAGGAGACCGAACTCGACAAAACTTTGATCGAGGCGATTAAAGACCCGTTGACTCACATCGTGAGAAACTCAATCGATCACGGCATAGAGCTCCCGGAGAAACGTGCCGCGGTAGGCAAAGCGGCCGAAGGTTGCATCACCATGCGCGCGTCGCAGGAGGGCGGCTACGTAATCATCGAGATCATCGATGATGGCGCCGGACTTAACACGGAGAGGATCCGAGACCGAGCGCTTCAGCGGGGGCTCATCTCTCGTGAGAAAGCGCAAACGATGTCGGAGGCTGACATCCACCGGCTCATCTTCGCCCCCGGATTCTCGACCGCCGAAACGATCACGAATTTATCGGGTCGCGGCGTGGGCATGGATGTCGTGAAGTCAAGCGCGGAGAAGATCGGCGGACACGTCGATATTACGAGCCATGCCGGTGAAGGGAGCTCGATTCGGCTCAAGATACCACTCACCTTGGCTATTATCCCCGCGCTCCTGTTGTCCTGTGCCGGGCAAAAATTCGCGGTGCCGCAGTCCGCTATTACGGAGCTGGTCCAATTGGGCGCGAGTCAGAAGGTGGGCTCACTCTCATGGATCGGGAACTACCCCTTTTACAAGCTGCGGGGAGATCTGCTTCCCCTGCTCTTCCTCTCAAAACAACTCAAGGTCGATTCCAAGACAGCGGTCGCGGAAGAGGATAACGTCATCGTCGTTATCGATATCGATGGATCTCGTTTTGGAGTTGTTGTGGACGCCGTTCATGACACTGAGGAGATCGTAGTCAAACCTCTCGGGCGCCAACTCGGGAACCTTACAACGTACGCCGGAGCCACGATCCTGGGAGATGGGCAGATCGCTCTCATCATCGACCCCGTTGTGCTCGGCCGGGAGGCTAACATCGAGCAGCAGGAGGCGGCGATCGCACAGGCCACAGCGAGAGCGACAGGCCCTTCTTTCAATGAGACCGAACAACTTCTCATCGTTCAGGTATCATCGGATGTCCGCGCGGCGATACCACTGAACGAGGTTCGACGCCTTGAGGAGTTCCCTCTTCAGGATATCGAACGGGTAGCCTCAAGCTCTGTCATTCAATACCGAGAGTCAATTCTTCAATTAGTCGACGTAGCCTCAATCGTAACCGGGTCGAATGAATCATGGTCGGGTGGGCATGTTGTGGTCGTTGGACGAGCAGACGCTCTCGTTGGGTTACAGGTCCAAACCATCTTGGACGTTTCACGAGAGATTACCGCTGTTAAGCCCGTGCGAGGGAAGCCAGGAATCACCTCCTACGGCGTAATTCAGGGCAAGGTTATAGCCCTTCTTGATGTGAACTATCTCCTTCAACAAGGATCGATGAGTGTTTCTGTGGCTCAAGAGGAGGAGCGTGTAGCGATATGACCGAGCAACTTTCTTCACCACCCCAACAGTTGGTGACCTTTAAAACCGGGGACTACTCCTTTGGCGTTGACGTACTCGAGGTACAGGAGGTCCTGAAGCACCAACAGATGACCTTTGTGCCCCTCTCCCCTGAGGAGATTCGAGGCCTCATCAATCTTCGAGGGCATATCGTTACCGCTATCGGAATGCGGGAGCGACTTCATCTCGACGCGTCAGCGGATGACACAGAACAGATGAACCTCATCGTCTCCCTGCGCGATGGCGCGGCTAGTCTCGTCGTTGACTCGGTTGGCGACGTTATCACTCTCGATCCTAGTCGGTATAAACCGAGACCCCGTGCCTTGAAGGAGCCTCTTAAAGAGATGGTTCTCGGCGTGTACGAGTCGGACAAAGGGCTACTACTTCATATCGCTCCTGAAATTGTCTGCAAAGTTTGTGAGGAGGAGGAGAAACGTGCGTAAGGATATCCTGATCGTCGATGATTGTAAGTTTACCACCAAGGTACTCTCACAGTGTATGGAGGACCTGGGATACGAGGTGCATACCGCCCTCTCAGCGGAGGAAGCGGTTGGATACCTTGAGATGAACCAACCCCCGAGCCTCTTCTTTGTGGACTGGATTATGCCCGGCATGAGTGGCGTTGAATTTGTGTCGTGGTTGCGGGCCCAAAAACTTACTGAAGCCACTCCCGTGCTGATGGTCACCGCCCAACGCGACCTCTCTCAGATTACGGAGGCCCTTCAAAAGGGCGCCAACGAATACATTATGAAGCCCTTCTCCAAGGAAGCCATCGAAGAGAAGTTAAAGATATTGGGTATCGAATCGGGCGCGTAAGATGGAGAAGATACGACTCCTCGTAGTTGACGATTCGCTCGTGGTTCGACGAGCTCTACGGGAGTGCTTTCGCGCCGATCCGGAGATCGAAGTTATTGGAGTCGCGGAGAACGGCATGAGGGCTCTGGAGCAGATTCAGAACCTCAAGCCTGACGTCGTTACCCTTGATATCGAGATGCCGGAGATGAACGGACTCGAGACCTTAAAACATCTCCGCGACAAAGGCTCCACGATACCCATCATCATGTTCAGCAAGTACACCTCCAATGGCGCCGCAGCGACCCTCGAGGCACTCGAACTAGGCGCCAGTGACGTCGTCGCCAAGCCAGAGACTCACGGCGGCAAGGGGGCATCATGCGAGGTTACGAAGCGACAACTTTCGACCCGTATACGAGCGCTTGGCCGCCGGGGCCGAGCCCCGCAGACCCGAGAGGACTCACTTTCAACTTTGATAGCTAGTTCAGTGACCTCAGAGTTCCGCCCACAGGGTCCGATTGACGCAGTGGCGATAGCTATCTCAACAGGTGGACCAAGCGCGCTCATCGAGTTGGTCGCGAACCTCAACCCAAACTTAGAAGCTCCTATCTTTATCACACAACACATGCCTCCGATGTTCACTACATTCTTGGCTGACCGCCTCACCGCTCGCGGGAAGCTTCCCGCATTCGAGGTCACCGATGGAATGCCCGCGCTTCCCGGTCATGTCTACGTCGCGCCGGGAAACTTTCACCTCGGCGCTCTCAAGCAGGATGGAGAGGTCGTACTCAAACTTTCACAAGACCCCCATGAGAACTCGTGCAGACCATCAGCTGACGTGATGTTTCGCTCGCTTGCCTCCGTGTACGGCTCCAGACTCCTGAGCATCGTGATGACCGGCATGGGGCAGGATGGTCGTCGCGGATGCGAAGTCGCCAAGTCGTTGGGAGGAACTGTGATCGCTCAAGACGAATCCTCAAGCCTCGTGTGGGGGATGCCTCGCGCCGTCATCTCGGCGAGGCTTCACGACGCGATTATGCCACTCTCCGCCATGGCCGAACTGATTAACCAAAGTTGTTCCAAATCTAAGAAGGATCACAAGTAAATGTTAACACAAGACCAATTCTCAGCACTCTCTACCCTTCTCAAGAGTGAGACCGCTGTCGTTCTTGAGACCGGCAAGGAGTATCTTGTCGAATCACGGCTTACGAGCCTCGCTCATGACGAGGGATTTGGGTCTCTCGGAGAGATGATCGACCTCGTGCTCAGACGCTCGAATCCCTCCCTGAATCAAAAAGTGCTCCTTGCGCTTACTACCAACGAGACCTCGTTTTTTCGGGATCTCTCCGCCTACGAGTTCCTTAAGAACACCGTCCTGCCGGAGATCATAAAGAGTAGAGCAGCTACGAAATCCCTCACCATATGGTCAGCGGCCTGTTCGACGGGACAGGAGCCGTATTCGATCGGTATGTCCATGGCGGAAAACTTCCCGGAGCTCAACCAATGGAACGCTCGTGTTCTCGCAAGCGATCTGAATCCCAAGATCGTTAAAAAAGCCGCGCTGGGAATGTACACCTCCCTTGAGGTAAACCGCGGATTGCCGGTCCAACTCTTGGTCAAATACTTCACTCAGGACGGCGACAACTATCATCTGCGCTCCGAGATCAAAGACAAGGTTTCGTTCTTTGAGCAAAACCTGATCGGCACATGGCCTACCACGCCAGTTGATATCCTGTTCATGCGGAACGTTCTGATCTACTTCGACACGGAGACCAAACGGCAGATCTTTGAGAAGGTCAAATCGGTACTGGCCCCTGATGGGTACCTCTTCCTCGGGGTCGCGGAGACACCGTACCGAATTACTGAAGGATTCAGGAAGGTTACCCCCACAACCAATGTCTACAAAAAAGAGGCCCTGTCCGAGATCAAGACGTAGGCATTTCCTTCTCAAGGTTTGCGGTAGCCACACCGATGGTACCAGTGGGTTTTTTAAGGGAGCGATATATGGATAGGACAAAGATAAAGCCAACCGGCGTGGAGAGGAAACTCGGCGAGGAAGATATCATCGTGAGCAAGACCGATACCTTCGGTCGAATTACGTACGTCAATCAAACCCTCCTCAAGATCTCTGATTTCACCGAGGAGGAGCTGATCGGCCAACAACATAGCATCGTGCGTCACCCTGACATGCCACGAAGCGTGTTCAAACTCCTCTGGGAAACCGTGGAAAGTGGGCAAGAGATCTTCGCCTACGTCGTGAACCTTACCAAATACGGCGACCACTACTGGGTATTCGCCCACGTGACACCATCATTCGGGTCCGACGGCTCAATCGTAGGCTTCCACTCGAATCGTCGAGCACCGAGCGCAAAGGGTGTTGAGAGCGCACAGGCTCTCTACAAGGTATTGCTTGAAGAGGAGCGGCGGCACGCGGATCGACGAAAGGGTATGCTTTCAGCGACGGAGCTTCTTCAATCAATGCTCGCTGACAAGCAGAAAGAATACGATGAATTCGTCTTTACATTATAGTGCGGAGGGATAGACATGGAACAGCAAACACAGATCATCGAAACTGAAGAGGTATCCCAACCGAGATATCGCGAGACTAACGGACATGGAGCGCCCGCCGCTCGGTCCGGTGGATCAGAGGGCATGGAGTGGATCCGAAAAGCCGCCCACGTGTGCCGCGAGGCTGCCTCAGGCAACCTTGAGGCGCGCATCTTAGGCTACACCCGCAACGACGAGCTCGGAACCCTGATTCACAGCATAAACCACATGCTCGATGTCACCGACGCGTTCGTCCGTGAGTCCAGGGCATCCCTTGCCTACGCCTCGAAGGGTAAGTTCTTCCGCCGAGTGCTCCTTCGAGGGTTACCAGGCACTTTCAAAGCCGCGGCATCGGTGATTAATGATGGCACCGAGGAGATGAAGAAGGGCGCGGACGCGCTTGTCGAGGCTCGCACTAAGCGCCTCAAGCTGGCGGATGATTTTGAGCAAGCGGTGCGCGGAATCGTTACCACAGTGGCAGCGGCTTCAACGGAGCTTACCGCAACCGCACAGCTCCTGGCGCAAAACGCGGCGGGAACCACAGACCAATCCGTGGCGGCAGCAGCTGCGTCAGAGCAGACCTCTGTGAACGTCTCTCGAGTCGCGGCAGCAACTGAGGAGCTCACCAATACCGTATCCGAGGTGGGGCGTCAGGTTGAGGACTCAACCGCTTTCGCCAACTCAGCCGTGGCGGAAGCCGACCGTTCCTCCACCATCGTGAACGGACTGGCGGAGGCCTCGAAGAGGATCGGTGGCGTGGTCAAATTGATCTCGCAAATCGCCGGCCAAACAAACCTCCTGGCGCTAAACGCTACGATCGAGGCGGCTCGAGCTGGAGACGCGGGGAAAGGGTTTGCGGTTGTAGCGTCCGAGGTTAAGAACCTCGCGCAACAAACCGCTTCGGCGACTGAGGATATCCAAAAAGAGATTGAAGGCATTCAATCGATCACTGGAGAAACCGTCAAAGCGATCTCCGAGATCGGCGGCACAATTAAGAAGATGAGCGATATCGCGTCGTCGATTGAGCACGCGGTATCCGATCAACAACACGCTACGACTGAGATCTGCGCGAACATCAATCAGGCCGCGACCGGCACGAAAGATGTCTCGAAGAACATCGCGGGCGTGACGATCGCGGCTCAGGAGACGAGCTCGGGCGCTGGACAGGTGCTCGAAGCGGCTCAGGAGCTTTCGCGACAGAGTGAGGCGCTCCAAAAGGCCGTCGAGCAGTTCTTGGTGAGTGTGCGCTCAGCCTAAGCCACGAGCCACC
>JAULVA010000074.1:0-2942 GCA_032111275.1 Bdellovibrionota bacterium
CGATATCTGGTCAGACGTGGGAGACCGTATCGCTGAGGATATGATGGAGACGATCTCTTCGACCGAGTTCAAGAGCAAGGAGACCGGGGAAGTGAAGCGGGGTCCATCCTTCAATCCGATCTTCATCATGGCCGACTCAGGCGCTCGTGGATCCAGCCAGCAGATTCGTCAGCTGGGCGGTATGCGAGGACTGATGGCTAAGCCAGACGGATCGATCATTGAGCAGCCGATTAAGGCTAACCTCCGCGAAGGTCTGACAGTTCTTCAGTACTTCGTATCAACGCACGGTGCTCGTAAGGGTCTCGCGGATACAGCTCTTAAGACAGCTAACTCCGGATACCTTACTCGTAAGCTCGTTGACGTTGGTCAAGATACGATCATCTCTGAGTATGATTGCGGAGCAGCAGAGGGAATCGACATCTCGGCTCTCATCGAGGGCGGAGAGGAGATCGAGTCACTCACGAACCGAATCCTCGGACGCGTAGCGGCTGAAGATGTCCGTGATCCGATCTCGAACGATATCCTCGTTCAGCGTGGACAGATGATTGACGAGGACCTCGCGGCTAAGATCACTGCTGCTGGTATCGATACGCTCCTCATCCGCTCGGTACTCACATGTGAGTCCCAGCGCGGTGTATGTACCTTGTGCTACGGGCGAGACCTCGCTCGTGGACACTTGGTGAACATCGGAGAGGCTGTCGGAGTTATCGCGGCACAGTCCATCGGAGAGCCAGGAACACAGCTTACGATGAGAACGTTCCACATCGGAGGCGCGGCGCTCGGACGAGCTGAGTCGACCTCTCTTGAGGCTCGTTACGCTGGAGCTATCAAGCTTGAAGGCGCTCGTCTCGCTCGACGACGCGACGGAACATCCGTTGTGATGAGCCGTAAGGCTGAGATCCTTGTCGTTGATAAGGCAGACGGTCGTGAGCGTGAGCGTCATCCACTCGTCTACGGAGCTCGCCTCCGAGTAGAAGAGGGGGCTGAGGTTAAGCCAGGGGCTCTTCTGACTGAGTGGGATCCGTTCACTATTCCAATCTTGAGCGACCTTGCCGGTCGTGTTGAGTGGGTCGACGTATCCGAGTCTACGATGGAAGAGCGCACAGACGAGCGCACTGGATTCGTAGAGCGAGAGATCGTTCAGGCTAAGGATAAGAGCAGCGACCTCCGTCCTCGTATCGTAATTCACGGCGAGAACGGCGAGAGCCGCGTCTACAACCTCCCAGTAGGTGTTCGACTTGTCGTTGAGCACAACTCGGATATCGACGCCGGTGACGTTATCGCCAAGAGAGAGCGGGCCACGACGAAGACGAAGGATATTACCGGAGGTCTTCCTCGAGTAGTTGAGCTCTTCGAGGCTCGTAAGCCAAAGGATCCAGCTGTTGTGAGCGACGTCGATGGCGTTGTTGATTTCGGAGATGATTCCCGTGGTAAACGTAAGATCGTTGTAACGCCAGACTTCGGTGACCCACGTGAGTACTTGGTCGCTAAGACCAAGCACGTAGCGGTTCAGAAGGGTGACCGAGTTAAGGCGGGTGAGGTTCTCACCGATGGTGCCGTTAACCCACACGACATCCTTCGAATCGAGGGAACCCGCGCTCTCGCTGGTTACCTTGTGAACGAGGTACAAGAGATCTACCGACTCCAAGGTGTGCGCATCAACGATAAGCACATCGAGGTAATCGTTCGTCAGATGCTCAAGCGAGTTAAGATCAGTGAGTTCGGCGATAGCAACTTCCTTGTTGGTGACAACATTGAGCGCCTTAAGGTGCTTGAGGAGAACCAAAAGGTTGTCGCTAACGGCGGCAAGCCAGCGAGCTACGAGCCGCTCCTCCTTGGTATCACCAAGGCGGCTCTCTCGACTGAGTCCTTCATCTCGGCGGCGAGCTTCCAGGAGACCACCAAGGTTCTCACTGAGGCAGCTGTCGCGGGTAAGGTTGATCATCTCCGAGGACTCAAGGAGAACGTGATCATGGGTCGCTTGATCCCAGCCGGATCCGGTGTTGAGGCATACGCCTCCCGCCACGTCCGAGTTGAGGGTGAGCCTCTCACACAGAAGAAGCCTGAGCAGAACTTCAAGATGAGCCCAAGCTCAATTGAAAGTCTCCAGGGACTCTTCTAAGCCTTTCGAGAGAAAGAGCTACGAAAGGGCGGGCGCCGTATCTCTACGGCGCCCGCTCTTTTGTTTTGTACGGGTAGGGCCCGACCGCTGGCGGGCCGTATGACCACTGGAGGTATCAAGGCTTCATCGGCAGGCGAAACGATACGGCCCGCCAGGAGTCGGGCCCTACCGATCGTAATGGGTTCATTTTTTGACGGAGTCTGTGTTGGAGGCGCACTGTGCGAGCCAAAAATCTTAAACTCCTGCTCCTCCGGGGGGACGAAGGCAAAACCATGTGCTCTTCTGAATCCAAAGGCCCAAAAGTTTACCGACGACTCCTCTCGTCGTGTACCATGTGAGAGTACACGGAGGCTCCCACAATGGATATGCTCTCAAATAAGGCCAGTAGGCAGCAGTTCTCAATTCAAAAATTAGGGGAAGAAGATCTAGCGATCTTTCAAGCGATACGTCTTGAGTCTCTTCTCAAGGAACCACATCTCTTCGGTTCTACCTTTGATAGAGAGAGCCGGATGAGCAATCAAGAGTGGCTCGATAGACTGACAAATCCTAACAGCGCATATTTTGCCCTCAAGGTAAGAGAGGAGTGTATTGGGCTCTCCGGGATAGTCACGGACAGAGATAAACCACAGCGGGCTCTACTCATCGCCTCGTACATACGGGAGGAGTACCGTCGAAATGGTGGGAGCGGCCTACTCTACGAAGCGCGATTAGAGTGGGCTCGAACGAATGGTTTCGCCGAGGCGATAGTGTCTCACCGCGCATCCAACGAACCCTCGAAGAGGGCCAATCAGAAGCATGGATTCGAGTACACGCATAGCAC
>JAULVA010000074.1:2952-5079 GCA_032111275.1 Bdellovibrionota bacterium
AGGATGAAAAGTTCTATCGACTTAAGCTGTGACCAGAGGCTTCTATCTGACCCTGTCTAATCTGGAAAATGGCAGCTACACTTGTTCCGAATGGAAACGATGCTACGACCGGCCACCACCGCTGATTGCGAACGCATCGCCGACATCTATCTAGTATCCCGTAAACGATATCTCCCATACGCTCCGCTGGCGCATACGGACGCGGAGGTACGAGCATGGGTTAAGGAGAAACTGCTCCCATCTGGAGATGTCACGGTCCTTGTTGAAAAGGGGGATGTGCTCGGATTTGTGGCGACCTCCAAGGATGATTCCTGTGTTTGGATAGACCATCTCTATCTCGATCCATCAGCGGTCAGTAGGGGGCTAGGGACCCTGTTGCTCACGGATGCCCAACACAAGCTCGGCGCACCGATCCGGTTGTATACATTTCAGCAAAATGATGAGGCCCGTCGCTTCTACCGTCGACATGGATTTCGAGAGATCGAGTTCAGTGATGGAGTCCTTAACGAGGAGAAGGTCCCTGACGTGTTGCTAGAGTGGCCATAGAGGGTTGCCACCAATCCAGGTCTCGATACAACGCACTCTCGCTAGGCGCATTTTTCCGTCAAGCGTCCTTGCGCTTCTCCATTAAACACCGCCGAGAACTTCTCCCGACTCGCGCGGAGTGAGAACTCCCGCTCAGCGAGGGCATGTAGCCCCTCGAATCGCTTGAGCTCCCCTGGCTCCTTGAGTATCCGGCTAATCGTCGCTTTGAAATCGTTTTCATCGTCGGCTATGTAGCCGATTTCTTTCTGTGTGACGAACTCAGCCATGATGCCGGTGTTGTTGCAGATAGAAGGGATGTTCATGGAGGTGTACTCAAAGAGGCACACAGGGATCGATTGATCGACGCCGGGCTTGCGAAAGATGAAGCCCATATCCATCTGCGCGAGGAGCGTCGGAAGATCGTCGTGCGGGATGATGCCGTGAAACACGGTGGGGATCCCCTCAAGGTGTTGCCGTACCTTGTCGCGATTTCGGCCATCGCCTATCAGGTGGATCTCGACGTTCGGTATGCCCTTGAGCGCCGCGATCCATCCGAAGAGATCCTTCTCAGCGAAGTTGCCGAGGTAGGTGAGTCTCAGGGGACGAGCGCCATCAAACCACCGCTTATCGCTCGGGATAAAGGTGTCGGTATCGACCCCATTCGGGATCACGACCACATGAGGGTGCGAGATCGATCGTTTGATCCCCTCATTCGCGACCGTAATCATTGTGGCGGATCGGATCGCACGCTCCTGAAGCCACCTGTTCGCTCGCAAGATAAGGGCACCAACCCAGGTGGCAAGCCTCTTTGGCATGAAGTGAGAGAGATAGGCCCCATAGTCAAGAAAGGCGAGGGAGTCCCGGAAGTCCAACACAAAGAGCGGCGTGAGCTTACTGAGCGCGGGGCCGAAGAAAAGCATCTCATATTTAGGCACCGACACAACGATTGCGTCGGGGCGAAGCGTGCGAGCGAGTCGCTTCGCCGCGCTCCCGAGCCGCGAGAGGAAGAGGATAAAGGAGATAGGCTTTCGCTCCGATGGCCGCTCAATGAGGGTATGTCCCTCCGGAGGTGTACAAGAGGCGAGCTTCCCGCCCACCGCGTGACGCTCCCACGTTGGGAGCGACTGCAGGAGATTTTGAATCCGAACCTGGGGCGCCCCTCGGACCGGGAATAATTCATCTAAAATAACGAGTATCTTCTTCATTTTTTGTAGTGTTTCACCCTCTCGCAGATATCAGGGATGGTTTGAGGTGTCTGAAGGGAATAGAGACGGACTGAGGATCCGATTGAGCTGATCTTGGTCGGGGGTGAGGCTTTCGACATAACTCTTCGCATGATAGTTGGAATCTTTATCACCTTGTTGAGTCCCTCCTTTGATTGCCATGAGTCACTTGTGCTCAGAAGATAGACATCAAATCCTTTGGACTGAAAAAAGGTAATGAGATCTTTTAGTTTGCCGGGCTGTCTGAAGTCCTCCTCGCGTAGCGCGAAAGTTGGCTTTTCAAATGAGAATCGCAGAGCTGTTACGATTGGCGTTTCCGCGATGCTTTTTTTATCAATCAGAATGACGCTTCGACCAGGGGTCGCTTCGTTAATGCATG
>JAULVA010000075.1:0-1739 GCA_032111275.1 Bdellovibrionota bacterium
CGTCGAAGCTGCTCATCCGCGTATACAGGTTGATACAGTCGGTCGAATACTGACGAGTTCGCGAGGAGGAATACCCGTAGATTACCCTGCTGCGCCAGGTACACCTTGATCGGAAGCGATGTTGAGGGGCGACAGGTCCAGCCACTGCCACGATAGTGAGTAGGCCCAACTGATACAGTTATCGATCCTACATAGAGCGGTTTGACTCGCTCTCCATTAAGTAAGATCCCCTGCGCCAAGGTCTTTTGCGCCGAGGGGTGCTTATTGCCGTTGTCGTAGGCGTACATCGGCGTGATTACTGAAACAGGAATTCCCGCCCGGCACAGCTCAGCGGGAAGTCCCGAGATCACCTGAGCCAGCCCTCCGGCCGCCGCATGGGGACCTTCAGGAGTCGCGAAGACGATCTCCCCGATGCCGTAGTTTTTAAACATCGACTCAACCCGCGACTCGCCGCCAGTCTGGCGTACGATGGAGAGGATTTTGGCGAGCTGCTCAGAAGGTTCGGGCTGAATCTCCGCGAGGAGCCCGCCGAGACCGATATGAGGAGCGAGGGTTGAAAGATTCGCGACCTGCTCATCGAGAGTGTGCGGGTTTTGGACGCTCAGTGTCAGAATATCCCGAGAGAGAGACGTCATCTCGGTAAGGACTTCCTCCCGCTCCTGGATGAGCGTCGAATCGTCGGAGGCTATGTGCATCGTAGCGTCATGCCCTGGTTTTGAAAGCCAGATGTGCTCGCTTGATCCTCGGACCTGAACAAAGAAGGTCGCGCCGTACCAGCCGTGGGTAGGAATGTGCAAAGAGTGGGTGATGACGTCGACTTTCCGAGCGGAGTCGCGAGTCGTCGCCACTAATTCTTCCTGCCACGCGGGGGCGCAATCATCGTAGCTTCCCCAGTGCAGAAAGGTGTCGACGTCAAATCCCTTAAGCGTGGGAAGAGAGACTTCCGCTCGTACGACAACGGTATTGTTGGTTACGTGCGCGGATGGCGGGCCCGCCAGACGAGCCTGAGCGCGGAGAGTAGCCACCGCGCTTTCAAGGAGGTCTTCTGGGCGCTCAGGAATGATGAGAGGTGGAGTGTCGTCGAGCTCAAGGGAGAGACTTGGAGAGATAGTCGCGATTAAGCCAAGAGAGGACGTTGGTCGCGTTCTCAGCTCGATGCCGTTTTTCGGTTGAAATTCGACATCTCTCTTGAATATCTTTAAGAGGTCGCCCGAGATAGTTGGGGCCGCGGCGATGATGTTTCGAAGTACCTCATGAAGCTCATCGGTCGACCGCGTTCTAAGGGAGTGGGCGAGTACGCCAGAGATGTTTCGGTGGGTCTCACTGCCCGGACGAATGTCGAGCGCTGAAGGGAGCTGGTGTCGCCCTAATTTTTGCACGGAGTATCGTTGGGAGGAGAGATCGAGGTGGATCTCGGCCTTCACCGGACGCTTTGGAGAGGGTGGGGAATATGGGGTTTCAGAGGGGTGCCGAAGTCCCTCAACGAGCGACCGGTATGCCGCGCTGTTTACCGCGATTTCAAACCGAATTACTTCGGCGTTGCTCATCCCTGAATACATAACACGTCCCTGTGTTAGGATGATGAAACGAGGTGCTGAAACGATGCAGCGGATGGGAAGCCAGATTTGGAAATTGCAAAGTTTTTACATGCTCGGCGCGGGGGTAGTCGGAAGGTATCCCGCTTGAGCGTCATTCCAGAGCTGAGTGAGGTGGGGTTTTCAGGTGTTTATCGAGGTTTT
>JAULVA010000075.1:1749-4656 GCA_032111275.1 Bdellovibrionota bacterium
GTTCACAAGCGCGGATTCAGGCCCTTAGCGCCGTTTTCAACAGGATGTGCCGGGAGGTGAGGCTCTAATTACCAGTGCTGGTCAGGCTTCAGAAGATGATTCCGAACGTAATCGGTAACGCCCTCCTCAAGGGTGTAGAGGGGTTTTGAATAGCCCGCGCCCCGCAGTTTGCCGATCGGGGCCTCCGTGAAGTACTGATACTGGTTTTGAAGCTCCTGCGGCATATCAATATAGGTGATAGCGGGAGTCTTCCCCATCACTTTAAATACCGCGTTAAGCAGATCGTTCCACGATCGCGCCTTCCCCGAGCCAACGTTAAAGAGTCCATTGATAGAGGGGTTCTTGAGAAACCAACTCATTATCTCACAGCAATCTTTCACGTACACAAAATCCCGCATCTGTTCGCCGTCTTTGTACTCTGGGCGATGAGATTTAAAGAGGGAGAATGAGCCGGTCTGATTGATGGTGTTAAACGCCTTCCAGGCGATGCTTGCCATCGAGCCTTTGTAATACTCGTTAGGACCGTAGACATTGAAAAACTTTAGGCCGACCATCTTGGACAGAAGGCCATTGTGCTTCGCCCACAGGTCCATACGCTGCTTTGAGTCTCCGTATGGGTTTAAGGGCTTCAGGAGTTCCAGTGTCGCGACATCATCGTCGTATCCCTGAGCGCCATCGCCGTAGGTCGCGGCGCTGCTCGCGTATATGTATCGAATGTCACGAGCGAGGCAGTACTCGGCGAGGGTCTTTGAATACTCGAAGTTGTTCTCGTTGAGGTAGGCAAGGTTCTTCTCGGTGGTGCTTGAGCACGCGCCCATGTGCACAATGGCCGAAATTCCTGTGGGGAGAGTGTTCGTCCGAACCGAATCAAGGAACTCTTTCTTTCCGACAAACTGACGGAATGATTTTCCAGCGAGGTTCTTTTCGCGGGCGATTGAGGTGAGCTCATCAACGACGATGATGTCTGTAACGCCGTCCGCGTTAAGTTTCGCGACAAACGCGCTTCCGATAAACCCTGCTCCGCCGGTGACCACTATCATGCCGTATAGGTTACCCGGTATGCGTTGGGTGTGTCTAGGGAAGTGGCGCAAATGGACCTGTCCATAACGCGCAAACGCGTGAAAAGTCCCTCATAGACGTGGGAGGCCCCTCGACCTACGATGCCGTCATGACTCTTACGGTAGGGGGGGAAGCCCCTTTTCTCACGGCGCGCTGGTCAAACCTTCTCATGATGAACTGGGAGGTTCCCGCTTTGATACTTCAGCCCTACCTGCCGCGGGGTGTTGAGCTCGATCTGTATGGCGGGCGCTGCTTCGTAAGTGTAGTGGCGTTTCAATTTCTCGACACTCGAGTGCTTCGAGTCGCTGTGCCGTGGCATCGTGACTTCCCCGAGGTGAATCTCCGGTTCTATGTGAAGCGAACTGTAGGCGGAGCTGTCCGTCGGGGCGCGGTGTTCATACGTGAGTACGTGCCTCGATTCTGGATCGCCTTCATCGCGCGCGCCCTGTACAACGAGCGATACAGTCGAGTCTCGATGAGGGAAGAGGTCCGATCCTCCGATGGAGATCTCTTTGCCCGATATCAGTGGCGCAAGGAAGGGAGGTGGCATATCGCCGGCGTATCTTGTCGCGGTGAGCCGGAGAGTCTCGTCGCTAACTCGCGGGAAGAGTTTATCGCCGAGCATTATTTTGGGTACTCGCGTCAGCGAGACGGCAGTACGGTTGAGTATCAACTCTCTCACCCGCGATGGCGGGTGTGGCGAGATGTTTCGCTAACACTCGACTGGCAACCGGAGCTCTCGTACGGGAGCGCCTTGGGTGTCGCTCTCGCTGGGCCGCCAGCGTTCTCTTTCATGGCTGAGGGCTCCGAGGTGGCGGTGTCGCATGGACGACTTCTCTCTCCCGAGGAGTAAGAGCGCCTCTTAAGTGTATCTGGAGGAGGAGTCGACTGAGTTCTAAGAGCCGATTCGCAGGGCGATACCGAGCCGCCGCTTGTCACCTCCAACAAGCTTCGAGTGAGGGGAGTGTACCTGAGAAATCGTGATGATGAGCGTTGACGTGTCGCGCGAGAGGGGAAGCGTTAACGGAGTCCACGTGCCCGGCTCCTTAAGGGTCATGGACGTGAGGTGGTCCCCTTCCTTTGTGGTGATCGAGATCCGTTGATCGCTCCAGGGGCTCATTACCTCAAGGCGCGCCGCGCTCTTTGGCGAGGACGAGGCGCGATGAATCGTGACCGTTGTAATCCTATTCTGGATCCAGCAGTGTCCTTCCCTCGCGTTCACGCACGGAAGGGTCGCTGTCTCACCATCCACAAGTAAATCAATGACCGAAGGGGACGCTTCGGCCGCCTTGGGCAGGCGGTTCTCGTCGACCTTGGCGATCGTTATCGCCGGAGAGCGCGGCACTCTTTGCTGGTCAACTTCGCCTGAGATGGAAAGCGTGCTGGTGAGGAATTCCGCTACCAAAGAGGGGGCAAGAGAGGACGGTACAGCTATGTAGTCGTATCCAGCCTGCGCTAAAGAAGCCGCGGATTGCTTCACGGGATCAAACGCGTCTACGCCAGAGATTTTAAAGAGAGCGGGCGGCGCTTGCAACGGGCCAGCGATGGCGAGATCGGCTTCCGGAGGGCGGCCGGTCTTTATCCAGTTGGCTAATACGTCTCGTGAGTCGACCGCCGCGGCGGCGCGAACGATATCACCATCGCGTTTGACGAGAGGAGCGATCGCGGCGGCACAGATACCCGCGAGAAGCACGGACGCGGCGATGACACGTGCCCGGTTCCTGAGCGTATGCGATCGGGTCAGTGTAGTAGAGATGAGGTTGAATCCAATTCCCGCCAAGACCGCGACATAGGGCACGACAGGAACCATGTTCCTGGTGAAGTTCGCTTTTTGGGACACCATGAGAG
>JAULVA010000076.1:0-10974 GCA_032111275.1 Bdellovibrionota bacterium
GGGCTCGGCGGTGTTGGATCGTGGACCGTTGAGGCGCTTGCTCGGTGTGGTGTGGGCTCGCTTACCCTTGTCGATCTCGATGAGGTATGTGTCACAAACGTCAATCGGCAACTCCATGCCTTGAGCTCCACCGTAGGGACCTCAAAAGCGGAGGTGCTTGGCGCCCGCGTTCGCGAGATCAACCCGGAGTGTTCCGTGAGGGTCGTTAAGAAATTTTTCTCTGAGAAGACCGCCGAGGAGCTCCTCGGCTGCGGGTATTCGCTCCTGCTCGATACGATCGACACCGCTGAACACAAAGTTACCCTTCTGGCGGAGTGTATCCGTCGAGCGATCCCTGTCATCACGGTCGGGTCCGCGGGAAATAGAACCGCTCCAACCAGCGCCCGCGTTGAGGACCTCTCCAAAACGATTCACGACCCCCTCCTGATGATCGTTCGTAAGAAGCTGCGACAGGACCACGCCTTTCCTCGAGGCGAGAGGACTCGCTTCGACATTCCGTGCGTGTACGCTCCCCTCCAGAGAGGCCCGAATGAGGGCGAAGAAGAGCGATGCGAGGCTGGGGAAGGGCAACCAAGGGCGCGTGGAAAGAGCTGTAATGCTGGGCTCGGAAGTGCTGTCTTTATGACAGGAACGATCGGCTTTATCGCCGCGTCCGAGGCGATCTCCTTCCTCTCCCGAGAGAAACCGGCACATCCGTACCAATGGGTCGAGAATCGACGGGCGCGATTAGCTGAGCCTGAGTGCACCTAATCCACCAAACAATCTCATGAAATTATCCCGCATGCGCTCCGTGAGTTCATCGTGCGACAGTCCCAACAGCCGAGCCATACCACGATACACCAGCTGGATATTGCCGGGATGATTGACGTTCAGTGGACGCCCCGCATCATCCCGATACAAATCCATCTCCCGTGTGGGGCCTTGGTCGGGGGCATCGGTCTCCAGAAGGATTCGATCGGTCGGAATAGAGCGGAAGATATCCAGCTTCGCATGGAGTTGTGGAGCCAAAAAGGCGGGAGCGACCGAGAAGTAGCCTCCGAGATTCGCGAACGGCTCCACGAGTTCACGAGGACCCGAGTAGGAGTGCAGGAGAAAGCCCTTAGCGGGTGTGCCATGCGTTCGCACCAACTCGAGCAATCGGCTCCACGCTTTGAGGCCATGAATAGTTACCGGAAGGTTCCGCGCACGAGCAAGCGAAAGCTGCTCAAGAAAGATCGCCTCTTGCCTCGCTCTATCAATCCCTTCTTTCCAATGGTCAATACCGATCTCACCGATCACGGAAGGCTCGCGCTCGAGGTACTCGGCGAGAATTGAGAGATACCCGGTCGGCAGATCGTCGATATACCACGGATGAACGCCAAAGGAGGGGAGTACCCAAGAACACCGCTGCGCGAGAGCCGCAACGTGGGGCCAGTCGCGTGGATGAGTCCCATTTACCACCGCGTGTCGCACACCGATCCGCTCACATTCCACCAGTGACTCTTCGAGCGTAGAGGCCAGTCTCTCGTCCTGAAGGTGGTTGTGCGCGTCGATGAACACGAAACCTACACGGCGATCTGGTGAGCGCTCGCCTCACGAGCGGTATGAAGAATAAACGATACCGTGCTGGATACCGCGCGCTTTCGAGTAGTCGAGAGGAGTCGCTCTAGCGCGAGGATGCTCACGAGCGTGTCGCCGATCTCCAGAACCTCTTCAGGGGATCTCGACCCATATAGATCGCAGATAAACGACGCGATCCCCTGAACCATATCGGACTCGCTCTTCGCTTCGAAGTGACACCGTCCCTCACGAACGTATCCGTTAAGCCACAGTCCCGAGAGACACCCTGGGACCTTTCGCTCAGCGGTCATGAGTTCAGGGGCGAGCGGCGCGTGGATCGATAGTCGCTCCATGAGCCACGCGAGCCGATCCTCACTGTTATCGAGGTCCCGATACTCCTCAACAAGAGAGCGATGATCCGAAGAGATAAGAAAGCGATCGATTGCGTTCATGCGACACCTCCAGTTTATTGGACGAAGTCCTTAAAGACGTGGTCTGTATTCTTCTCTTGAACGTACTTCTTCTCCCACTCGGCTTTGAGCAGGATTACCGTTCTGTCACGCGCGTCGAGGGCGAGCATCGACCCCATCGGAAGGGAGAGGGTCTTCGGATCTCCCTCGACGTAGACGCTGTATTTGAATGGAAGGAAGTCGACCGCGGTATCGACCCCGTACTCATCCTTCAATCGGAATTGGAGTACCTCGAACTGAAGCCGTCCGACCGCCGCGACCAGCGGTGGATCCTTCGGATTGCGGAATGATCGCAGAATCTGCACCGCTCCCTCATAGGCGAGTTGCATAATCCCCTTATCGAAGTTCTTGTGTTTGAGAACGTCGGTTGGGCGTATCTGAGCCACGATCTCAGGTGGAAACTGCGGCATCGGTTTGTAGTTAAAACCACCCTGCATCGACACCGTGTCGCCGATCGCAAAGACTCCAGGGTTAATGACGCCGATAATATCGCCGGGATACGCGACCTCGACGGTGTTTCTATCCTGAGCCACCATGCTGTACGATCGAGAGAGTCGCACCTCCTTCCCAGTGCGGTGATGCTTCACGGTCATATCCCGCTCAAACCGTCCTGAGCATACCCGCAGAAACGCCATGCTGTCGCGGTGCTTGGGGTTCATATTGGCTTGGATCTTAAACACGTAGCCGGAGAAGGGGGCGTCGACGGGATCAACCTCAACCGTTTCCCCGCGCGCATCGGTAGCCTCATACGAGTGAGGACGTGGCGCCATCTCAGTGAAGTTATCGAAGAACGGTTCAACGCCGAAGTTTGTCAGCGCGGAGCCGAAAAAGACCGGTGTAATCCTACCGGCAAGGAAATCCTCGTACGAAAAGGGGTTCCCCGCGGCTTGAAGAAGTTCAAGTTCATCCTCAAGGTCTTCCGCTTGCCCTGGGTCCAGTTCACCGGTCGCCTTCGCCTCATCGAGTGACATCGAACGGAACTCAGCTTTTCCAGCTCCACCGATCTTCGACTTGCTGAAGAGGATGCACTGGCGAGTTTTGGGATAGACGATCCCTTTGAACGAGGCGCCGCTTCCGATCGGCCAGCTAATTGGGGATGCCAAAATTCCGAGTACATCCTCCACCTCTTGCAGGAGATCCAAGGGCTCCTTGCTCGGGAGGTCCATCTTGTTGATAAAGGTAAGCACGGGGGTTTTTCGCAAGCGACACACAGCGAAGAGTTTGCGCGTCTGCGTCTCAACTCCCTTTCCGGCATCAAGCACCATCACGGCGCTGTCCGCCGCTGTGAGGGTACGGTAGGTGTCTTCGCTGAAATCTTGGTGGCCCGGAGTGTCGAGCACGTTAATAACCGCCTCTTTGTAGGGAAACTGCATCGCCGACGCCGAGACCGAGATTCCACGCTCCCGCTCAAGCGCCATCCAGTCCGAACTCGTCGCTTTGCCCCCCTTGCGAGCACGTACCATGCCGGCGACGCCGATCTGTCCTGAATAGAGGAGGAGCTTCTCGGTGAGGGTGGTTTTGCCGGCGTCAGGGTGACTGATAATCGCAAAGGTTCTGCGCTTTGCGGTCTCCTGGGACATCTCTTTGTGTGCTACTGCGTCTGACATGGTAAAACTTCTAAGATAAGCTTCCGGGTTGTACCATACTTCGCAGGGTTACGCACTCTAGGTAGGGGGTAGCAAAACAACGCATTCGCGTTGTTTTGCTACCCCCTACCTAAAAGCTGCCCCGTATCCCCGCCCGCTCTAGTATGCTACAAGGCATCGATAGTCGGGCTTCGCACACACAGTTTCTGGGCGACGCTACATTTAGAAGGAGTCGCTACTCATGGATACGTTAACCCTCGTCGCAAAAGATACCGTTGTAACTTTTCACTATACCCTCACCGATAAAGGTGGTGAGGTGCTCGATTCCTCCCAGGGGTCTGACCCACTCGTGTATATCCACGGCTACTCTCAGATCGTTCCAGGTCTTGAGAACGCCCTCGTAGGTAAGGCAGCGGGTTCCGCGTTTAAGGTCGAGGTCGCTCCATCGGAAGGGTACGGCGAGCGAAACGAGCAGATGGTAATCACCCTCCCTCGCACGCAAGGTAACCTTCCAGAGGATATCGCGGTCGGGTTCGTGGTTGAGCTCGTATCCCCTGAAGGAGATGAGATTCCTGCGCGCGTTGTGAAGCTCACCGACGAGGACATAACCCTCGACGCCAACCACCCACTTGCGGGTGAGGTCCTCTACTTCGACATCCAGCTCACGGACGTTCGTGCCGCTACGAAGGAGGAGATCGACCACGGTCACGTGCACGGTCCAGGCGGGCATCACCACCACTAATGATAATTCCACAATCCGCAATCAGCTCGGAGGCGCTCCTCGGTATTATTAAGGAGTTCGTTACCCGGGAGGGTACCGAGTACGGCGCCGTTGAGGTCACGCTTGAAACCAAGATAAAGCAGGTCCAACGCCAGCTTGACCGGGGCGATGTCGTCATAGTCTTCGACGAGGCGAGTGAGAGCATAGACCTCGTCTCCAAGGGGTCGCAGCGGTATAAAACCCTACTTGCCAAGTCCTTGGAATAGGGGGGTGGGATGGATCGCTGCGCTCAGATAATCTTCGTTCTCGTGCTCCCCATGTGGTTAGGGGGATGCTCCCCCTTAATCCCGATCCCTCCGGGCGCTCCTGTAAGCGATCTCGTACTCTCTTCGACGAGCCCTGACAGCACGATTCAGCGGCTTACCCTCGATGGCCGAAGCTATTGCGCACCGGCGCTCTCCTTTGAGATCCCTGCGGGGCATCACACGGTAGGACTCTCCTGGGAGGTTACCGTCTCCGACCGGTGTGATCCGGAGGAGAATATGTGCTCAGCCACGATCCTCGCCGGTCGGTGTTCGGGAGAGTTTAGGGCTGACCCCAATGAGCGGTATCGGATCCTCCTGGATTCTCGCAAGGGAGGTATCTCGGCGACCGTGCAAAAACGGGGCTCCACAGCCCTGTACTTGGGCCAAGATGAAGCTATAGTAGCAACCTTCTCCTGTGAGAGAATGACGAGGCGGGATCGTCAAGACACCTCAGCGCTCGTTACGTTCTAGGGCTCGTTGTGGCCACACCATCGAAGAAGAAACAACATGCGACCATTCCACGAGCGCGCCGCTCTAAGGGCGTTGGTGGCGACACGCTCGCGAACATGTCCGATGACGAGCTTCTCGACCTTCGCATGTGCGACCTCGCGCTCTCCATTAAGGGCAGCGAGCTTGAACCCCGCATCGACAAGGCGCTTGAAGAGCTAAGAGCAAACGACCTCGATTTCAAACCGCACTTCTGGCTCTCGGATGAGTGGTTTTGCGCAGACGGCATTCCGGGCATAGCCATCCCGTTCTATCTCTCGCATCCTCGTTTAGAGAAATTGGAGCGCTTACAGCTTCTTGAGGTTGAGGGAGGGGATGAGAAATGGTGCCTCAAGATCCTACGCCACGAGCTCGGGCACGCGATTGAGAACGCCTTTCGAACACGCCGACTCAAAGCGCGTCGAGAGCTCTTTGGAAAATCGACGGAACCGTATCCCGAGTACTATTCGCCTCGGCCGTACAGCAAGAGCTTCGTTCTTCACCTCGATCCGTGGTACGCCCAGAGCCACCCAGACGAAGACTTTGCCGAGACCTTCGCTGTGTGGCTTACGCCGAACTCCCAGTGGCGAGATCGGTATGCCGGCTGGCCAGCGCTTAAAAAATTGGAGTACATGGATTCGATCATGAACGAGCTTCGAGGCAAGCGAGCGCCGGTGCGCAACTCAAAGATCCTCGATCCGCACACGAAGTTCACGAAGACGCTCCGAGAGCACTACGAAAAGCGGAAGGCAAAGTACGGAAAAGAGCATCCATCCTTTTACGACAAGGATTTGAGAATCCTGTTCTCCTCTGAGACGGAATTCGCCAAGAATCCGACAGCCGCATCCCTCATTAAACGCCGCAGACAGGTGATTCGCGCGACAGTTTCCCGCTGGACGGGAGCCTATCAGTATACTACTGATCAGGTGTTAGACGCGATTGTGCAGAGGTGTGTCGAGTTAAATCTCAGACTCACCTCGCCGGAGGATATCGCGGTTAAGGAGTTTACCGTTCTCCTAACCGTGCAAACCATGAACTACCTCCATAGTGGGCGTCACCGAATAGCGCTATGAAGAAACTTCGCGTACTCTGTCTGGCCCACGAAGATCTTGTGCCGCCGGAACACGGACCGGCGAACCAGAACTTTCATCAAGAACCGTGGCGGACCGAGTATTACGTACTCTCAACCCTACGAAAGCTCGGACACGACGCTATGGTGCTCGGTGTTCGCTCGGACCTCGAGCTTATCCGAAATACGGTCGTTGAGTTCAAACCGGACATCATCTTTAATCTGCTCGAAGAGTTTCACGATCGACCACTCTACGATCAAAACGTAGTGAGCTTTCTTGAGCTGATCCCCGTTCCCTACACGGGATGCAATCCACGCGGTATGGTTCTCTCACGCGACAAGGCTCTCACACGAAAGATCTTGAGCTATCACCGCATCCCCGGGCCCGATTTCACGATCTTTAGACGTGGACGGAAAGTTAAGAGGCCCACCAAGCTCAACCTCCCACTCTTCGTGAAGTCCCAGGTCGAGGAAGCCTCTCTCGGCATCTCGCAAGCTTCGGTCGTGAACACGGACGAGGATCTCGTGGAGCGTGTCCGTTTTATGCATGAGAAGTTCCACACCGATGTCATCGCCGAGGAATATATCGAAGGACGGGAGCTCTACGTGGGTATCTTTGGAGACGATCGCCTCACCATATTGCCGATCTGGGAACTCCTCCTTGCGAACATGCCGGAGGGGCAACCGCGCATCGCGACCCGACGGGTAAAATGGGACGCGAAGTATCAGGAGAAGCACGGTATCTCCTCAGGTGTCGCCCAAGGTATCGCTCCTGAGCTTCGGAGTAAGATCGAGTCACTCTGCAAGCGAGCGTACCGCGCCCTCGGCATTTCCGGATATGCCCGTATGGACCTACGCCTCAAATCCACCGGCGAGGTGTACGTCATTGAAGCCAATCCTAACCCTGAGATAGCGATGGGGGAGGACTTCGCTGATGCCGCACAGGAGTTTGGATGGCCGTACGAGGAGCTTATAAAGCGAGTGCTCTCTCAAGGATTCAATCGGAAATAGGGAAAGTAAGATGAGAAGAATACTGGCGCTTGTCGCAGTCGTACTACTTGGCATGGGGCTCTACGAGTCTCAAGAGGTATCCTCGTACCTCTCGCGCGCCGTTACGGTACAGGGAACGGTTGTGGCCGTGGAGACGCGAACTGGCCCCCCTAAACCAACGCAGAACACCCCCATCCATGTAAGCTTCTCGCTACCGTCTGGAGCGGCTCACACGGCGATCGCCCGCCTTCCGCTCCTTCAAAAGCTTAAAGAGGGCGATTCGATCTACATCTTGGTAGACCCGACTAACCCCCAGGACGTGAGGCTTCCCCTCATCTCGGAACTGTGGGCTCGACCGCTGGCGTACCTCGTATCGGGGGTGGTGCTTGTTGCTGGGATCTTGATTGCCAAGGTGCGACGAACCGGAGGGCCCGTCTCCTGACGGGCCGGAATCGCGACCGACTTTCCGGCCTACCTCATTCGTCGCATTTCAATTAGATAGGTTTGTGCATACCCGGCCCGTCAGGAGACGGGCCCTCCGGGCCGTTCCCCCTTTCGGTTCCCAAGATGACAGGTTACCCTTACCGAATCCTTACCGTCTCCACAGGATCTGTCTATGCTTATCCGATTATCTCTCTGCCTCGCTCTCGCCCTCTCCGTCGGCTGCGCCGGCGCCAAATACCATCGAGATGCGGTCTCCGGCGATCGTGAGAGCGCGTTAACCGTCGGTCAGGTCCAACGCGAGATCCGCGTCGGTATGTCAAGCGCAGAGGTCGCTGCGGCGCTCGGATCGCCGAACATCGTCACGACCGATGACGAACGCCGCGAGCAGTGGGTGTACGACAAGATCTCAACGGAGAAGGCGTACTCAAGTGACTCTGGCGGAATCCTCACCCTCATCTTCGGCAGTGGAAGCATCAACGACAACGGTGGTGGGGGAGGGCTCTTCCCATCGTACCAAGGTGGAAGTGGCGCGGCTGCGTCAACCCAGAAGACCCTGACGATTATTATTAAGTTCGACCACGCGCACCGCGTGCGCGACTTCGCCTATCACTCATCGACCTTCTAGTCGTTCGCTATGAGGCATTTGGTCATCACGTTCGTGGCGGTCTTTGTTGCTGGTTCGTCTCTGAGCGGGTGCGTTAATCAGATGGCGCGAGAGGCGCTCACCCTACAGCCGGAGGCGCTAGAGCAAAGGCGGATTCAGACGAGGCGGTTCGACACACAGAGCGAGCACGAGCTCCTCACCGCTTCTTTGGAGGTGTTACAGGACCTCGGTTTCTCAGTCGACGAGACGGAACCGGATCTCGGATTAATCGTCGCCTCAAAGAATCGGGATGCCTCCTCAACCGGCGAGATGATCGGCGCCTTTATCATCGGCGCGGCGGGCGATTCGCAGGTTACCTACAACGTTGAGCAGCGGATTAGGGCATCGGTTGTGACTAGAGGTCTCGGCAAATCGGGGACGAGCGTTCGAGTGACCTTTCAGCGGATCGTGTGGAATAACCTCGGTGAGATCTCGATCAATGAGAGCATCGAGGAGCCGAAGTTGTACCAAGAGTTCTTCGCCAAGCTCTCGAACTCCGTATTTTTAACCGCTTTTGACATCTAGCGAGGCACTCATGCGACGTCTACTACGTGGATTGATCATTCTCACCCTCCTACAGGGGTGCGCTCAGGTTCACGAGCAGGTACTCGATACGAGCGAGACACAAACTCAGCTCCAAATGCGTCAGGTGCAATCGAGAACGTTCGAGACCCGCGACAAGGAGCGCACGATGAGAGCGGTAATCGCGACGCTCCAAGATCTCGGCTTCGTTATCGACAAGGCCGACCTCACCCTCGGCACGGTGAGCGCAACGAAGCTCGATGGCTACGCTATGCGCATGACCGTCTCAGTTCGGCCGAAGGGAGAGGGGCGAATGATCGTCCGGGCAAACGGTCAGATGAACACAACCCCTGTCACAGCTCCCGAACCCTACCAGAGCTTCTTCCGAGCGCTTGAGCGTTCCGTGTTTCTCTCGGCGCACTCGCTCGATTAGAACGTTGAGCGCGGGGGGTGGAGGTAAAACCCACTAATAGTCTGGTTGTGGAGCTCGGCTCATAAGTTTTGGGTTTTATTCCGGGTACGTTCACGTTCACGTTTACGAGCACGTTCACGGGTGGTTTTGCCTCGCTTCCCTGGGGGTGCCAAACAGGGCCGTTTATGATTGGATAGCCTTATCCGTTTCCCACCTCAAGGTGCATGTATGTCTGCTCATTATCTCTCATTTCCCCCAGGCGCGCGGGTACTCGTTACTGGAGCCTCCGGATATACCGGCACCGTTTTAGTGAAGAAACTAGTGGCGCAGGGGGCCTCGGTGCGCGCAATCGCCCGAAAAAGCTCAAACCTGTCGCCGTTTGAGGGCTTACCGGTCGAGTGGATCCACGGAGATGTATTTGACCCGACTACCGTTGCCGAAGCCGTGAATGGCGTAGAGTATGTGATTCATGTGGCGGCGGCGTACCGTGAGGCTAAGATCACCGATGAGACCTACCATAAGGTGCACATCGAGAGCACAAAGCTCCTCGCTCACGCCGTGCTTGGCTCTCCAACTTTCAAACGATTCGTCCACGTCTCCACCGTTGGGGTGCATGGCCATATCGACGAGCCCCCCGCGGATGAAACCTATCGCTTTAGCCCGGGAGATATCTATCAACGAACGAAGGCCGAAGCGGAGCTCTGGATTCGGGAGTTCGCGGCGGCGAATAACTTTCCGATCTCCGTTGTACGTCCCGCCGCTATCTACGGTCCGGGGGATAAACGGCTCTTGAAGGTCTTTAAGATGGCCTCGAAGCCGTTCTTTCCGCTCTTCGGTCGAGGGCAGGGGCTCTATCATCTGATTCACGTTGACGACCTTACCGACATCTTTATCCTCGCTGCTCTTCATCCGGCAGCGGCTGGAGAGGCATTTATCGCGGGGAACTCCTCACCGAGTAGGCTTCAAGATATCGCGCGGACGATCGCTGACGAGATCGGAAATAAGGGGATGCGATTCGTTCGATTTCCGGCGTGGCCGCTCTTTCTTGCGGCGGATCTCTGCGAAGCGATCTGTAAGCCGCTTGGGGTTGAACCCCCTATCTACCGCAGGCGCGTGGCGTTTTTCACGAAAGACAGGGCCTTCAACACTAGCAAGCTTCAGCGGCTTCTTGGATACACGAATCGGATCGGTGTGGATGAAGGGCTACGATCTACCGCGCGATGGTATCGTGGGGCGGGGTGGTTGTAGGCATCAAGGAATCCGGAGGGCCTGTCTCCTGACAGGCCGGGTAGGTCCAAATATATCAAATTGGCCCGCCAAGAATGACGCAAACCGGTACGGCGGCCGCAATCCCGGCCCGTCGGGAGACGGGCCCTCCGGGGGGGCGTTACCGACCGACACCATTCGACGAATACTTCAAACCACTTAAAACTACTCAGGTTTTTTAGCGCGGGAACCGATACCCTTTCGATAGCATCTCAGAGGGTACCGATGATAACACAAGAATCTCTTCTTTTCGCAGGGTTAGGGGCATTCGTAGGCGCGGCCGCCACGTGGGCTGTCGCGCGAGCGCGCCTCGCGAGTCTCTCGACCCAATCGTATCTTCATGAGGAGCAGGCGCATGAGCTCTCAGGTCGACTGGCCGACGCTCAAGAGCATCTCGCTACGTCACGGGAGGAGATCAGCCGACAGCGCGAGCGTCTCGCGCACTACGAATCACGGATCAAAGAACAGATGGGGCACTTCTCTTCACTTGAGCAGAAGCTCACGACAACGTTCAAAGCGCT
>JAULVA010000076.1:10984-18015 GCA_032111275.1 Bdellovibrionota bacterium
CAACCGAACAGTTCTCCGCTCATTTTAACGCGACCGCTCGCGCCCTCCTTGAACAGGTAAACGGCCAGGCAAAATCTCAAGTGGACTCGGGACATAAACTTCTCGACACGATCGGTCGCTCTATATGGGAGAAGCTCGGGGAGGTCGATAGGAGCGTTAAGGAGATTGAGAAGTTACGCATCTCCGGAGATGCCGAACTCCGTAAACAGATCGACCACCTCTTCAAGCTCAATGAATTCGTTGGCAATGAGGCATCCAAGCTCTCGCAGGCCCTCACCAACACGAGGGTCCAGGGAGTATGGGGTGAGCTGCAACTGCGAAACGTCGTCGAGTCAGCCGGAATGACTCCGTACTGCGACTTCTTTACCCAAGAGACGGTCTCCGTCGATGGAAGCTCGAACCTCCGCCCCGATATGCGGGTGAGACTTCCGAACAATTTCAACGTGCTGATCGACGCGAAATCCCCAACGAAAGCCTTTATCGAGGCGCTCAGCGCCGGGGATGCCGCACAGCGAAAAGCGAAAATGAAGGAGCTCACAGCAGCGCTTCGAAATCATATCCGGGCCATGGCGAAACGGAACTATCCGGCCCACTTCGCTCCCGCCCTCGAGTATACCCTCGTCTTTCTCCCATCCGAGAGCCTCTTCGTCGCCGCTATTGAGGAGGACGGTGAGTTGCTGGCCTTCGCTGAGAACAACAAGGTTATTCTTACAACCCCCCTCAGCTTAATCGCCTTTCTGCGCGCGGTGGCGTGCGGGTGGACAAACGTCAGGGTGCAAACGAACGCCGAGGAGATTCAACGCCTCGGTAAAGAGCTCTTCGAGCGTATGAATAGATTTTACGACCGCTTCGCCGATCTCGGGAAGGGGATCGACGCCGTCGTACGCTCGTACAACGATACGGCGGCCACCGGACGAACACTAACGGCTACCCGAAAGAAATTTGCCGAGCTTGGAAGTGGCGATGTCGCGGCGGTCGTAGCGCCGGAGGAGGTAGTGACCGAGGTGAGGATCGTGAGTAAGACGCCGGAGGAGCTTCGGCAGATTGCCCGCCAGGACCAGATAACCGAGTTGATTAGCCCATCGTAGATTGTCCGCCACACGCGGTATATTGAATTATACGGGGCGCAACTGGCAGTGGGGATGGGCCCCGGATCCATAACGTGATGTAAATACGAACTGATACCGACTCCTAATCCTGAGCGGCTTCCTCATCCGTAATCGTCATGTCCATCGAGCGAACGAGCTTCGAGGCACCGAAGGTGGGAAGTGCGGAGGCCGGCCGCCCCCACGTCACAAGACAGAGGTTCTCCTCCGCACGTGTCGTGGCGACATAGAGAAGGTTTCGGCCGTAATCGTGAGAGCCGTAGCTCTGCGCGCTCGGATTCCAGAGGAGGACGGAGAAGAACTCAAGGCCCTTTACCTGATGCACATCGGTAACGAGGATCCCCTCCTCAAATGAGAACGAATAGGCGTCGCCCAAGCGAACAAGTTGGCCGAAGGTAGGCTGCAACATCTTGTAGGCGAACTTCGCCTCTTCAGGGGTGGCGCAGATAACCGCCGTAACCATTGACGGGTAAAGCTCGACGGCCTTACTGAGCCACTTCAGTACGTACTCAATACCTTGCGACTCATTCCGAGTTCGAAACCAGATGGGTACGCGTCCACTTCGTCCCGTCTTCACAAGTGAACGTTGTTGGATGTGGTCAGCGAGGCGCATGATCGGAAGGGTCGAGCGATGACTCACCTCAAGGGAAACGTACTTCGACATGTCACCGCTGAAGTTCCAATGCTTACGGAGCTTCTCCCATCCCGGGAACGAGCCATGCTCGTCGATGTTCTGTGATGTATCGCCCACGAGGGTCAGATCTTTGTGGTTCTTGACGGAGCCGATAATCGTCGAGAGCTCAATCGGCGAGAGATCCTGCACCTCATCTACGATGACGTGCCCGTACGTTCCGAACTCTCCCTTTTCATTGATAACGCCCCCTGTGCGGAGCTGGCATGCCCGCAGCAGAAGTCCATCATCGGCCCAATCGAATACACCGGTCGCGAAGTTGTTACGTGACCACGCGAGGGCCTCGCGAACCGTAGCCTCAGAGATGAGGCGGGTCTCATCCGCGGCGATAATCGGAGCGGGATTCGAAAGGACATCGATGATATCGCGCTGGAGGGTCTCCATGGTAACCGAACTTTGTCGCGTCGTTCCCCTAAGGCGAGCCTCCAAAGCCTTTAAAACCGCCAAGGAACGCTTCACTCGCTGAACGCCCGCTGGCGGTGGTACTGGGGGTCTCGCAAGGACGAATTCGGCGTCCGATTGGAGCCGCTTGAGGGTACGTCCCGCCCACTCATGGTAGGTACGAACGCCAACGCCAGAAATACCCGCGGACGGGAGGGAGTTCTCAACGTACCGTCGAAGCGCCGGGCTTAACATGAGGAAGACGCACTCGTTCGATTTAAGAGGTGAGTTATCGTTGTGAAGCAGCCAGGCGAGCCGGTGGAGCGCCACAGTGGTTTTGCCTGAACCCGCTACGCCCTGAATGAGAATAGCGGTATCTGCATCGACCGTAATCGATCGGAACTGCTCGGCAGTGATAAGTGAGAGGATCTCCGGAAGGTGACTATCGGTCGACTTTCGTCGATGCATGCTTCCGGTTCCGGACTCCCACGTTGCCGTCTTCGCGTTCCAATGAAAGGTGCCGAAACGGTTCTGAACGGTTTTAAGACCACCACGCTCGATCTCGATCCGGTTTCGAAGAAGGACCCTACCTGAGCGCTCACGACCGAGGATCTCCTCTAAGTAGTCGTCCCCCTCTTTATACTCGTAGTAGAGCTTTGAGATCGGCGCACGCCGCCAGTCGATGATCCTCAGGTCTGGATTCGCCGCGAACCCAAGCTTGTATTCGATGATCTTGGTTGAGCCGTTTGCCTCCTCCTCTTCGAGGGAGATTCGGGCGAAGTAGGGGTTGTCGAGCTGCTTTTTGAGGGTCTCAAGCTCCTCCCGTTTAGAGTCCTTGAGGGCGTGCGACACCCCTTCATCCGAAGCGAGCAGGGCCTTGTCTTCGACCCGACGGGTCTCGTGAATCTCGGAGGTGAGCGCTCGCGCCCGTTGATTCTCCTGGAAAAGCCGCTGCTCAGCTCGGCCGATCTGCGCCTCAATAGATGAGGTAACGGTCGAAAAGACCGCTTCTTCGGCTGACAAACTCTCCTGTTGTTCGGGGTTTAGGCTCATAATCAAGGGTTGAGATGATAGCCTGAAACAGGGCGGGCCTCAATGGGAACCTCTCTCTTCCTCTCTTGGAGGATGACCTTATCGCGACCAGAGTGCCAAGCGGTTGATCTGAGGTGGAGCGAGAGCGAGGATCGCTACCGACCCACGAAGCTCGCAATCCCCTCACGAGCGTAGCTTCAATTTGCCTAGAACGGAGAAGAGGCGTTCGGTTGCCGGTAGGTGCGCGTGCGCATGTCATCAGGGTTGCTGGCCCTTCGGGGCGCCCAAGAGGAGCACGTATGTTTCAAGGCCTAATCTCTTCGAGGTATCTACTACCGAGGAATTCACTTATGGGGACGATGCTTCATCGGTCGTCGTGCGGTTCGAGAGAGAGAAAGGGAGCGCAAAGATCTCGTCCGACAAACGCCTCTATCAGCGAGTGATGAGACTTATCACCGATCCAGCGACGTTCGGATTCGAGACGGCGGAACCGACCCGTCTCATCCTCAGGAATCTCCCGTTCTCATTCTTCGCCCCCCTTAACCGCCTTGGGGACGCTCCCTACACGATCGACTCAACCGGGTATCCCGCGCACATTACGATCGATCGAAACACAGATAACGCTACCGCTTCATCTGCCGCTTGAAATAGCCGAGGCGATCCTTTAGTGGCACCGTCCGATATGATAGACTTTCCTCTTCGCTGCGGTGATGAAGGACTCGTGAGTCTTTGATCAAGGTAGTGAAGGGGCAGGGTTTTCTCTCCGTCAAGGGGGCACTTGAGCGCGACGCTGTCGCTCTGAGGTGCCTTCTTGGCATATCAAAAACATGAAATACGAAGACCCCCCACCCCCCCCAATACACGGTTCGATGGCGATGGCTTATCGCCTGGCTCATCTCCACCATCTTGTCCGCTGCACCAGCGCGAATGATGAGGGATCACATCGGCCCGTTCGCTGATCCAAACCTTAGAACACCCCTTATTGAAACGGCGGCGTTACTGTTTGTGGTCGTGACATTTGGGTTCTTTCTCTTCGGCGCCGGTTACTTTCCGTGCGCTCGTCGAGAGTAAATAAAGGGAGCGTCCGTGATTGAGCAACCCTCATCACGGACGCTCTCGAATTTTTTCTACGGTTTTCTCCCTTCACTACCCCTCCATAGACGCAACAAAGCCCCCCGACTTCCGATAGTGTAGGGTGAATCAAGCTGAACAATCTCTTATCTTACGCCCCCGAGAGAAGCTCGCTCTGAGCGGCCCGAAATCTCTCACTGATCAAGAGCTCCTCGCTGTCATGCTCGGCAGTGGGACGAGCGCCGTACCCGTTGATGTGATGGCCAGTAGGGTCCTTCCCGTCATCGACTCAGCGGACACGGTAAGCATCGAGCGCCTGCAGGAGGTAAGCGGCATCGGCCCCTCGAAGGCGTATCTTCTCGCCGCTGCGCTTGAGTTTTCCAGGCGGCGCATACGTCCAGAGGGCATAAAGATTCGGCGAGCGAGCGATGTGACTCCTCTTCTCTCCCACCTTCTCGATAGGCCACAGGAGCAGGTCGTGAGTATCTCGCTCAGCGGGGCGCACGAGGTGATTAAGATCCGGACGGTATCGATAGGGCTTCTCACCAGCTGCCCAATCCATCCTCGGGAGGTGTTTGTTGGACCGATAACGGACCACGCCTATTCGATCATCTTGGCCCACAACCATCCAAGTGGGGATCCTACCCCGAGCGAGGAGGACAAGAAGGTTACTAAGCAGATCTCGATGGCGGCGAGTACCCTTGGAATTAAGCTACTCGACCACATCATAGTGGCTCGTCGGGGATACTTTAGCTTTCAGGAGTCGGGCCTCTTATAGCGAGAATCCGCCTAGCCCAGCGATGTGGCTCGTTCGAATCCGTAGTTGTTGAGGTACCAATCGAGATTGTGCCCCGGTTGCAGCGTCGACCCCTCGAAGGCACACGAAACGTACTCCAGCACATCTGAGAAGGCGGCGGTACTCCGTCGCTCGTGAAGCCACTCGTACATGCGCACGACCTGCTCGACCCATTCGGCAAGAGAAAATTCACTCGCTAAGCTGCGTGAGCAGAGCTCCACGAGGTGCGGAGCCGCCAAGGGATTATTCTTCCATTCGCGGTAGAGCGCCCGCACGAGGGCCTGTTCGATCTCGGGCGGTAGGCACGCCAAGGCTGATCGGTGGTGCTCCGGAAGCGCGTTCAGAGAGACCAACGTTGAGAGGGCATCGAGCGAACTAGTCATAGTCTCTAATACCCTAAATTCGGCCCCAACCAGCGTTCAGCTTCCTCGATCGACATCCCCTTACGCTTCGCGTACTCCATCACCTGATCCCGGTCGATCTTGCCAACATTGAAGTACTTCGACTCCGGATGCGCGAAATAGAAACCTGAAACGCTGCTTGCCGGGGTCATCGCGTAACTCTCGGTGAGCGAGAGCCCGATAGACTCCTCGACGTCGAGAAGTTTCCACAACTTTCCTTTCTCGGTATGGTCGGGACACGCTGGGTAGCCCGGCGCGGGACGGATTCCGCGATACTCCTCTCGAATGAGGGCCTCGTTTGAGAGCGCCTCGGCTTTGCCATACCCAAAGAACTCGCGCACCCGCTTGTGGAGGTACTCAGCTAAAGCTTCCGCGAATCTATCACCGAGCGCTTTTACCATAATCGATGAGTAGTCATCGCCAGCGTCCTCAAACTCCTTGGCGAAGGCTTCGACGCCGTGGCACACAACGGCAAACCCACCGAGGTAGTCCGTGACACCGCGCTCTTTCGGGGCGATGTAGTCTGAGAGGCAGAGATTCGGCAATCCCTGCCGATCCCGCTGCTGTCGCAGGAAGCAGAAGCGCTCAACCTCGTGCTTGCCACCCTCAACGTCATGCACCGCGACGTCGTCACCCTCACCGTGAGCTGGATAGATACCGACAACGCCCTCAAGCCAGAAGCGCTTCTCCTCAATTATCTGGGTAAGCAGCTTCTGGCCATCGGCGAAGATCTCCTTCGCTTGAGCGCCATAGGTGGCGTTCTCAAAGATCGTTGGATACGCGCCTTTCAACTCCCAGGTCCAGAAGAAGGGGGACCAGTCGAGATAGGCGGCGACGTCGGCGAGCGGGATGTCGCGCAGGGTGAGATTGCCGAGCACCGATGGCTTCTCAACGTCGTACGGCACGTAGGAGTATCGACGCTGCCGAGCTTCGCTTATCGGAATAAACTTCAACTCATCGCGTCCCGCCGCGAAGACTCGACGTTGCTCCGCTTGGTTCTCCTTGAGCTCCTTCACGTACCTCTTACTTCGCTCCTCGCTGAGAAGGTTCGCGCATACCTCCACCGCCAGGGACGCGTCAGCGACATGAACGACCGGACCGGTGTAGTGAGGGGCGAGCTTGATAGCGGTGTGCGCGCGTGAGGTGGTCGCTCCACCGATCAAGATAGGGGTGGAGACCCCCTCACGCTCAAACTCCTTAATGTTTAGAGCCATCTCGTCGAGCGAGGGAGTGATCAAGCCACTCATCCCGATAAGGTCGGCCTTATGCTCACGAGCGGCTTTGAAGATCTCCTGGAATGGAATCATCACGCCGAGGTCGATAACTTTATAGCCGTTGCACGCCAACACGACCCCAACGATATTTTTGCCGATATCGTGCACATCACCCTTAACGGTCGCGATAAGGAAGGTCTTCTGCGCCTCGGTCGAACCCTTTGCCGCCTTTTCAGCCTCCATGAACGGTTCAAGGTAGGCGACCGCCTTCTTCATCACGCGGGCGCTCTTCACCACCTGCGGAAGGAACATCTTTCCAGCGCCGAAGAGATCTCCGAC
>JAULVA010000077.1:0-11408 GCA_032111275.1 Bdellovibrionota bacterium
GGTCGATGTAGAACATCGGGAAGGAGAAGGTTCCAGCGAGGGACTCCACCCGTAACAGCCGTCCCTTGCGGGAGTCTCCCATCACGAGCGCTACGAGCGGTACCTCGGTATCGGGTCGGCGCACCACTTATGCGCGCGTGAACTCGGACATGTCGGTGAACACAACCCGGCGGCCCTTGCCGTTAAACGCCGCTATCGCGTCACCGTCCTGTAAGCCGGGTACCTTGAATATCACCTCGTCTATCCCATCACCGTCCATGTCTCCACACCGCCAAGGACGTCTCCTTTCCCAACGGGGAGGTCTAGCGAGAGTTTCTTGCCGCGCGGACCGATCTCTTGCGCGCGGATGTGACGGGTCGGGCGATGGAAGGTCACCGCCGATACCCTCTCTGCTGAGAGGAGTCTGCATCCACTAACGATCACATCACCACGCGATCCGAGGTCTACCGAGGAGCGACCACCGGTGATGGAGCTTCTGATGTTCCAGATAAGTTTACCAGAGCGCTCCTCTACCGCGGCGATGTCGGAGACCCCGTCTCCATCGTAATCTCCGGGTGCGGCATAATGACCTGCAAGCTGGTGCATAGTCCACCGTTCGCTCGATGCCCGACGGGTCTTATAACTCACCATATCACCGACGGTTCTCGATACGGTTACCGCCGTGTCACCAGCTCCCACGAAGTCGAGAGGTGCGGAGGAGGGCACGGTGAGTATCACCGGCGCCGAAGGTTGGCTCCGGACACCCTTGGCGTCGATCGTCACCGCGGTAATCGACCGTTGTCCGATGGCGAGCGGGAGAAGTCTGACCCTCCACACCGATCGCGCGTTCACTCGCGCCCTTCCCACAACGACGTCGTCCACACGGATCTCGATGAGACGACCTGGTGTCCCTACTCCCTGCAGGGTGAATCCGGTCGAATCGACAACCTGACCTTCGTCGGTGGTTCCCGGTTGCGGGAGAAGCGGCGTTGGGGGGCGGGGAGCCGATTGTGTTGGCGCTGGGGTTGCCGTCGCGGTTGGTGTGAAGGTCGAGGTTGCGGTGTTGGTTGGGGTACTCGTCGCCGTGCTTGTCGCGGTTGGGGTGGGAGTGGCGGTTGGAACGAGTGCGCACACGCTCGGGGTCCCTGAGTACGAGTATCCGCTCTCGATCGCGCATACCGATGAGCATCCATCGGTGCTCGTGGAATTTCCATCGTCTCACTGCTCAGTAGCTGAGGTGTAGATCTGGCCATTCCATGGAACCGCCGCCAGCTTTGTGCCATCTGAAGAGGAGGTGATGGAGCGCCAGCTTTCATATTCCTCCCGCGCCATCCAGGTTACCCCACTATCGGTTGAGGTGTAGATACGGCCGCCAAACGGAACCGCCGCTCACTTTGTGCCATCTGAGGAGGAGGTGATGGACACCCAGTTTCGAAGGCTCTCCCTCGCCGTCCAGGACCCATGGGCTGTAACGATGCCATCGCCACAGCTTTGGGCGTGCAGCGTAGTAGGAGATAAGGTGATCGTTAGAAGAAGGACGGCTAATGCCAAAAAGAGATGAGCGAATATCGTACGAACGGCTCGTGTCCCTTGCGCGCACCTCTCCTGACCTTGTATCCAGCTATCCACGCCCATCTTGTGCTATTCGGCGGGAAGTTAGGCGGACTTGAGGAAAGTCGAGGCTTTTCTCATTGCGGATAAGCCCCTGTTCCTATGGGATTCTTGTCCGACTTTGCCTCGCTTTGACGTAGTATAGGCTACCGGGTCGCCCACAAGTGGGGATTTCGGGACTCCTAGGAAAGGGAGGCGAGGCACAACAACGCATTCGCTTTGTTTAGCGAGAGGGAAAATCCATTTTTGTCGCAAGAGCGAGAGAAAGGGGAGTTTAGTTCCCGAAGAAATTCGGGGCTAAAAAACCACAATCTCGCGTCTCCGCAACCAAAATAGCCTTCACACCTATGCAAAACAACGCGAAAGCGTTGTTTTGCCTCGCTTCCTTAGAGGAAGTGGCGCGGAGAATGGTTCGCAGGCTAGCTCGCCCGTCCCTTCCGAACGATGATCAGGTGTCGAGTAATATCAGTGCCCGGTAGGGGGGTGGTGATGACCTGCTCGATCGTTCCACCAAGTCGCTTGAGGAGCGCTTCAGAGCCTTCGACCTCTTGCTCGTATCCGCTCCCCTTCATAGCCACCACGATCCCGCCCACTTTAGCGAGGGGAAGGAGCCACTCCATTAACTTCGGAAAGGCCGCGACGGCTCGAGAGACCACTACATCGTATCCATTTCGATGTTGCGGCATCGCGGCGAACATCTCAGCTCGGGAGTGGACTCCGATGCAGTTCTTGATGCCACACTCGTGAGCGGTGAACTCGACGAACTTGACCTTCTTGAGGGTTGCGTCGAGAAGGGTGACGCGGGAGTTCGGCAGGAGCGCCGCAAGGGGAACCCCGGGAAATCCAGCGCCCGTTCCAACGTCGATAATCTTGAGTGGCTTGTCCTTCGGCAGCGCGAGGAGCGCGGTGAGTGAATCCAAGAGGTGGAGGGTAACGTAGTCGCTCCGTGGGATGCGCGTCAGGTTAAATGAGCGGTTGGTGACATCAAGCGCCTCAAGGTAGGCGATGAGCGCGGTGGTTTGCTCAGGTGTTATCTCAAACCCGAGCTCCTTCAAACCGTCGTGGAGTTGTTCCTGTTCACTTTTCATAGAGGGTGCGATTAACGTAGACGCTCGGCGAGGAGGGCCCACGGTTTGCCATGGTAACGGAAAAAGAAGACTACGCCAAACGGTGAGGTGTGGGTGTGTTTCGGAAGGTCGAGCTCAGCTCGAATCTGTTCGATCTCTCCGGGGAAATTTCGCTTCTTGAGCTCGGTTCGGTTGCTCCATCCGAGTCGAGCCAGGCTCTCTTTGAGCTTCTTTTTTGAGAAGGGGAGGTCCTCGATAACTTTATACGAGGTGTAGAGGGGGGAGGGCTCAGGCAGTTCGGATGAGATGCCGTAGGCTACGTCGTTCGCAACCGGTTGGATGCCGCGTTGTTGAAAAAACGCCTCAAGCTTCTGACACCTGTTCAAAGTTCCGTGAGCCTCGACCAGATATCCCGCCAGGCTCTCCGCGATCGGCGGGATGAGATCCTTTGCTGGAGGCTCCCATCTCGCGTCACGATCGGTGACGACAACGCTCGAATCTTTGATGGGGCTTCCGTACCAGAGGGTCTGCTCGAGACACTCCTCGCCGTATCCAACAAATTGACGCACCCACCCTTCGGGGCACGGCTCAACGAAGAGGCCGGGACTAATCTTAATCGCGCGAAGGGAACCGATGGAGAGTTCAAGGAGGAATGAGAGCGGAGGGGAGTAGTCCTCGCCGCTCTTTATCCTCTCCCCGGTTCGTGTGCGTCGAGCGGGATCGGCGAAGAGAGCGTCGAAGCTCTCGGTGAGCGTGGGAACGAGGGCCTGCGCCTCGCCAACGAGGAGGGTCACGTTCGTGATCCCTTGGAGCGCGAGGTTACGCTTTGCGAGCTCTGAGGCAACCGGGTCTCCATCGATCGTGGTGACATGTTTCGCGACCCGCGCGAGCGCAGCGGTGTCCGATCCGGTGCCCGTTCCGATCTCCAGAACATGAGCGCGTCCGGCGAAGAACTGGGCTCGATAGTTCGCGATAGATTCCCGCGAGGCCTGTTGGAGGAGGCTCACGGAGAAGTGACCCTCCTTCGCCCACGCGCCCAGCTTCTCCGGTGCTTGCCGGCGGGCGATAAAGGTCTCGACAGCGAGGTTTACCTCGCGCACGTCGGCATTAGGAAACGCTTTTCGAAGACGCAACACGAGGGCAGGGGCGTCGAGCTTCGGTGAGCTTTCCGAAAGGCTCTGAAGGGCCTGCTCGTAGGTTGTCCATGTGTTGTCGGGGATGGTCACGGGGCGCTCAATGGTGGCGAAGTGGTTGAAGTTTGTTCGATTAGTGCGGCGTTTTGAAGAGAGTGTCAAGCCTGAGCGGTATCACGCGCCGCTATGTTGCTGAGATGTCACGGGAGGGGATAGTCTTGAACGTATGGACCTCCCCCTCAACGCTCGCGATCTTACGAAGACCTTTCACAACGGTGTGACCGAGCCGACCATACTACGGGGGATAACCCTTGACCTTCAACGGGGTGAGTTCGTCGCGCTCATGGGCCCCTCGGGGTGCGGCAAGAGCACCCTGCTTAACATCCTCGGACTCGCGGAGCTCCCGACCTCAGGCGAGGTGCGTATCGGAGGAGCCTCAACCTCCAACGCCTCTACCCATACCCTTCAGACCTTTCGGCGAGAGAAGCTCGGGTATGTCTTTCAACAGTTCAACCTGCTCTCTACGTTAACTGTTCGAGAGAACGTGATGGTGCCGCTGATTCTGAATGGCGTTGGCGTTGATGCCGCCGAGGTCACCGCTGACGAGGTTCTCTCCCGTGTTGGATTGCGCGATCGAGCGGACGCCATGCCCTTCACCCTCTCGGGAGGAGAGAAGCAACGGGTTGCGATCGCTCGCGCTGTCGCGCATAAGCCGCTCGTCATCCTGGCTGATGAACCGACCGGCAGCCTCGACTCACGCACGGGGGCTCAGGTGCTTGAGCTCTTGCGAGAGCAGACGGAGCTTGGCATCGCAATCTTAATGGCGACCCATAGTGAGGCGGCGAGCGCAGTCTGTTCCCGAACCCTTCATATGCGCGATGGTATGCTTGAGTAGGTGGTGCGTATGAACCCTGCAACGCGCATGCCGGGGTGGTTATTCCGGCGCTTCGTGGTGAGGCGGGCGCTGCAGAACCCGGTTCGCCTCCTGCTTCTTGTCTGTGCCATCGCTATCTCCTCAACGCTGATCTCGTCAGTGCTGCGGGTGAGCCTCGCCGGTGTGAGAGCCTTTGAGGAATCGCTTGGATACTCCGCGCAGGATCTGCCCCTGATCGTCTCCCCACGGGGTGGGCGTTTCTCGGTGAATGAGTTCGGACGGTGCCTTGCGGCCCTACGAGAAAACTTCTCGATGGTCGCCTATCGACGAGAGGTGGGCGAGCTCGTCACTCCCTCGGGGCCACGGGCGGTCTCGGTTGTGGGGATAACCGGGGTTACCGATACCGATTCCCCAGGGCAGCGACCTGGAGAGATTACGCTCTCAGATCGAGGGGCGAGGAAGCTCGGCGTGCGCGCAGGTGAGGAGATACACCTAAGGGTCAACGGCGAGCCTCTTCACGGCACCGTTTCAACGGGCACGGCGACGACCGGTCTCTCCGATGAGGCGGTTCTTGTTCCGCTCTCGTGGCTCTCTCGGGGCGGGGATGGGGTGCTCGTTGACGCGGTGCTTCTGCGACCGGAGGGTGGGGAGCCCCTTGATGAGTATCAACGCTCGCTCAACGCCTTTCTTCCCTCCTGCGCCGTGCTTTCGGTGCCCCTTCAGGTAGACACCGTAGCGAGCCGTCTCGCGCGAGGTGAGACCCTCGTCGCGGCGTACCGTTTGAACGTTATGATTATGGCGGGGATGACCCTCCTCGTGTGCGCGTTGCTCGTATCGCAAGCGACCCAGTTGAGCCTGCGTACGATCTCGCGCGAGCTCTCAGTGTTGCAAACCTTGGGTGTCGGAAGGGTGGCGTGCTTCCTCGGTATCCTGCAGGAGGCGATCCTCATGGGTGGGATCGGGGCGGTCATCGGCGTCACCCTTGGCGAGCCCCTGACCGTTCGTCTTACTGAACTCTTTCTGCAGACCGCGCACGATATCTATAACCTCGACCTCTCCGGTGGCGATTCGGCGTATGTTGGGCAGCGCGTTGTGGTCGTCGTGGGGATGATGCTTCTCGCCGCGGCTGGCTCAGCCCTCGGCGCGGTGGAGGCGCTCCGTGTCGCGCCCTCTGTCGGTACTCGCTCTGAACACCTTCATGTGAAGCCGATCTCCTCACGGTGGGCTCACCCCGTAGCGCTCGTGAGTATCGGATTGTTCGTTCTGGCGTACGGCGCGGCCTCGTGGACATCCTCAACGGTTGCCGCCTATCTCTTCGTCGCCGCATCCCTGCTGGTGGTTGCCGGGTGCACCCCTTCGGTTCTTGTGATCGTGCCACAGTGTCTGCGCTGGGCGCGGGGATCGGTACTCATGTGGTTCGCCCGGGGTGGGATAGAGGTTGGAGGGCGAGGATTTCTTCTCGGAGCGATAGGGGCTGGCTTGAGTATGACCCTCATCTGCTCGCTCTCGCTCTTAGTGGGAAGCTTTCGCGCAACTCTTGAGAAGTGGACCCTCCAACGGCTACAGGGTGATCTCTTCGTGTCGGCGGCCCTTGAGGGGAGTGGTAACGACACGCGGCTCTCGTCCCTCCTTGCGCCACATGTGAGGGGCATTCCGGGCGTTCGGCGGGTTATTCCGTACTACGAAACGATGACCACCGATGAGGGGCGGGTGCTCGTGGTGAGCGCCTCTGACCTTGCGGCTCAGCTTGAGCGTGGAATCTACATCGTGCGGAGCGGCACCCTCGAGCGAACGCCCCTCGTGTCGGGCACGAGCGCACTGGTGAGCGAGAGCGCGGCACGGAAGCTTCACCTCTCGGTGGGAGATACCATGACCGTTGAGGGACGAAAGATTCGCGTGGGAGCGATTATCCAGGAGTTCGGCACCGAGCATCCCCTCATACAGATCGATCAGGGGCTCTTCCTTGAGCTCTACCCCCGTCAGCAGCCGAAGAACCTGACTATCGATCTCAAACCGGGGGCTCAGATAGCTTCGGTGAAGGGGGAGCTGGAGCACGTGGTTGGCGCGGTTGGAATGGTCCGAGATAATCGAGAGCTGCGGGAGTACGCGCTCACCCTCTTTGACAGAACCTTCCGCATCACCCTGAGTATTCGGTGGATCGTGTTCTCGATCGCTCTTCTCGGGTTGGTATTGGCCTCCCTTCAGAATCTCTGGGAGCGACGCCGTGAGATTAAGACGATGCACCTTCTCGGCTTCTCTCCACCTCAGATCGTTGGCGCTCACGTGGTAGAGAGTACCGTGGTGTGCGCGCTTCCCGTCGCGATCGGTCTCTTCGGGGGCGTGGCCCTTGGATGGGGGCTCACCGCCTTCGTAAATCCGCGATCGTTTGGGTGGTCGATCGATTTCTCCCTCTCGGTGACACCGGTCGTGATCGCGGTTGGATTTGTTGTGGCGGTGGCGGTTGTGACCCTCATGGCCACCAGAGTGGTGCTGAAGAGAACTATAGAGGAGGCTACGTTATCCGATGAATAGGAAGAGACGATATGGAACGTTTGTCGGGCTCGCGCTGCTCAGTGTACTCTCGTGTGTCGATGTCGCGGTCGGCGCTCCTGATGCTGCTACCTTTCGGTCCGCGCATCCAGGGTATACGTGGTCCTTTCCGAGGGACCACGGACCTCATAACGAGTTTCAAACCGAGTGGTGGTACTACACCGGGCACCTCTATCGTGAGGGGGCGGAGCCCTTTCGCGACGCTCCAGCGTACGGCTTTCAGCTCACCTTCTTCCGTCGCGCGGAGACACCACGTGATGGCGAACGGAGCGAGTATCTCGCGCATGCCGCACTCACGGATATCTCGACCGGTGTCACTACCTTCGCGTCACGCAAAGGTGGGGCGCTTCTCGGTGCGGCCGGCGCTAACCCGACGACCCTTGAGGTGTGGTCGGGTGATTGGTTGGCTGAGTTAATCGGCGACTCGCATCTCCTGAGGTTCTCGCCAGCTCGCGGTGGTTCTCCCTCGCTACGGTTACTAGGTGCCCAGTCGTCTCCCCCGTGGCTCCAGGGAGAGGGGGGCTTCAGTCGTAAAGGCACCTGCGATACCTGCGCCTCCCACTACTACTCGCTACCCCGCCTCAAGCTCTCAGGCGAGGTACGAGATGGCGCGCGTCTGATTCCGGTGCGGGGGCTTGCCTGGATGGATCACGAGTTCATGAGCAACACCTTGGCCCCTGACCAGGTTGGGTGGGATTGGATGGGACTTATGTTGAGCGATGGTCGAAACCTCACCGTGTTCCGTCTTCGTACCGCTGATAGGGGAACCTCGTACGCCTCGGCGAGCATTCAACAAGAGGGGAGCTCCTCGACCGTTCGGGGTGGTGAGATAACGCTCACGCCTTCCAAAGAGTGGCTCAGTCCTCGCTCGGGCGCTCGGTATCCCCTTGAGTGGCGTGTTCAGATCCCATCACACGGGATCGATCTTGTGGTGAAGGCGAGGGTTCCGGGATGTGAGGTCGGGGACGGCGCCTCAGAGCTTGAGCCCCGCTACTGGGAGGGCCCTGTTGCCGCAGATGGAGAGAAGGCTATCGGCTATCTTGAGATGACGGGGTATGCGGGGAGGGTCAGGATGTAGGGGGGCAAAGAAGGGGCAAATTCCCGCTATCGCGGGCTTTTGCTTAGGCAGCGGTGCTGCCGCACCGCTTTGCCTTATCTCCCTTCCTATTCTTTGTCCTACTCCCCCTCCTTTGCCGCCCATCGCTTCAGCGCTCGACCGAGTTGTTGCTCGAAATCATTGAGAGGGATGTTGAAGGCGGATTGGAAGGCGGTGTCCTTGTCGACGCCATCTCGGAGGAGCATCAGATAGACGCTCATCGAGGGGAATCCATACTTTTCAGCGACGAGCCGGGTCGCGAGGAGTGATTGGGCGTACGCCGCTGGCACCATCTCTGCTTTCAGCTTGGTGAATCCACCCTGCAGGAGGTCGAGAGGAACCGGGTCGTTGTTCTCAAGCCAGTCACGGAGCGCAGCTCGTAATCCTGGGCTCTCCTCACCCTCAAACCATTGCGCGAGTCCCTCATCGAGCCAACCGGGAAGGTTTCCGGCTGAGAGCGCGGAGAGGATGGCGTGGGTGTATTCGTGTTTGACGGAGCGATTGAGGTTCTCAATGTCGATGGCCTTACTCTTGGCGAGGGGAAGGATGATCTGCCCGCGGAAGAACATCGCGTTCGTCCACTTCGGCGCGCCGGTGAGTTCGAAGAACTCCTCCTCATCCATTAAACGGATCGAGGTGCTGAAGGCGGGGATGTCGGAGAAGAGACGGGTGAAGTGGTCGTGCGTTGTGTTGAGCACGGCGATTAAGCTCGATGCTGTTTCGGACCATCGCGTCGGACTGATCAGGGTCAGCTTGCTTCCGTTGGCGAGATTGATTGGGGTGAATCTGAGTGGTGAGCTCTCGTCCGGTTGAACGTACCGAGCGCGCTCCTCGGTGACCGTCTCGGCGAACGCGGTGCCCGCCAAGTGCGGAGCGCATCCGAGCACGAGCGCGGTGAGGGACGTTAGAAGCTTTGGTGTGACCTGTTGTGGGAAGCTCGTTCGGAACATGCCGTTTTTTGCCTCAAAGTTCACCGGCTCTCCGTGCCGGCGGGAGGTCCTCACCGCCACCTCTGTCATATAATTTCGGCAGCTGTTCGGTTTTGCATGAGCCCTTCCTGAGGCCGCGGGAGGGCGACGTAACCCCTCGATAGAGATCAAGGTCCGTGGCGGGATAGGGGGATAAACCGTGCGATTTCGTGGATTTAGTGCAACCTAGCGGAAGTTATCTTTTGGAGGAGGCTCGCCGCATGTGGAAAAGGAAGCGCTCTTATTGTGAAAGGGGCCTATTCCTTAGTACAATAAAGGTTAGTAAGACTGGTAACATAAAGAGTCGCTCGATATAACCCGGGTGTACTTTGTTCAAAGGGATATTCTATGTCGTGTTCAACATCTGGTCCTTGTGGCAGCGGTAGCGGAAGTAAGAACGTGTCGGTAGCTGAGACCGACTTCACGCCTACCGATGAGATGCCGATCCATCTTACCCCTTCGGCTATCGACGCCGTCTCTAAGGCTCTTACAGAGGAGGGTGAGTCTGGTGATTTCCTTCGTATCTCCGTCGTTGGCGGTGGGTGCTCGGGGTATCAGTACGGTCTCGATTTCGACAAAGAGGAGCGCATGGGCGACCTCGCTCTTGAGTTCAATGGCGTTAAGGTCGTCGTTGATCCGGTCAGCGCTGGCTACCTCCGTGGAACGGTCGTGGATTACGTGACCGGTCTTCAGGGAACGGGATTCCAATTCAAGAATCCTAACGCTAAGCGCACCTGCGGTTGCGGAAGCTCCTTCAGCTAAATCTCACTGCGATGTGAATAAGAGGCAAAACCCCGCTATCGCGCGCTTTTGCCTCCCCTCGCATAGAGAGCGACGCCAACCTCGCCCGAAAGGGAGATGGTTGGCGTTTTTGTTTCGGGGTACTATAAGTCCATTCATGGAACCGCGGCGAGGGATTAGCCTCTAGCATGCGGCGAGTGCTCTCTAGGATGGTGCGCTATGAAGAACGGAGCCTCTCTTCTCGTTATCTCAATTATCTCCCTCTCGGGGTGCGCGACGGAAACGGTCAGGTCTGGCTCGATCGCGAACCTCTCCCATGCGAGCGCGTTCGAAAAATTAGAGGTTGCCGCCACCCCTGAGGACCAGGCGCGTGAGGCGGTGCTCGCCACTCCGACCGAATTCGTGGTGGCGATCGAGGAGGACCGTTTCGCCTGGGAGCGGGCGCGATTCTTTCTTGAGAACTATGGAGCGGGCGGGGCCACACCGAGTAACGCGGTAGTGAAGGTCGTCGGCTCGCGCCGCGGACTCTCAAGCGCCCCAGGACCGAGCCCATACACCTATGAGGTGTTCAAGGACTTCTCAGGAGAGCAGGGGTATCGGTACTCGGTTCGATGTGTGACCACCCAAGGTGATGCCTCAGATGCTGCGCTTAACGCCGGCAACTTCGCCCGCTTTATCCGTGATGGGAAGCTTGAGGTGTCGCTGTTGGCGCGGTAGGGGCTCGATAACGCGCCCATCGGGTGGAACCGTCACGCAAATCATTAGCCATGCGTTACGTCCCGGCGACCGGGGACGGTCGCCCTCCCGATGTGCGCCACGCAAACGGGGGATGGCGCACGTTTCTGAACATCCTCATCACGTCACCCCGGAGGGCCCGTCTCCCGACGGGCCGGGTATGAATTAATGCATCGAATTGGATCGCGACGAATCTTTCGCGTAAAACGGCGACCGCCATACCGGCCTGTCAGGAGACAGGCCGGGTATGTTTCCATCGTACAAATTGGATCGCGGCTTCAGTATCCGTTCGTTGATGCGGTCGCCACACCGGCCCGTCAGGAGACGGGCCCTCCGGGTTGGGCCAATCCGTGGAGGGGCGTGATTGATGGGCGCCCCGATGCCCGTATTCCCGCGCTGTATTTTCTCGTTCACGTTCACGGCTCTACGTCTCCGCCCGCAAATACCGTGGTGCCCCCCACTTTGACGCATGCTATGTGGTTTTTTGAGCGCCATGTCATGTGTACAAGGAGGGTAGGATGCACACCAACTTAGATAATTATTCTCAAGGGTTTAGGGATCGTTTAGAGCGGTATGCCGACCTTATCGTCGAGCATGGATTGAACGTGCGTCCGGGGCAGCTCGTGAATATCTCCAGTGAGGTAATTCATCGCT
>JAULVA010000077.1:11418-15468 GCA_032111275.1 Bdellovibrionota bacterium
ACCGGCGGGGGGCGAGCTACGTGCATGTCGAATTGGTCGATCCGCTGCATGTGCGAGGGCGCGTTTTGCATAGTCCTTCCGAACATCTGAGAACCCTCCCGGCATTTTTTTCCGCCAAGTTCTCCGAGCTCGTCGATAGTGGCGCGGCGAATCTCAAGATCCTTGGACCTGAATATCCGGAGTACCTCTCCGACCTCGATCCCAGCGCGGTCAACGATGTGAGGACGGCCACATACCACGCGGCAAAACGGTTTTACACTGAGGGGATCGGGAGATCGAAGGTGCAGTGGTGCGTTGTCGCCGCGGCGACTCCCGCATGGGCTGAGAAGATATTTCCGGAGCTGCGAGGGCGCGTCGCTGAGGAGATGTTGTGGGGGGAGATCTTTAAAATCTGTCGTGTCGACGACCGTGATTATGTTGAGCGGTGGCGCGAGCATAACCTCCGCCTCAAGAGGCGAGCCGAGCGTCTTACTGCCCTTCAGATTGCCGAGTTGAGGTTCACGGGACCTGGCACTGACCTCACGGTCGGTCTCTCCTCAAAGGCGCTCTTTAAGGGGGGAGCGGATGTAACGTCGGATGGTCATGTGTTCGAGCCGAACCTGCCGACTGAGGAGGTTTTCACCACTCCCGATTGGCGGCGAACTGAAGGGGTGGTCACAGCGACACGCCCCTTCTACGTCAACGGAAAGCTTATCAAGGATCTCACAATAACCTTCACAAATGGGCTTATTTCGGGGTTTTCGTGTAGTGAGGGCGCCGCGACGTTGGAGTCGTATCTCAAGAGTGATGAGGGAGCGAACCGTCTTGGCGAGGTGGCGCTCGTCGGTGTCGACTCACCGGTCTTTGAGAGTGGTTTGACCTTCCAGGAGATCCTCTACGATGAGAACGCGGCATGTCACATCGCGGTCGGTTCCGCGTACAAGGGATGCCTCCAGGGTGGAGGGGAGATGACCGATGATGAGTGCGTCGCGATCGGGTGCAACGTCAGCTCTGTGCATACGGATATCATGATTTCTAATGAGGAGATCGATGTGCAAGCTCTGCTTCAGAGTGGAGAGACGATCGATCTCTTGGTGCGCGGGAGATGGGTTGGTGAGTTCGCATCGTGATCGTCGCGTGATGATGATCGAGACGCGTGAGGGAGTGAGCGAAGATGAGCGCGGAGAAAAATTTCACTCTCTTGAAACCATCTAGGGATCTCATGTCATCAAAAAAGGGCTTGTCAAGAATTGCAAGCGGTGTCAACCTGCAGTCAATGAGGTCTCGTTCGTTGCTCACTGACTATCTCGAGAAGGTAGTGAGTGAGCAGCGAAAACAAAAAGAATCTTCATACGGAGATTCGTGAGATGGCAGAGAACCGTCGCCCGTTGGTAGTTGTAGGTATGGTGCGGCGAAGTTAAAAGAAGGTTCGCGGTGATTCGAAAGGATCATCGATTAAGCGGTAATCGTTAAGCTTCGTAGTTTGTCTGACGACAAGCAGAGATGAAGCGATAAAAAACGCCGCTCAAACTAAGGAAAATAGGCTTCTTTCGCGAGAAAAAGCCGTTCTGAGGTGAGAGGGGAAAAGATTTCGGTCAAGCTAAGCTTGGTGAGGTTCAGAGAATATCTCGAAGACCGGTAAGTTTGGCTAGGTCGGTAAACCAACGTAGACGGTGAATGGAGATTATTCCGTTCGCCATCAAACAGGAGAAAAGAAAATGGCAGCTAAGAAGAAAGCAGCAAAGAAGACAACAGCTAAGAAGAAGACCACAAAGAAGGCAGCTAAGAAGAAGTAAGCTCTTCTAGTCTTTTTTGGGAGCGGCCCTCGTTCTTCGGAACCAGGGCCGCTTCTTTTTTGCCCAACGTTCGGTTTTGATACGAGGTTCTATTAAAAATTCGTTTTTTAAGTGGGCCACACAAAGACTCAATTCAGGGAGTGCGAGGAGCAGCTTGGGCTTATGGCAGGGTGGGTCTCAATACGAGAGATGTCAGGATCTCTTCAAATTGGCTTTCAAGAGCTGAAGCCATCGCCCCGGACTCGGGGAGTCGGTTGATTCGGAGGTTGCGACCCCGAACCGGAGTCTCGAGGGGGCTGATATCGTGCGACTCTCCCCGCACGTAACTCGTGCCTTAAAGTGAAAAGTTTGAGCGGTCGAGAGTGGGGGAGCCTCAGCTGAGAAGGTTATGCTGCTCCTCGCTCCCGCTTTGACACCTGGTATCGCGCGAGATGCCAGTGCCGCGTAGGTCCGAGCATTCTGAGAGCCGTACAGTGTAACCTCGCACGATGAGGGTTTGGTTAAGGTGAACGCAACTCGCGCGCGGAAACGAGTGGGGTCTGTCGGGTCTAACGAGAGCTTCGCGGTGGAGAGGCTCTCCGTCGCGAGGCAGGTGCCGGTAGTTGAGACGAAGTCCTGGATACTGGTGATGGCCTGCGTGGTGAAGCGGTTATTCTCTTGGGTGATCGCTGGATTCATGATCGAGCGCGCTTCGCCGTCATGCGTGGCGCTCAGGTTGTGCGCGATCTCATGCGCGGCCAGAAACGGTTGCAGTCCCTCGCTTACATCTCGGGAGAGCCCGACACCGTAGATTCCGTTCGCCGTGCAGGTCGCGGCGACGTAAGCGATGCCGATAGTAAGCCCCTGAATGGATCTCCCGGTAAAGAGGTGACGGATGTCCGCTCGGGAGTTTGACGCGAACTCTCCTCGTCGGAACTCCTCAAGAAGATCGAGCGCCTCGATAGTTCGGGGGCCACGCGTGGGTAAGCCTTGAGTCCGTTGCCCCACAATTTTAATCCGGATACCCAGCGACGATGAGTACATAACATCCACGGCGTTGAGAACGGCTCGAATGTAGCTCGTGGTGCTGGTGCCATGCAGTTGGGAGAATTCGTAGTCCGCTTCGGTGGCGACCTCAAGAACGCGAGCGGGAGAGAACGCCTTGCGTGTCGACACGCGGGCGGTGTCGGTGAGTGAGCGGTTTACCCGACGGGCTCGAGAGGTTCCAACCGTCTCGGTCTTTGCCGCGTCTTCGCCCGCATGGCTCCCACATGCGAGTGTTTTTTGGGGAACTCGAGAGACGCGAACTCGATCGGTAAGGATCGTGGTGTCAGCGCGAGAGAGGGTGATGATAGCGGCGGCGGGCCTTCCTGTTCGCCGGCTGGTAAAAAAGAGCCACGCCTTGTCGGATGTTATGGTGAGTGAGGCGGAAAGCTTCTCCCGTTGGAAATTTCTCGGACGAGCGAACCCCGCGTAGTGAACCTCCTCGCTCTCGGTGGTGGGGGAGTCCTTCGCCGAAAAGAGGAAGCGCTCGAGCCCCTCCTGTGTTCGGAGGGTCACATGCACAAGCTCTCTTTCGGCTCTTTCCACAGATGTGACGTGAGCGGACACGATTGGGGTCGCCTCGGCGGTGCTGAAGGTCACGAGGAGGCCCCATGCCTGGACTGCGAGAAGGGTGACAAAGGAGGTCCTGAAAAGGGACATATCGACCGATGAAAAGAGAGTTGTACCGCTCGGGCGCGCGAGCTGCCCGAGTGCCCTCCAGATAAGTAGCAGAGGCCCTCTAGCTAAGGAAGGTAGCTCCACAGGGTGAAGCACGGCATAATCGCTTTTGGTCGTGATCTGGTTTGATGAGGAGGTTTATGAGTCGTTATCGGTCAAATCCGACACCAAGAGAGGCGTTCTCTGGTCCAACTGCCTCGCTTCGAAGGCGGGCGTTGAATAGCTGTCCGGCGGCAAAGATAACCCGTGGCTCGCCGGCTTGGGATCCATCGGGTCCGTCTCGGAAAGGGAACGCGATATCGATACGGGCGATACCTCCGCCGGCGGCACGGGGGAAGCAGAATCTAAATCCGAATCCGGCGTCGCCATAGAGATCGGTGGTGAGGAGATCCCCGAAAGCGTTTGAGGTGGCCCCTCCGACATCGACGAAGAACGCGGTGCCGAGGCTCACCAGTTGGAATATATCATCCGCGAGGTGGGCCCGTTCCTCAAGGTTCAGCACCATCCGTTTGTCTCCCGCGAAGGTGTTGATCTCGTATCCTCGGAGACCGTTGTCGGCGCCCAAGAGGAGCTG
>JAULVA010000078.1:0-10274 GCA_032111275.1 Bdellovibrionota bacterium
CAACGATCGCCTTCTTGATCTCGCAGGATCTGTGCACGATCTCTACCACCTCCTCAGGTGTCCACCGCATGCAGTCCCGAGCGGTAACCTTGTCGAAGTATGCGCGGTCCGAGATCAACCCGTGCTTTACGACCTCAGCGAATCCCGACCGAATCTCTCGCTCCGGAAGGGTCTCAAGAGCATCGATATCGATGACGACGCCGACCGGCTGCGCTATTGATCCGATCAGGTTCTTGATCCCATGAAAATTTATCCCAGCTTTCCCGCCGATGCTCGCGTCGACCTGCGCGAGGAGGGTGCTCGGTACGTGAAGAAACGCGACCCCTCGCATATAGGTTCCCGCAGCGAAGCCGACGAGGTCACTTGTCGCGCCACCACCAACCGTGACGACCAGGGATTTTCTGTCCAGTTTCTGTTCGGCGAAGAACTCCCAGAGATGGATGAGCTCCTTTACGTTTTTTTGAGACTCACCACCCGCAAGTGACAGCACACGGGTAGGAGGCACCGAGAGAGCGGCGCACACGCGGTCTCTCGCCTTGGAGGCTCCGGCGTCAGCCACCACCACACATGAGGAGTACTTTGAGGGGGAGATGAGCTGAGGAAGTCGTTCAATCAATCCTCTGTCGACCCACAGCGGTGAATGAGACTCGGTTCGCGCGACATTGACATCGAGAGTATACATTACGAAACCTCCATTTTTTTAAGATCCGCCATCAACTTCGCGAACTGGGGGAAGCGAAGAGCTTGAGGTCCATCACTTAACGCTTTCTCCGGTTCCGGATGGAACTCGACGATAATACCATCGGCACCTACCGCTTTCGCGGCGAGCGCCAGTGGCGCAACGAGATCTCGAGTTCCCGCGGCGTGGGAGGGATCGATGAATATCGGTAAGTGAGTTCGGGCTTTGAGAACCGGTACCGCGCTGATGTCGAGCGTTCCTCGCGTTGCCGTCTCGAACGTTCTGATACCACGCTCACACAGGAATACCTGTTGGTTCCCTCCAGCCAGGATGTACTCGGTCGCTTGGAGGAGCTCCTCGATAGGAGCGCTGAGCCCTCGCTTGAGCATCACGGGGCGACGGGTTTCTCCGATCGCCTTTAAGAGGCTGTAGTTTTGCATGTTGCGAGCGCCGATCTGCAAGATATCAGCCTTCTCAGCCACACGCTCCACGTCCTCAGTGGTCATGACCTCGGTGATGACCGGCATACCGTGAGCGCGGCCCGCCTCCACGAGGAGATCGAGACCCTCATAGCCGAGTCCTTGGAAGCTATACGGCGAGGTTCGTGGTTTGAATACCCCTCCGCGGAGTATCTTAGCGCCGTTGTTTCGAGCCTCACGGGCGCATGCCATGATCTGCTCACGGGATTCGACGGAGCAGGGCCCCGCGATGACGAGGAAATTACCGTCTCCGATCCTAACACCTCCAACGTCGATGATAGTGTTATCAGACTTGTAATCCCGACTCACGAGCTTGTAGCCCTTATCTTTGCCACTACTCTTGGGAGCAGGTGTGTCTTTCACCTCGATGCGCACTGACGGTGGCTGGCACGTATCGGTCTCGCACGGTGAACTCTCCTGATTCGTCAACTCTGTTCGGGTTACATCGCAGGATGGGAAGCATCCAAGCACCTTTATGAAGCGGGTGAGCTTCGTTACCTCATCGAGAGCGGCTTCGACGTTCGGGGACTCCAGATTGCCGATAAAGTCGATGTAGAACATCTCCTCCCATGTGTTGCCGGCGATCGGTCTGCTCTCAAGCTTCGTGAGGTTGATGCCGTGCTGTTTGAACACCACGAGGGTGTCGACGAGCGCTCCAGGTTTATGCAATGTGCTCATCGCGAGTGAGACCTTACTGGTGACGCGAGTGTCAACCTTGACGGGGCTCTTTGCGACGACGACATACCGGGTAAAGTTATCCTCGTGATTCGCGATGTCACGTTTCAGCACCCTGAGGCCGAACATTTCGGCCGCTTCCTCGCTCGCGATTGCCGCGCGATGTTTGTCGCCGCTCTCCTTGAGCTCCTTCAGAGCTGTCGCGGAGTCGGTCGCGTACTGAACCGCGCAGTTGGGGATCGAGGCGAGGAAGTGTCCACACTCGGCCACCGCGAGTTGGCTGCAGTGAATGGTGGTGAGGTGCGCTACGGGAACGTCCTCTCGTCCGATGAGGCAGTGGCGCACGTTAAACTTCTCCTCTCCCACAATCGACACTCGGGAGTTCAGCAGGAGGTCGTACACATCGTTGATACCGCCAGACGTCGTGTTCTCAATGGGCAAGATGCCGAGGTCGCACGCGCCGCTCTCAACGGCTTCTACCGTCTCTTTGAATGAGTGAAAACCAACGAACTCGGGTTCAGCATGTGTGGTAGGCGCGGCAGTGGGAGCGCCCGCTGAGGCGAGGATCGATCGTCCCATGAGGTGGGAATAGGAGCCATCGATCCCTTGAAACGCGACCTTTACCGAGCGCTTCCGTTCCGGAGCCCCGTTCAGTTTCGATTGAAGGATATCCTGTTGGAGGCGTACTGAGTCAGCGATGATCTCGTGGAAAAGTTTTACGATGAGCTGTGGATCAAGACCGAGGAGTCGCCCGTCGGCGATTCGTTGTCGGATCAGAGCGTACTCTCGCCCCTCGTCGCGAATCGGAGTATTCGCCGCCGCCTTTGATTGGATAACCTTTTCGGTAAGCTCTCGACGTTGGGCGAGGAGTTCAAGGAGCTGTTTGTCGAGCTTATCTATCTCGTGACGGGCATCTGAGAGCTCAGTGTTGGATATTTGTGATGTAGTCATACGTACTTCCCGGTGATGATAGCTATGAAACGAACGTTAAGAACTTTGTGTAGCGTTGCGACCGACCGTACGCCGCGTCGAGGTATGCCTGTTTGAGCTCCGACGTTATCGGACCGGGAGCTCCGATCCGAAGAGCCTTGTCCTCGATCGACCCGATAGGTGTCATCTCGGCCGCCGTGCCGGTGAAGAACGCCTCGTCGGCGTCCTGTGCTTCAGCGACGGTCAATTTTCTCTCGGTAACCACGAATCCCTTATCCCGAGCTATCTCTATAACGGAGGCCCTGGTAATGCCGGGGAGTATCGTGCCGCAGGGAGGCGTGATGATCTCTCGGTCTTTAATGATGAAGAAATTCGCGCCGGGGCCTTCGGCGATGTTGCCCTCGTAGTCTAGGAAGAGCGCCTCGTGATAGTGGGTTCCCTGAACCTCTTGGACCGCGAGGATACTATTAACGTAATGTCCTCCGATCTTGGCGTCCGCGACCGTCGAACGAGGATGAATCCGGATATACCGACTGACCTTGATATCTGCCGACTCTATCGGGAGGTACGCTCCCCATGGCCAACACGCGATAGTGACATCCACCGCGGCGGTGGCGGGGTTTAGTCCCATGGCGCCATATCCGAACGCCGCGTGTGGTCGTATGTAGCACGCCTCCACATTATTTCGTTTGAGCAATTCGAGCGTGATCGAGGAGAGCTCGTCAGCCGAGTAGGGGACTTTCATCCGAATCGCTTGGGCCGAGTAGTGAAACCGATCCATGTGCTCTTTCAGGCGGAAGACCGCGGTGCCCCTCTCTGTCTTGTACGCGCGAAGTCCCTCGAAGATCGATGAACCGTAGTGAAGTCCGTGTGAGAGAACGTGCACTCGGGCTTCATTCCACGGAATAAATGAGCCGTTCATCCATATCCACTGTGTCGGTTCCATCGAGAAGTTCCTCGCGTTTCATCCGGCTCGTCCTCATATGAGGCAAGCAAAAAAGATAAGTAAAAAAAAAGGCCCTGCGGTTACGCAGAGCCTGTTTCAGCCACTACAGCTGAGTACTCTGCCCCTAGGAACGGCGGGTAAACGCAAAATAAAGCGTGGTACGGAGTACTTTCATACGGAGAGTGTACGCCCGCAAGGGGGGGAGATCAAGGGTTACTTGGGGGTTTGGGGCACTCGGCAACTGCACAAAGGCTATTTGAAACCGCAGTGCCGGTAACCACCTCCCTGAAGGTGCTTTCGCGCCTCGACGTTCTTGGGAAAGAGGCAAAACCGCACGTTCACGTTTCGAGGCCACAATTAGACTACTAGAAGGTTTTGCCTCGCTTCCCAAGGAGGGTCGGTGGATCTCTCCGAGTGAGGCAGTGGCGACCAAGGGGGTTGGGAGATTGGTCCGATGACTGTGATCATACAGGCATATGGGGAAACGAGAGATGAAGGTTGAGCCAACGTCGTGCTCATCGGAAAATGCTCACGGCTTTCTCGCCGAGTCCACAGAAGGGCGAGGAAGAACGTTCGGCAGGCAAAGTTCCAACGTCATTAGAGTATGTAGGAGAGATGATGAATACCACAGTTACAAAAGCGGCTCTCTTGGTGTCGCTGTGCATGGCTATGTCCACCCAGGATGGCCACGCTGACGACAAGCAGCGCGACTTTTACTTTCAAGAACAACAACAGCGATTTGTGAATCAGCCTTTTGACGCTCGAATGCTTGGTATGTCAGGGAGTACGAATCTGACAACGGCTAACGCGTTGGCTACCGTTCAAAACCCTGGAGGTCTTGGATTGATGCGGTATGGTGATTTCTCCGCCTCCTTCAGCTTTAATGAGATAACGGGGCATGAGTATCCAAGCGACGCGAACGCGAAGGATAAGCAGAATATAGGACAGGTCTACGGAGCTACGCCGATCAATCCAACAGATGATGGTCTTCCAGATGGTGGTAACTTCGGAATGGGATGGTGGGGCCGTAGTGGCGATTGGACTTACGATCCGGACGATACCGATTCAGGAACGTATCAGATATCCGGCGCCTATGGAAAAGCGATCAGTGATTATGCGAGCCTTGGATACGGACTTACCTATCAAAAGGATAGCATCGATTCAGATATCCATGACTACGACTCAGCAGAGACCTTTTTGCACACCCTGGGAGTGCAGACTCGTTCGACGGACGATCTGATGTGGGGAGCAACTATCTCCATAGGGCATGGTCAGCACGATCTCGATCATAAGGGACACTTTGCGGATGATCAGACTGTGAAGCAGATGCAGTATGGCATAGCGACCGGCTTGGAATACCGGATGGATCGCACCACTGTCGCGCTCGGAGCTGATTCTACCTTCTATTCAAACAATGGAGATGACGAGCCGGGCGCCAACGACCCTGGATACCCATTTGGTGGTGACTCGATGGGGCGCGTAATGAATCTCCGCGTTGGTCTTGAACAGTACCTCGACGATTGGATCGCGATTCGCGGAGGGTACCGTTACGCGTCCAACTTTAAGTGGGACTACGATCGCTCCGACCTCAGAGACCTCACCGGAAGCGCGAAGTACAACGCGTGGACGGCGGGTGCAGGGGTGAAGTACGACATGGATGACGATTCATTCATCCGAGCGGTCCTCCTCGATTACGCGGCCGAGTATCGCGCTGTTGGTAACAACGATTGGCAGCACTTTGTGACGCTTTCAACACCTTTCGACCTCTGCATGTAGCCGGGGAATCGAGGCAAAACCTATTAGTAGTATTACTTTCAAACTCCCCACGTGAACGTCAACGTGCTCGTGCTCGTAAACGTGAACGTGGGGTTTTGCTGCGCCTCCGCGGGCGAGGCGCGGTTGAGAGAATACCCTTCGCCGCTCGCTCCTATTCCTTACTCTGCGTCAATTACTCCCTCTGGTCGCGGTTGGGGCGCGAGCTCGAAATCTCCAGAGAATGTCGTATCACCCCTTTGTTGAATACCGCCGAGCCATGCCTGCGCGGTGTTTTGATCGATAGCTCCGGCGTTGCCCATCTGAACGATCGCGTTGGCGAGGGTTTCATCGGATAGCCCGAATTTGCCCAGAAAAAAGTCGACGTTTGTTCGTACGTCATTCAGGTCCTTCGCGTCGCGAAGTATGGCGTTGGCGAAGTACCCGACGAAGTCATTTCTTACCTTATCGTTGCCCGGCGCGAGAAGCGCGATGATCGGATCCATCCAGCCGATGGCGTACTGAGCGAGGGAATTTGAGAGGTCGACCTCGAACGGGCGTCGCCCTCCGAATTCCTCTCGAGGCCCACCGTCCTTCCCCATGTCGTAGAGAGAGCCATCAGGAAGTTGAAGTTGATAATCCGAGTTGAGGATTCCCGCTTGTACGAGCATGTCCCGAACCGAATCACGAACCTGCTGATCCTTGTGCTTGCCGGTAGTGATACATCCGATGAGTCCCCCTACAAGCGCGCCAACACCGATTCCGACGGCGGTCCCCACTCCTGGAAAGAGGATGGTCCCGACAGAGGCGCCGAGCGCCATCCCCGAACTTGCCGCCGCAACCGGGGATGATTTGCCCCAGTTCATGGCGAGATCGAGCGCGCCGAGTACCCCTCCCGCAAAGCTCGCCGCTGAACCAACGGCTCCCGCGGCCGCGGGTAACGTCGATGAGGCGATCGTTGTGCCGGTTCGAGCGCCGAGTGCCGTCGGCGAATTGAGCGCTTGAAGGCCTGTCAGGATTCCCATCGGAAGGACGGAGCCCATGAGGTTTGAGGTCTTGTCGTGTCGGGTCATAGGCTGATGGACGTTCGAGTAGCTGGACTGTTGTGCGGCGATGAGTGTTTGAATGTTCATAAGGTGTTCTCCTCTCAAGGTATTTCCGTAGCACTCGCGGACTGTTCCGTAAGTGCACCGGTGTGCCTATAATCGAAGCGGTTTAAGAATAGTTGTGGAGCGTTTGGACGGAGTTCCGCGCTTTCAGCGAACCGTAGAAAAGAATTGTGTGAAAACCCTCGTTGTTTCCTCAACCTTGTTCGAAATAGGCGCGCTCATTGAGCGGGAGATGGGACGTCGCGTGGAGGGCATGGGTACGGCCGGTACGCTCATACACGGAACGTGGTGCGATTTCTTGGTGTCTGGGGTTGGGCCGGTCGCGTGTGGTGTTCATGTGACCCGAGCCCTGGCGACGGGACGCTATGATCAAATCATTCAAGCGGGGATCGGCGGAAGTTTTGTCGCCGATGTCCCTATAGGAGCGGTCGTTGTCGTGTCCGAGGAGGCGTTTGGGGATCTCGGCGCGGAGAGCAACGGAAGCTTCCTTGACCTCTTCGAGATGAAGTTGCTCTCAAAGGATCAAGCGCCATTTATCGATCGGCTCCTCGTGGCGCCCACCTGGGAGCTCTCCGCTCTGAAAGGAATGCCCCGAGTTCGGGCGGTGACCCTCAGCCGTGTTCTCAGCGAGCCGCATTCGATCTCCTGGATTAAGGAGAGGTACTCTCCGCAGGTAGCGAATATGGAGGGGGCTGCGCTGTTCTACGCCGCGCTTCTGTTCGGGGTACGGTTCCTCTCGATGAGAGCTATTTCGGACATGGTTGGGCCCCGGGACCGCGGGGCGTGGAAGATAGCGGATGCCGTATCGGCCCTCGATCGGGCCCTCCAGGGCGCGATGGGGGAGCTCTCACGAGGAGCCTCATGCCCTCCGTGAAAGAGTTTTGACGCGAGAGCCGCTTAATGGAACAATACTAGTCAAATCTGATACGTAAGGAGCCCCATGCCGGATCGAAGAGACGACGAGCAACAAGAACCTATCTCCACTGAGGAAAGCTCCTTTGAGCCAACCCGTTTGGCCACTGCTCCGAGTGATGAGACGCCGGCGCCTCGCTCGATTCCCGTAGAAGGGGATGACGATGATGAAACCTGGACGAACCAGCCGGCGAAGGGCGCTTCCGCTGAGGTGGAGCCGAGCGATGATGACCTTCTTGATGATGAGGATGATCAAGACGTTCAGCCCGTAACCCGTAAGGTTATTCAAAATGGACGCGATGTTCTGTGCGAAGAGCTACCAAGTCGGGCGTCTAGGGCGAAGCTCCGCTTAAAGCCACACCTCACCTGCACCCTTGCCGTAGAGCTTAGTAGCTCTGGTGAGCGTTTTATCTTCGATTGGAACGGGGACGAGCCCACTGTCGTGCCAGCGGGCGGAGTTCTCACAGTCAACGCGGAGAATCCTGGAGAGGCAACTCTTGTGGATTCAATCATCTCGCTCACAGAGCAGAACCTTATGGCGGTTCGTTCGGGAGACCTCAATCCGCAGGTAGCCATGTTGACCGATAAGATTAAGGTTAAGGGGAAGATCGGGCCTGCCGTGTATCTCTTTAACCTCATTGCGCCTCGCTTCCAGCAGTAGGATCCCTGAGCGTTCGGCGACTTGGTGCGTTTTTGTTAACGGAAAGGGGGTATAACCCCCTCGAAGGTCTTTTGTTTTCGCCGTTATCCGTAGTATGCATGCATCGGTGGTGTTCGTGTCCTCACGCACCCTCCGAGTGTGCACCGGTCTAGATACTTGAGTCCCAATGTCTTCGAACATTCTCCCCCAATCGGAGGTCGCAGAGTTAGATAGCCTCGCAGGTACCTCAGAAGGGACCTTCGCCGCAGGTAGCTCTTCGCATGCCGGCCCGCGCGGAGGTAGCGAATCGGTGTTCGGGCGTGACTACCTCCGGTCGTTAAAAGCCCTTCAGCATCAGATGTTGGTCGATGGGAAGCAGGTTTTCGACCTCTCGATGGTCAACCCCGATCTCACCCCACCTCGGGCGGTTTTAGATCGGCTCTTAGAGTCAGTGACGAAGCCACAAAATCATCGGTATGCCGTGTCTCGTGGCGTCCGGCGTCTGCGTGAGGCGTTCGCGTTAAAGTATTCCTCGCTCTTCGGTATTGCCCTTAATCCTGAAACCGAGATCTGTGTGTGTCTCGGAAGTAAAGACGCGACCTATCACGCTATTAAGAGCCTGATAACCGTTGGTGACGCGGTGGTCGTGAGCTCACCCTCATATCCAGCGCACGTTTCCTCTGTGACCCTGGCCGGTGGCGTGGTGTATCCGTGGCAATGCGTGACCGATCCAAACGAGGCCGCGGCCTCTCTTGACCGAGCGCTCGCCTCGTCCCGAGCTCGGGTAGTGTTGTTAAACTTTCCCTCAAACCCCGCGGGCACGGTCGTATCGGACGAGTGGTGGATCGCTATCGCGGATGTATGTTGGCGATATGGCGCGGCGATCATCAACGACTTCGTCTACGGCGAGATGTGCTTCTCGGGGCAGCCAGCGGTCAGTGCTCTGAAGGTTCGTGAGCGAGGAGTTCGATGCGTCGAGGTGTATTCCCTCTCAAAGGCATACAACGTGCCGGGATGGCGCGTTGGAGCTCTGATGGGAGACACGCAAACCGTTCAAGCGGTAGCGCGTTGGAAATCTCACTCTGACTACGGGTTGTTCTTGCCACTTCAGTATGCCGCATCCGTCGCGCTTACCACCGCGCATGATGTAGTCCGCCCGACCGTTATGGCGTATGACCGGCGTCTCCGCGTCCTTGCCGCGGGGCTGAGAAGATTAGGATGGGAGGTGCAAGATCCCCAAGCTGGAGCCTGTCTTTGGGCGAAATACCCGCTCAGTATAGTGCCGGAGAGTGACGTCTCCACCAGCGCATCTGTTCGGGTCGCTCACGATCTGTTACGAAAAACGGGGGTCTTGGTGACACCGGGGGTCGTATTCGGTGAAGCGTGGGATGGATATGTTCGATTCTCGGCGGTCGTTACTGAGGAGCGCATGCGCGAGGTCGTCGCGGCGTTGAGCGAGCTACACGGGGTGTAGACAAGCTCCTCCGGCAGTACATGAATTCAATCTAGTGAACGTGTGGGGTAAAGGCAAAACGGTGCGCAAAAGTTCTCTTCACCTAGGAATCATCTCTCTTGTGGTCATTTCACTCTCTCCGCTCGCGCACGCTGAGCAGCCGTGTTTGAAATCAGTGGAGCTGGTCAAAAAGGGGGTGGAGCTTGGAGACGGGTCCGACGGTGAGATTGCGCTCTACCAAGAAGCTATTCAGTTGTGCCCTCACATGGTGGAGGCCTATTTCAATATGGGACTCGCCCTTCAACGGAAGGGGGATTTTAGTGGCGCTGAGGCAAAACTTCGTGAGGCTATTAAATTAAAAGACGACGAAACGTTCCGCGTGGGGCTCGCCGGAGTTCTCCTCCAGAAAGGGGAGGTTTCCGCCTCTAAAGAGCAGTACGAAAAAGTTCTTGAACAAAATTCGCGGAACGTTCCCGCGCTCCAGGGACTCGCGGTTATCTTAGAGAAGCAGCAGAGGGTGCCAGAGGCGATTTCGACCCTGCAAAAAGCGGCGGCGATAGATCCATCGAATCACTTAACGTACTTCAATCTGGGAGTACTCCAAGAGAAGATTCAACTGTATGACGCGGCAGCGGTATCGTACCGAAGGGCCGCGGAGCTCGATCCAAAGCACTTTGAGTCTAAATATCTCCTCGGAAT